>CALWYL010000012.1 GCA_944385765.1 uncultured Oscillospiraceae bacterium
CAAGTTTCCATTGAAAAGCCGACCTTTGAGAAGTACGCCGCTTATGTGGTGGAACTGAAAGAGCGCAACGGCCTAAAGGTGAAAACCGCTGTCCGCTACAAGGATATGCTGAAGCGGATCAACGCCGAAATCGGCCCTATCAAGCTGCAAGACCTCCGGCCCGACCATTTGAACCGCCTGTATGCAAAGCTGGCGGAGCCGGGGCAGAACAAGAAAACCGGCGGCGGATTATCTGCAAAAACCATTGTGGAACATCATAGGGTTATCAGCACCATACTGGCCCAGGCGGTGAAAGAGCAGTTGATCCCATTCAACACGGCGGAGCGGGCCACGCCGCCCAAACTGCAAAAGCATGAAATGGACGCTTTTGAAGTGGAGGAAGTACAGGCCATTCTAAAGGCACTGGAGACGGAGCCGTTGAAGTGGCAAGTCTGTGTGCAGCTTTTGATTGCCACAGGTGCCCGCCGTGGCGAGATCATGGGCCTGCGCTGGGAGAATATAGACTGGACGGAAAACAAGCTATATCTCTGTGAAAACCGTGTTTACACGCCGGAGAGCGGAGCAATCAGCACCACGCTAAAGACGGGGGAAAACCGCTATGTTTCCGTTTCACCCTCTGTTATGGCCCTTCTGAAGCGCTGGAGGGCGGAGCAGGCAGCCACATTCCTAAAACTGGGGATCACTCCCTCCGGCTATGTTCTGACGGCGGAGAACGGCGGGCCGATGCACCCGGACAGCCCCACAGACTGGCTTTACAAATTCTCCAAACGCCACGACTTGCCGCCTATCCACCCGCACAAATTCCGGCACACACAGGCCAGTCTATTGATCGCCCAGGGCGTGGACATTCTCACCGTTTCAAAGCGGCTGGGACACGCCAAAGTTTCAACCACGCTGGATATTTACAGCCATGTGCTTGCCAAGAGCGACGAAAAGGCAAGCGACACCCTGAACAATCTGCTTTACAGGAAACAGGCGTAGTGATACCATAGAGGCAAGGGGGTGGGCTTTATGATTATCTTCTTTATTCTGGCGCTGCCAGTCATGATTATTCTGGCCTGCGCCGGAAAGTACAAGTAAACCTATCACATAGAGCGGTCTGGGCCTGGAGAGCCTGGGCCGTTCTTTTATGCCCACAGTACAGCAAATCAGGGCACAGTCCCGCTAAAGTCCCGCTTTTGCCCTCTCTAAGCAAAAAGAAAACCCAGTGGCCGAGGCCGCAAAGCCTTGCAATCACTGGGTTTTTCTATGGTTGCGGGGAGGGGATTTGAACCCACTGACCTTCGGGTTATGAGCCCGACGAGCTACCGGACTGCTCCACCCCGCGATATTGAGCCTTGTTATAATAGCACACTCTCGGCCCGAAGTCAATACCACAATCAAATTTTTTATGTCTGCTGCAGCTCGCCGCTCCTGTAGAGTTCCAGCAGCGCTCTCAGGGCCTCTATGCGGCGCCGCAGCTGCCCGCCCTCGTCCGTGTCCTCGATATAGCGCCGGCGCGGGAAGCTCTCCACCTCCACGCTGTCGCTCTCCATGTCGGCGTTCTCGCTGAGCACCTTGGCCACGCCCTCAAACGGGCGGTGGCTCTTCAGCCTTATGCCGTGCGAGCTGTATATGAGGGTGTACCCGGCAATGCCCGTGGTGGCCTGATAGGCCTTGCAGAAGCCGCCGTCGATGATGAACAGCCTGCCCCCGGCCTTGATGGGGCTCTCGCCCTTTCTGGCCTTCACAGGCGTGTGCCCGTTGATGATGTGCCCCGTCTCCGGGTCCAGGCCGAACTCCTCCAGTATGAGCTTCACTGCGCCCACGTCCTCCCAGAGGTCGAAATAGGGGTTGCGCGGCTCGACCCAGGTGCTCTTATCCTCCACCATGGCGCGCTCGAAGGTGTGGAATTCCCGCCCAGAGAAGGGGCTGTTGCGCCCGCACCAGAGGTACCACATCATGTCCAGGGCGCTCTCGTCGCCCCTCGCCCAGGCGGACTTGACTATGATGTCGGCGTAGTCCATCAGCGCCCGGCCGGAATACCACTTGCCGCCGTGGCGCACCCGGGCAAACTGCCCCTCCGGCGTCATGGGTATGCAGCCGTGGTAGAGCAGGTTCCCGTTGCAGCAGAGATATGTGCTGCCCCTGCGGTAGATGAAGTCCAGGTGCCGCCGCAGCGGCTGGCTCTCGCGGAAGGCGGAGACATACTCCTCCACCAGCGCGCCCTCCTCCCCCGTGAGGAGGTAGGGAGCGGCGGGATCCACCGTGGGCAGGTCGGTGCGCTGCAGGGGATAGACGCCGCTGTCCAGCTCCACCGTGCCGCGCCCATAGTCTATCCTGTTGAGCATCAGCCTGTCGTCCATCTCATAGCCGGGGTGGCGCATGATGACCTGCCCCTCCAGCTTAAAGCCCAGCACGGAGAGGGCGTGCACCACCGTGGCCTTGTCCCGCCCGCCGTATACGGCGCCGGCGAAATCCACCAGCGGCCGCAGCGACACTCCGTATCTCCGCTCCAGCGTGTTCTCGTTGCCGTACTCCAGGGTTATCCGCAGCACGGTGAAGATGCAGGCGGGGCTGCCCGCCGCCGCGCCCAGCCAGAGTATGTCGTGGTTGCCCCACTGTATGTCCAGCCTGTCCCGCTCCATCAGCAGGTCGATGATGCGCGCCGGCTCCGGCCCGCGGTCGAAGATGTCGCCCACCACGTGCAGCCGGTCCACCGCCAGGCGCTTTATGAGCTCCGCCAGGGCCGTTATCACGTCCTCCGCCGAGCCGTTCTCTATTATGGCCCGCACTATGGCGTCGTGGTAGCGCAGCTGATTGGCGTCCTCGTCGCGCTGCAGGTGCAGCAGCTCGTCCAGGACGAAGGCCCAGTCGGCGGGCATCTGCCGCCGCACATAGCTGCGCGTGTATTTGCCCGAGAGGGTCTCAGCCAGGGTCCGCAGGCTCTCCAGCGTCTCTCTCAGCCGCCCGGCGTCCAGCTCTCCCCGCTCTCTCAGCACATTCAGAGCCTCGCGGGGGTAATAGATGACGGAACAGAGGGCGTGGCAGCGCTCCTCGCCCAGCGCGGGCTCAAACAGGCGCCGCACCTTCTCCAGGATGACGCCCGAGCAGTTGTTCAATATGTGGCGCACGGCGGCGTACTCCCCGTGCAGGTCGCTTATGAAGTGCTCCGTGCCCTTGGGCAGGGACAGCACGGCGCTGAGCTTGACTATCTCAGAGCTCACCGCCGGCTCATTGGGGTATTTCTCCGCCAGCAGCTCCAGGTATTCGCGGGAAAACTCGGCCATATCCTCCACCTCCGCAGTCTCTATGGACAATCTTATCATCCGCGCCATCGCTTGGCAATCAAAACTTTCCCCCGGCCGCTCAGTCCTCCAGGCGCCTGAGCACCCGGCAGGGCACGCCCGCCGCGACGACGTTGGGCGGTATTTTCCCCTTTACCACGCTGCCCGCGGCGATGACGCTGTTGTCCCCTATCTCCGCGCCCGCCAGGACGGTGCAGCCCGCGCCTATCCAGACGTTGTCTCCTATCCTTATCGGCCGGGCATACTCCAGCCCGGCGGCGCGCTGCACAGGATCAAGAGCGTGTTCCGCCGTGGTCAGGCAGCAGTTGGGGCCTATCAGCACATGGTCGCCTATGGTTATGGCCACCCCGTCCGTGAAATACACGTTGTGGTTCGAGTAAAACCCGTCTCCCACGGATATATTGCTGCCGTAATCGCACCAGAACGGGGGAGTGAACACGGCGCCCCTGCCCAGCTGCCCGATCATGCGCCCGAGGAGCTCCGCCCTGCGCTTCTCCTCCCAGGGCGCCGTGCGGTTATACTCGTAGCACAGCTCCGCGCAGCGCCTTCGCGCCAGGCGCATCTCCGCGTCGGCCTCCGGGTCGAAAAGCTCCCCGCGCTCCATTTTTTCCCTCTCAGTCATATCCGTCCTCCATATAAAAACCGCCCGCGGCATGCCGCGGGCGGTTTTGCAAATTTATCTCACTTTACCAGCTTGGCGACCTCGGCGGCGAGGTCGTCCTGGCGCTTCTCGATGCCCTCGCCCTTCTCAAAGCGGGTGTAGGCCTTGACGGCGATGGTCGTGCCCAGCTCCTTGGCCACGGCGGCGACGTGCTCCTCCACGGAGACCTTGTCGTCCTTGACGAAGGGCTGCTGCAGGAGGCAGATCTCCTTGTAATACTTGGCCAGGCCGCCCATGACAATCTTCTCGATTATGGCGTCGGGCTTCTTGGCGTTCTTCGGGTCCTCCTTGGCCTGGGCCAGGCGGACGCGCTTCTCGTTCTCGATGAACTCCTCGGAGACCTGGCTCTTGTCCAGGAACTCGGGATTCAAGGCCGCGACCTGCATGGCGAGGTCCTTGCCCAGCTCGGCGATGGTCTCGTTCTTCTCAAAGCCCTCGCCCACCTCGAGATTCATGAGCACGGCGATGCGGCCGCCCATGTGGACGTAGGGGATATTCAGGCCCGTGTCATAGCGGGCAAAGCGGCGGACCTTGATGTTCTCGCCGATGACGAGCACCTTGTCGTTCTGCTCCTCAAGGACGGTCTTGTCGCCGCCGGGGTATTTGCAGGCGAACAGGGCGTCGAGGTCGGCGGGATTCTCCTTGGCCACCACCTGGGCCACATTGTGGACGAACTCGACGAAGAGGTCGTTCTTGGCCACGAAATCGCTCTCGGCGTTGACCTCGACTATGGAGCCGACACCGCAGTCGGGGCAGACCCAGGCGTAGGCCATGCCCTCGGCGGCTATGCGGCCGGCCTTCTTCTGCGCGGCGGCCAGGCCCTTCTCGCGCAGCCACTCAACGGCCTTGTCCATGTCGCCGTCGGACTCGGCAAGAGCCTTCTTGCAGTCCATCATGCCGACGCCGGTCATCTCGCGGAGGTTCTTAACATCTGCTGCTGTGAAGCCCATTTATATCAATCCTTCCGTAAAATATCAGGTGTGGGTGCTGCTGATTACTCGGCGTCGCCCTCGGCGGCGTCCTTGTCCTCCGCCACGGCGGCCTCGGCGGCGTCGGCGCCCTGGTGGCCCTCCTGCACGGCGTTGGCCACGGTGGAGCTGATGAGCCTGATGGCGCGGATGGCGTCGTCGTTGGCGGGGATGACGTAATCGACCTCGTCGGGGTCGCAGTTGGTGTCGACTATGGCGATGATGGGGATGTGCAGCTTGCGGGCCTCGGCGATGGCGTTGTGCTCCTTGCGGGAGTCGATGACGAAGAGGGCGCCGGGCAGCTTCTTCATGTCCTTCACGCCGCCGAGGTACTTCTCCAGCTTGGCCATCTCGCCCATGAGCTTCATGACTTCCTTCTTGGGCAGCATGTCGAAGGTGCCGTCGTTCTGCATCTTCTCCAGCTGGGCCAGGCGGTCGATACGGGTGCGCATGGTCTTGAAGTTGGTCAGCATGCCGCCCAGCCAGCGGGCGTTGACGTAGTACTGGCCGACGCGCTCGGCCTCCTCCTTCACGGCGTCGGCCGCCTGCTTCTTGGTGCCGACAAAGAGGATGTTCTGCCCGTTCTCCGCCAGCTCGCGGACGAAGTTATAGGCCTCCTCCAGCTTCTTGACGGTCTTGGCCAGGTCGATGATATAGATGCCGTTGCGCTCGCAGTAGATGTACTCCGCCATCTTGGGGTTCCACCTGCGGGTCTGGTGGCCGAAGTGCACGCCGGCCTCCAGGAGCTGTTTCATAGATACGACTGCCATTTTTGTTTTCCTCCCTTTATTTCGTTATTACCTCCGGCGGGGTCATCTCCCCACGGCCCGGCCCTGCGGCCACGGGGCCGGGGATCGCCCGTCCGTGCGTAATGCTCCAGTATTATAGCAGACCGCCGCCCATAGCGCAAGGGCTTTTTTGTGAAAAAGCCGCTGTTTTTCCCCGCTCCGCCAACTTTTTTCCGAAAAGCTGAAGATTTCTCTTGACAAAGCGCAAAGAACAGTTATAATATTCTTCGCATAGCGGGATTGTGTAAAGGTAGCACAGCGGACTCTGACTCCGTATGTGAGGGTTCGAATCCTTCTCCCGCTGCCAAAAGAGCTCCGCGGAATCGTTCTGATTCCGCGGAGCTCTTTTTCTCTTTCTCTCAGCCCAGCGGGAACTCCAGCCGGCCCAGCGCGCCGGCCCCCAGCGTGTACTTGTCAAACACCAGCACCACACGCCCCTCCCCGTCGACGTAAAAGCTCGACGAGCTCTCTATGGCGGCGCCTATGTCGGCGTCGTCCCAGAGCATCGCGCGCTCATCCTCGGGCAGGGCCGCCAGTCCGTGCTCCACGGCCTCCCCGGCCCTCTGGCGCCAGTCCGCGCCCAGCAGGTCCTCCGGCGTCAGCGCCCCTCCGCTGCGCGGGTCGTAATTGTAGTAGTGGAAGCTGGAGTACACCGAGGCGCTGCTCTCCGTCTTGATGACGGCGAAGGACAGCACTCCCTCCTCCGCGCAGTAGACCTCGTAGTCCACCCGCACCCGCATGGGGATATACTCCTCCGGATCTCCGCCCGTGGCCGTGTAGGCCTCGTAATACTCCCTAGCCCTCTGCTCGGAGTCCGCCACCTCGGCGTCCACCGTCTGGCGGATGAGTTCGTTCACCTCTTCCGTCCAGCCGTTCTCCCCCGCGTCTATGGCCGGCAGCTGCACATCCACCACGCTGGCGCCATCCTCCCGGTGATAGCTGTCTATGGTCAGCACGCGGCAGAGCCCGCCCACGACCGGCAGCTCCTGCATGGCCGCGGCGAAGGTGGGCACGGTGTTGAGCAGCAGTATAAACACCGCGCAGGCCGCCGCCAGGGGCGCCGTGGTGCGCGCGAAGATGCGGGCGCGGCGCCTTGCCCGCTCGCGCGATGCGCGCGCCCTCCCGAGGGCGCCGTCCACCGCCGCTCCCAGCTCCGGTGGGGCTTCCGTGGCCATGTAGATGTCCCTGAGCTCCTTTTTCACTCTCATCCCTCCTCGTCCTCCTCCAGCTCCAGCCGGAGCAGGGAGAGCGCCTTGTAGAGCCTGGCCTTGGCCGTGCTCAACGTACAGCCGGTGCTCTCCGCTATCTCGGAGAGCTTCATGTCCTCAAAGAAACGCAGCATGACCACCGTCTTCAGCTTCGGCGGCAGCCGGCCGATGGCCTCGTAGGCCGCCAGGACCTCCGGGCGGGCCTCCGGGCCGCCGGGCGCGGCCAGCTCCGCCGTCTCGCTGAGGCTCTCGGTGCCGCGCCGCTTCCGCCGGCGCAGGGCGTCCAGGCACTCGTTGACCAGTATGCGTGTGAACCAGGGCCGCAGCTTCTCCATGTCGTGCAGTGAGTCCAGCCGGCGCAGTCCGCGCTCCACGGCGGCCTGTACCGCGTCCAGCGCATCCTCCCGCTCCCGCAGGTAGCCGTAGGCCAGGCGGTATGCTCGCTCCTGATTTTGCTTTATGAATGAGGCGTATTCCTCAAACGTTATGCGGCCCAAGGCTCCCCACTACCCTCTCAGTCTGCGTCTATCCCCCGAAAGTCGCCTTCCACAGCTGCCGCGCTCCGGAGGAGTCCTGCGCGGTGCAGAGCAGCACGAAGCGCCCCTCCGCCAGTATCAGCGAGTTCTCCAGCTTGGGCACCTCGTCCGGCAGATAGGAGCCGTAGTCGGCGATGCGCGACTCGTTGCGCTCCCAGAGCCGCTCCAGCAGCTCCTGGGCGTCCCCGGCGCTCGCCGTCTCAAATACCGCCAGCTCCTCCGCGGTGGCCCCGGCCCCGGACCAGGCGACGCAGCTGGCGTCCGTGCCCAGGCCGTAGAGCTCGCGGGCTATGCCCTCGTCCAGCAGGTACATCTCCTCGCCGAAGCCGGCGCTGTCCCTCAGCTGAAAGGCCAGCTCGTCCAGGTCGGGCTCCGCCGGCTGTGCGCCGCAGGCCGCCAGCAGCGCCGCCGTCAGCGCCATGCAGACTATGAGTGTGATGGCCTTTTTCATGCTTCATCCTCCGTGACCGTGTGTGTTTTCAGATAGTTGAGCCAGTCCACGCAGCAGTTGGGCGTCAGATGTATCCCGTCGGGCGTGGAGCCCCCGGGCAGCCGTCCGTCCTCCCCCGCCACGGCGGAGGCCACGTTCAGGTAGTTCACGCCCTTTTCCTCCGCCAGGAGCATCAGCCGCGAGTTGAACTTGTTCACATTTGAGTTGTTGCACCAGGTGCCGGCGGCGTCCTGGCCCGCGCTCACCGGCAGTATGGACTGCACATACACCACGCAGTCCGGGTTGGCGGCCAGCGCGGCGTCGATTATCCCGCCGTACTTCTCGGCGAAGAGGTCGGTGCTCTTCCAGCCCAGCTCGTTGAGCCCTAGCATTATATACAGCTTGCCCGGCGCGAGCTCAGCGAGGGCGTCCACCGCCGAGAGCTCCTTGCCGTTAACGCTGAACCTGTCCGTGTACACCGTCTCCACGTTCAGGCCCACGCTGCAGAGCCAGGTGGTGTCCTTCAGCCCCGAGTAGAGCCTCAGCCCCTGGGTGCGCGAGTTGCCGATGAACACGGCGTCCTTGAAGTACTCGTCCCCCACGGCCTCCGACTGCGGCACCGGGGCAAAGGCCTCGGGCCCGCTCTCCGCCTCCCCGGCGTCCTCTTCCGGCGCCGTCTCGGGCTCCCCGGCCTCCGCCCCGGGGGAGGTGGCGGGCTCCTCTTCGGCGCCCGGAGTCTCCGATGGCGCCGCAGGCGTCTCCTGGGGCCCGGCTGTGGGCCGCGCGCTGGCCGCCGGCCGCTGCGTCTCCCGCGCCGCCCTGCCAAAGGCAAAGCCGCTGCCTGAGAGCGCCGCGGGAACTATTATGAGCGTCAGCGAAAAGAGCGTTATGGCCCAAATAGCCGACACCACCACCCGCCGCACCGCCAGCTGCCGGCGCCTGGCTCTATCTCTCTTATCCATGTCCCGGCCTCCTTTTATGCCCTCACTGATAAAGACGCCCCGGCGGGCGGAAAAGTTATCCTCCGCGAAAAAATTTTTATTCCCCGATGAGCCGCTCCACGCGCGCGTACATGTCGCCGCGCAGCTCCGCGAGCAGCGCCTCCGCCCAGGGCGGCGGCGCCGCGCGCCCATAGGCCTGGCACAGCCCCAGCAGCACGTTGGCCACGCCGTCTATCTGCTCCTCCCGGGCGTCGAAGGGCCCGTACCCGGCCAGGAAGGCCTCGCCCGCCGCCGGGGAGAGCGACGAGAGGACGTTCCTTATGTCGGCGTAGGCGTAGCCCTTGCCCAGCAGGCCATAGTCGAACATCAGCGCGGACGAGCCGTCGCGCGCCACCGCCAGGTTGGTGTAGTAGAAGTCGTTGTAGGTCAGGGTCCGCCGCGCGCCGTCTATGGCCGCCCTTATTCTGCCCCAGTTGGCCTCTATGAGCCGCCAGACCGGCAGCTCTCCCGTCCGCGCCCTCACGGCCTCGATGTTCTCCGCCGTCAGGGCGTCGTTTTCGTCGTAGAGCCCCTCTCCGGCGCTCTCCACGTGGGCATATCCCCGGCCGTGCAGCTCGCGGTACCAGCGGGCGATAAGCGCGGCGGCCTCCGGGTCGTCCAGGTCCTCCGGCCGGCCCGGGCGGTAGTTGCCCCCTTCCAGGTCCTCCAGCAGCAGCGCGCGGTCCGTGGAGCCCAGCACCCTCAGCGTGGGCACTCCCAGCGAGCGCAGCACGGCGTAGTTGCCTATCTCCCGGCTCTGCCCGCCCCCTTCAAAGGCCTTTATAATGAGCGTTTCCCCGGCGCGGCGGACGCGGGCCACGTGCACGCCGTCCCTCTCGCGTATGGGCTCCAGAGCGCCATATATGACGCCCATCCGCTCTAGCTCCTGCTCTGTTATGCCCAATCCCGCTCCCCCCTCAGCGCAAAAGCGCCGGGCCCAACATACGTCAGGCCCGGCGGGTTTGGAGCTGGCAATGTGACTCGAACACACGACCTGCTGATTACGAATCAGCTGCTCTACCGACTGAGCTATGCCAGCGCGCCGCTTTCGCGCCTGAAAATTTTATCATAGTGTAAACTCAAAGTCAACTGCTTTTTATTCGTTGCAGTTTTGATTACATTTTGTAATACTGAATCAAAACTTGCCGCCTCTTTCATACCGCGGGGCCGGCAGCGCGCATATTTAAGCTCAACTGGGGCAGTTTCCTCCCCCATAAGTGACAATTTCATCTCAAATGCGCCATTTTTCGCCCCCAGACCCATTGACATAACTGAAGGGCGGAAGCTCTATTCAGAGAGTTATCAACATTATCAACAGACTTTTGAACATGCCGCCCCCGCCGCAGCCCCCGGTTTGCGCGGCTTTTGGCGCGGGCGGGCGCGCTTTCATCCGTCCGATGTTGAAAACTCCGGCGGATTTAGTTTACATAACACTCAAGATTTACCCGCGCGGCCGCCATATGAAGGCTCTGATGCAGCCCTAGCGCCTCTCGCCCAGGCGCAGCAGCCCGCTCTCGGCGAAGGAGACGTAGTCCCCTCCCGCCACCACGATGTGGTCCACCAGCTCCACCTCCACCGCCGCCAGGGCGGAGAGCAGCCTGGCCGTGGTCTGCTCGTCCTCGCGGGAGGGCAGGGCCACGCCATTGGGGTGGTTGTGGGCCACTATGACCTTGCTGGCGTTCTGGCTGAGGGCGAACTCCACAATCTGCCGGGTGCTCACCTCTGCGGAGTTGGCCGCCCCCCGGGCCATCAGCCGCCGGTTTATCAGGCCGCACTGGCTGTCCAGGCAGAGCATGTACACCACCTCGTCCCTCTCGTGCATGAAGAGGGGCACCAGATACTTCCCCGCGGCCTCGGTGCTGTCCAGCCGCTCTCCCGGAGCGCTCTTGCGCATCATGTACCGCCGGCTGACCTGAGGTATCAGGTGCAGATAGACGGCCGTCTCGTGCCCCACGCCGCTCACCCGCTCCAGGTCGGCTATGTCGGCCTCCAGCACGCGGTCGAGCGAGCCGAAGTATTCCAGCAGGGCGTGTGCGATGACGTTGGTGTCCTGCCGCGGCCGCACGTAGAAGAGCAGCAGCTCCAGCACGTTCACATCGTCGAAGTTGTCCAGCCCGTGTTCGGCGAAGCGGCGTTTGAGCCGCTCGCGGTGCCCGTCGTGCACGCCCATGGGCGCTCAGAGCTCCATGGTGGCGCAGGCGTTTAGGTCCGCCCCGGCCCGCTTCCCCGCCAGGAACTCATAGTATCCCTGGGCGCCTATCATGGCGGCGTTGTCGCCGCAGAGCCTCAGCGGCGGGACATAGAGCTGCACGCCCTCCCGCTCCGCGGCGCGGGCGAAGTCGCGCCGGATGCGCGAGTTGGCCGCCACGCCCCCGGCCACGGCGATTTTCCCATAGCCCAGCTCCCGCTCCGCCGCCATGGTGCGCGGCACCAGGCTGTCGCTCACCGCCCGGCAGAAGGAGGCCGCCAGCGAGGGCCGGTCCAGTTCCTCTCCGCGCTGTGCGGCCGTGTGCGCCAGGTTTATCACGGCCGTCTTGAGCCCGGAGAAGCTCATCTCATAGGGCATGCCCTCCACATGCCCCACGGGCAGCTCATACTTCCGGTCGTCCCCGCCCTGGGAGAGGTCGTCCAGCGGCTTGCCGCCCGGATAGGGCAGCCCCAGCACACGCGCCGTCTTGTCGAAGCACTCGCCGGCCGCGTCGTCCCTGGTGGCGCCCAGGACGCGCATGTCCGTGTAGCCGCGCACATCCACCAGCATGGTGTTCCCCCCGGATATGGCCAGGCAGAGGAAGGGCGGCTCCAGCTCCGGGAAGGCCAGGTAGTTGGCCGCTATGTGCCCCCGGATGTGGTGCACGGGCACCAGCGGCACGCCCAGGGCCAGGGCCGCCGCCTTGGCGAAGTTCACCCCCACCAGCAGCGCGCCTATGAGCCCGGGCGCGTAGGTCACGGCCACGGCGTCTATCTCCGCGCGGGACACCCCGCCCTTTTCCAGCGCCCTCTCCGCCAGGTAGCTTATGACCTCGGTGTGGCTGCGCGAGGCTATCTCCGGCACCACGCCGCCGTACACGGCGTGCAGGTCGGCCTGTGAGAAGATTTGGTCCGTCAGCACCTCCCTGCCGTCGCGCACCAGCGCCACGGCCGTCTCGTCGCAGGAGGTCTCCACAGAAAGTATGATCATGTCTGTCCCTCTCCCAGATAAAGTGTCATTATCAGCGCGTCCTCCCTGGGACACTCGTAGTAATTGGGCCTCGCGGCCACGGTTTTGAAGCCGAACTTCCCATACAGCCCGATGGCCGCCGCATTGGAGCGGCGCACCTCCAGCGTGAGGAAGGCCAGAGCCCTCTCCCGCGCGCGGCGCAGCGTCTCCTCCAGCAGCGCGCTGCCCACTCCCCTCCGCCGCTGCTCCGGCGAGGTGCAGACGTTGTTTATGTAGCCCTCGTCCAGCACGCACTGCAGCGCCAGGTAGCCGGCCAGGGCCCCCTCCTCCGTCTCCGCGGCCAGCAGGGTGCAGCCCTCGCCCTCCATGGCATACCGCAGCGCGGAGTCCGGCCAGGGGGTGGAGAAGCACCGCCCCTCCAGCTCCGCCACGGCGCGCAGGTCGGCCGGCACGGCCTCACGTATCCTCATGTTCCCCGTCCTCCGTGCCCAGCAGCTCGTCCAGCAGGTACTCTATCTCCGGCGCCAGCCGCCCCGCGGCCCGGTTCCAGCCGCCCTGGGTGTCGATGAGCGGCGGCGCTATGTCCTCCTCGCCCAGGCAGAGAATGCGCTCGTCGAAGGCGGGAAAGCGCCCTGCCAGCGCGTCGGCCTGGGCCTCCGTCATGCAGAGCACGGCGTCATAGCCCCCCAGCAGCTCCTCCGTGGCCTCCCGCGGCGTGCTGCCGGAGATGTCCGCCCCGTAGAGCTCCGCCGCCCGGACGGCCCTGGGGTTCACGCGCTCCGCCGCGCCCAGCGCGCCGGCGGAGGCGCAGGGTATGTCGGCCCCCTCCGCCCTCAGCGCCTGGCGGAACAGCCCCGCGGCCAGCGGGGCCAGCCCGCCGCCGTCCGCGTCCACGAAGAGCACGCTCTCCGCCTCCAGCGGCTCGCACAGCCCGGCCAGCAGCTCGGCCACGTGCCTCTCGTCCCACTTCTCCAGGCTGCGGTCCCCCGCCAGGCTCTCTATGTGGTGCGTCAGCTCGTGCTTGAGCGTGCGGGTCAGCTCGCGGCGCCACTTGTCCGGCCCCGCCTGGCCGTGCGCGGCGCGGAAGGAGCCGTAGTATATCTCCACATACCTGCCCATCTGGTTGACGTTGTATGTGCCCATCACCAGCAGGCCGTTCTGGTCCGTCTTGCGGGCCGGCAGGAGGTTCACTCCCCCGTTCAGCCCCTCGAATATCTCCTGCGGCAGGGCCTCCGCCGCCTCGTCCAGCATCCTGCCGGCCTCTTCAAAACTCACCATCTCAGTGTGCCTCCGCCCAGGAGCGGGCGCTGTGGGCCTCCGCCGTCAGCGGTATGGAGAGGCGCGCCGCGCTCTCCATCTCCCGCTCCAGCAGCTCCTTCACCCGTTCAGCCTCCTCCTCGGGGCACTCGGCTATCAGCTCGTCGTGCACCTGCAGTATCAGCCGCGCGCTCAGCCCCTCTTCCCTCAGGGCGCGGTCCACGTTCACCATGGCCAGCTTGATTATGTCCGCCGCCGTGCCCTGTATGGGCATGTTGCGGGCCACCCGCTCGCCGAAGGCCCTGGTGTTGCGGTTGGGGCTCTTCAGCTCCGGCATGGGCCGCCGGCGGCCGTAGAGCGTCTCCACATAGCCGCGCTCCTTGGCCTCGGCTATCACCCGCTCCATGTACTCGCGCACCCCGTGGTATTTCTCCAGATAGGCGTCGATGTAGGCCTTGGCCTCCCCGGGCCAGACGCCTATGTCCTGTGCCAGCGAGAAGGCGGAGATGCCGTAGACTATGCCGAAGTTCACCGCCTTGGCCCGGCTGCGCTGCAGCGGCGTCACCTCCGCGAGCGGCACGCCGAAAACCTGCGAGGCGGTGACGGCGTGTATGTCCTCGCCGTTCAAAAAGGCGTTTTTCATCGTCTCGTCGCCGGAGATGTGGGCCAGGATGCGCAGCTCGATCTGGCTGTAGTCCGCGTCCACCAGCACGCAGCCCGGGGGGGAGACGAACATCTTCCTTATCTCCCCGCCCAGCTCGCGCCGCACGGGTATGTTCTGCAGGTTGGGCTCGGTGCTGGAGATGCGCCCCGTGGCGGTCACGGTCATGCGGAAGCTGGTGTGTATCCTCCCGTCGGGGGATATCACCTTCAGCAGCCCGTCGGCGTAGGTGCTCTTGAGCTTGGTGAGCATGCGGTAGTCGAGTATCTCGGAGATTATGGGGTGCTTGCCAACCAGCTTCTCCAGCACGTCGGCGTTGGTGCTCCAGCCGGTCTTGGTCTTCTTCCCCGCCGGCAGCATCAGCTCCTCGAACAGCACCTCCCCCAGCTGCTTGGGGGAATTGATGTTGAACTCGTGCCCCGCGTGCTCCCAGATGCTCCGCTGCAGCCGCTCTATGCCCCCGGCGAGCCCCTCGCCGAAGGCGGCCAGGGCCTTCCTGTCCACCAGGAAGCCCTTCTCCTCCATGCGAGCGAGCACGGAGCAGAGCGGCAGTTCGATGTCGTGATAGAGCGCCCGGCCGCCCGCGGCGTCCAGCGCCGAGTCCATAACCGGGTACAGCTCCCAGAGGGCCTGGGCCTCCGGCAGCTCCGCTCCCAGGTGGCGCGCGGCCAGGCGGGCGGTGTCATATCCGCTCTCCGTGGGGTCCAGCACATAGCCGGCCAGCGCGGTGTCGAACACGAAGCCCTCCGTGCTCAGCCCCTCGTCCTGCAGCAGCCGCATGAGGTCCTTCACGTCGCGGGCCACCTTCTTCACCCGGGGGGAGAACACGGCCGCGAGCACCTCCCGGTGTCCCTCGCCGTCCTCCGCCCAGCGCGAGGTGTACATGGCCTTCCCGTCGCAGATTGTGAGCTCGTCGAGCCCCTCGCCGGCGCAGAGGGCTATATACTCCGCCGCCTCCACCGCCTGCCGGATGTCCGCCGTCCCGGCACCCTCCAGCAGCGGCAGGGCCGCCCTGTTGCCCCCGTTTTCCCCCGCTTTTGCCGCCTCTGCGCCCCCCTGCGGGGCCAGCCCCCAGCGCTCTATAAAGCGGTTGAATCCCAAAGAGCGCAGCAGCTCATAGAGCTCTGGGGTGAAGCCGCCGCTCCAGCGCAGCTCCTCCGGCTCTATCTCCACCGGGGCGTCGCAGTGTATGGTGGCCAGCTCATAGCTCAGCGCGGCGCTCTCGCGCCCGGCCTCGAGCTTCCTGCGCACGGAGTCCCTGATGTCCAGCCCGTCCAGCCCGGCGTAGATGTCCTCCACTCTCCCGAAGCGTCGCACCAGGTCCAGCGCGGTCTTCTCCCCCACGCCGGGCACGCCGGGGATGTTGTCCGAGGCGTCCCCCATCAGGGCCTTCAAGTCCACCATCAGCGGCGGCGCAAAGCCGTATTCGTCCTCAAAACGGGCCAAATCATACAAAACCGTCTCATTTTTGCCCATTTTTGTCTTGACATGCAGCACGCTGGTGTGCTCGGATATCAGCTGGAAGCTGTCCCTGTCGCCGGTTACTATCTCACAGTCCCAGCCGCGGAGCGCGCACTTGCGCGAGGCAGTGCCCAGGATGTCGTCGGCCTCCCAGCCCGCGGCCTCCAGCCGCTTCACGCCCATGGCGTCCAGCACGCGCTTGAGCACGGGCATCTGCGCGGCCAGCTCCTCCGGCATGGGCTTGCGCTGGGCCTTGTAGCCCTCGTACTGCCGGTGCCTGAAGGTGGGCGCGGGCAGGTCGAAGGCCACACAGAGCGAGTCCGGCGAGCCCTCGTCGAGCAGTTTCTGCAGTATGGCCAAAAAGCCGTAGACGGCGTTCGTCGGCGTGCCGTCCGGCGCGTTCAGCGGCCTCACGCCGTAAAACGCCCGGTTCACTATGCTGTTTCCGTCCAAAATCATCAGTTTCACGCCGTCTGTTCCCCCTCCGTCGGGAATTCAAGCGAGCCGAAGATGCGCTCGCAGTCCTCAAGGTCCTTTAAAAAGCTGTTGTACATGCCCTGGGTCATCACCCCGCGGTCGTCCCCGGACTCGTAGTCGCTTATCGCCCGGCGCAAATCCCAGAGCCGGAAACGCCAGGGCTGGCTGGTGATGCCGTAGTCGTAGAGGTCCACCATCACCATGGGCGTGTACTCCGCGGCGGTGATGGCCGTCTCGCCCGTATACGGGTCCTTCGTCAGCTCTATGCTCACCGCGGCGGTGAGGTCGGTGTAGGGCTTGTCCTGCCCGGAGAGCAGGTTCCCCAGGCAGTAGACCAAAAATCCGGTGCGCTCCTCGCCGTTCTCATCCGTCACCGTGCGCAGCTCCATCGGCTCCGGCACATGCGGGTGCCCCCCTATCACCAGGTCCGCCCCCTGGGCGAAGAAATAGTCCGCCAGGGAAACCTGGTATTGGGTGGGCCCGGTGAGATACTCGGCGCCCCAGTGCACAGTGACGGCTATCACGTCCGTCTCCAGGGCGCGCGCCGCCGCCATATCCGCGTCCAGCATGTCGTAATTCACATCAACCAGGGTGGTCATGTAGTCGTGGTTATAAACGTTGACCGCGTACTCGAAGCCGTCCACGGGAATGGCGTTGGTGCCGTAGGTGAAGTCCAGGAAAGCGACGGAGATGCCGTTTATCTCCCTCACCAGTATGCCGCTGTTCTCGTCGCGCTCCTCCTGCGAGCGATAGGTGCCCACGTGGTCGAGCCCCGCCGCGTCCAGCACGTCCAGGGTGCGGGTGATGCCGGCCTGCCGGCCGTCCACCGCGTGGTTGCTGGCCGTGTTCACCAGGTCGAAGCCCACCTCGGCCAGCGAATAGGCGATTTCGTCCGGCAGGTTAAAGAGCGGATAGCCCGTCCAGGGCGGCGTGCCCGTGAGCACGGCCTCCAGGCAGCAGGTGGCGTAGTCCGCCGAGGCCACGAGCTCCGCCGCGTCCCCGAACATGGGCGCGAAGTCGTAGGAGCCGTCCTCCGTCTCCGCGTCGTCGGTGAGCGAGGTGTGTATTACGAGGTCCCCGGCAAAGAGCAGCTCGGCCACGCTGGGCGTGGGCTCCGGCGTGGGAGTGGGCGTGCCCGGCGCCTCCGTGGGGGCCGCCGGGCTGGCAGGCGGCGCCGAGGGCAGCGGCGCGGCCGTATTCTCCGGCAGCGCGGGGGTGCCGGTGACGCGCAGCGCGAGCACGGCCAGCAGCGCCGCCGCGGCCAGGGCGCAGAGCAGTGCGCTCAGCTTTTTCATCACTTCTCCCCTCTCAGCTTTATCAGCTGGTCGCGCAGCACGGCGGCGTACTCGAACTCCAGCATCTTGGCCGCCTCGCGCATCTTCTTCTCCAGCTTGGCTATCTCTTCCCGCTTCTCCGCGGCCGTCATCTTCACGCCGTCCCTGCGCTCTGCGGGGCGCTCGGCCCCGGAACCCGTGTCTATTATGTCGCGGACGCTCTTGATTATGGTCCGCGGCACTATGCCGTGGGCCCTGTTGTACTCGTCCTGCTTCTTGCGCCGGCGCTCAGTCTCGTCAATGGCCGCGCGCATGCTGGGCGTCACCGTGTCGGCGTACATTATCACCAGGCCCCCGGCGTTGCGCGCGGCGCGGCCTATGGTCTGTATCAGGCTGGTCTCGCTGCGGAGGAAGCCCTCCTTGTCCGCGTCCAAAATGGCCACCAGGCTGACCTCCGGCAGGTCCAGGCCCTCGCGCAGGAGGTTTATGCCCACCAGCACGTCGAATTCCCCCAGGCGCAGGTCGCGGATTATCTCCATGCGCTCGATGGCCCCTATGTCGTGGTGCATATAGCGGCATTTTATGCCGCCGCCGGTGAGGTAGGCGGAGAGGTCCTCCGCCATGCGCTTGGTCAAGGTGGTCACCAGCGTGCGCTCGCCGCGCTCTATGCGCTTTTTTATCTCGTCCATCAGGTCGTCTATCTGCCCCTCCACGGGCCTGACGGATATCTCCGGGTCCAGCAGGCCCGTGGGGCGGATTATCTGCTCCACTATCTGCCCCGAGCGGCTGCGCTCATACTCCCCCGGCGTGGCGGAGACATACACCGCCTGGCCTATGCGCTGCTGGAACTCCTCGAACTTGAGCGGCCGGTTGTCAAAGGCCGAGGGCAGGCGGAAGCCGTACTCCACCAGCGTCTCCTTCCTGGCGCGGTCGCCGCGGTACATGGCCCTCACCTGCGGCAGCGTGACGTGGCTCTCGTCCACGAAGAGCACAAAGTCCTTGGGGAAATAGTCCAGCAGCGTCATGGGCGCGCTGCCCGGCGCGCGGCCGGAGATTACCCGCGAGTAGTTCTCAATGCCAGAGCAGTAGCCCAGCTCGTTTATCATCTCTATGTCGAAGCTGGTGCGCTGCTCTATGCGCTGGGCCTCCAGAAACTTGTCCTGGCTCTTGAAATAGGCCACGCGCTCGTCGCACTCGCGGCGTATCTCCTTCACGGCCCTCTGCAGCTTCTCCTTGGGCGTTATATAGTGGCTGGCGGGGAAGATGGGTATGTGCGTCAGCCGGCGCACAATCTCGCCCGTCACGGGGTTTATCTCGCTCAGGCGGTCCACCTCGTCGCCGAAGAACTCCACCCGGATGGCGCTGTCCTTATAATAGGCCGGCCAGACCTCCAGCACGTCGCCGCGCACGCGTATCATGTTGCGCTCGAAGGCTATGTCGTTGCGCTCATAGCGTATCTCTATCAGCTTTTTCAGCAGCTCGTCGCGCGGAATCTCCTGCCCCACGCGTATGGGCACCATCATGGCCTCGAAGTCCTCCGGCTCGCCCAGGCCGTAGATGCAGCTCACCGAGGCCACCACCAGCACGTCCCTCCGCTCTATGAGCGAGGCCGTGGCGGAGAGGCGCAGGCGGTCTATCTCCTCGTTGGTGGAGGCGTCCTTCTCTATATAGGTGTCCGTCGAGGGCACATAGGCCTCCGGCTGATAGTAGTCGTAGTAGGAGACGAAATACTCCACCGCGTTGTCCGGGAAGAACTCGCGGAACTCGCTGCAGAGCTGGGCGGCCAGGGTCTTGTTGTGCGCCAGCACCAGGGTGGGCCGCTGTATGCGCTCTATCACCTTGGCCATGGTGTAGGTCTTTCCCGAGCCGGTGACGCCGAGCAGCGTCTGCTCGTCTATCCCGTGCTCCAGGCCCCAGGCCAGGGCCTCTATGGCCTCCGGCTGGTCTCCGGAGGGCTTGTACTCGCTCACCACGTGAAATTCCGGCATGGCGGCCTCCTGTCTAGCTTGATATGAGGATTTTATCACACACTATTATAAAATAAAAGCCCCCGGACAAAAGCCCGGGGGTATATCCTGGGGGATTTCTTTAAACATGGCGGTGAGACAGCCCGGGCCGGCCGGTTACGCCAGCTCCCTCCCCATGAGCACGCCCATGGCGCTGGCCATCATCAGCCCGCGCGTCCAGCCGGAGGCGTCGCCCAGGGCGTGTAGGCCCACGATGTTCGTGTTGAAATGCGTGTCCATCTTCACCTTGTTGGAGTAGAACTTCAGCTCCGGCGAGTAGAGCAGCGTCTCATAGCTGGCAAAGCCGGGCACCACCTCGTCCATGGACTCGATGAAGTTGATGATGTTTATCATCGCCCGGTAGGGCATGGCGGCGGTGATGTCGCCCGCCACGGCGTCCACCAGCGTGGGCTTGACGTTGGAGCGGGCGAGCTCCTTCTCCCAGGTGCGCTTGCCGTCCAGTATGTCGCCGAAGCGCTGCACCAGGATGTGCCCGTTGGCCAGCATGTTCGTCAGCTCGCCCACCTTCTGGGCGTAGGCTATCGGCTGGTTGAAGGGCACTGAGAAATTGTGCGAGCAGAGGATGGCCAGGTTCGTGTTGGGGCTCTTGAGCTCCGCGCCCTTGTAGGCGTGGCCGTTGACCACGGCCAGGTCGTTGTCGTAGTTCTCCTGGCTGACCACCCCGCCGGGGTTCTGGCAGAAGGTGCGGACCTTGTTCTTGAACGGCTTGGGGTAGCCGATGAGCTTGGACTCGTAGAGGACGTCGTTTATCTCCTCCATAATCTCGTTGCGCACCTCGACGCGCACGCCGATGTCCACCGTGCTGGGCTGGTGCTCCACGCCGTGCTCGGAGCATATCTTCTCCAGCCAGTCCGCCCCGCGGCGGCCGGCGGCCACCACCGTGTGCTCCGCGCGCAGCTCGAAGTCCCGGTGCCCGTCGCTGAGCAGGACGCCGCGGCAGGTGTCGCCGTCCATTATGAGGTCGCAGCACTCCGTGTTGAATATCATCTCCACGCCGTTGTCGCGCAGGTGGTTCTCTATTCCCAGGTACACGTCGTGCGCCTTCTCCGTGCCCATGTGGCGTATCGGGCAGTCCACCAGCTTGAGGCCCGCCTTGATGGCCCGCGCCCTGATGCGGCGCACGCGCTCGGCGTTGCCCAGGCCCTCGATGTGCTCGTCCGCGCCGAATTCGAGGTAGATGGAGTCGGCGTAGTCGATGGTCTCCTGGGCAAAGCGCTCGCCTATCAGGTTCGGCAGGTCGCCGCCCACCTCATAGCTGAGGGAGAGCTTGCCGTCCGAGAACGCGCCCGCCCCGGAAAAGCCCGTGGTGATGTGGCAGACGGGCTTGCAGTTCATGCACACCCCGGTCTTGGCCTTGGGGCAGCGGCGCTCCTCCAGGGCGCGGCCCTTCTCAACTATCACTATCTTCTTTTTGCTGCCGCGGCGGAGCATCTCCAATGCGGTAAAAATTCCCGCCGGCCCCGCGCCCACTATCACTACGTCCGCTCTCATCCTGACCTCCAGACATAAAAACAGCACGCCCTGACGCGTGCAACACTTCGGACTTCTCAGGTGGACGGTCCCGGCCGGGGGGCCGGGACCGCCTGGAGCGGGCAACGAGATTCGAACTCGCTACCTCCACCTTGGCAAGGTGGCGCTCTGCCAAATGAGCTATGCCCGCAAACGCGGATAATATATTATCATATTTCCGCGTTTTGTCAAGGGCTTTTTGTAAAAAAGGCCAAATTGAGCTGTGCTTATCTCCTTTGCCGCCACTTGAGCAGAAAGGCGGAGTTTATTATCACCAGCACCGAGCCGGCGTTGTGCACCAGGGCCCCCACCACGGGCTCCAGCGCCCCCGTCATGGCCAGGACTATGGCCACGAAGTTGAGCAGCATGGAGAAGCTGAGATTGCACTTGATGGTGAGCATCATGCGCCGGGAGAGGCGCAGGAGGTGCGGCAGCTCGCGCAGCTCATCGCCCACCAGGGCGATGTCCGCGGCGTCCACGGCGATGTCGCTGCCTATGCCGCCCATGGCTATGCCCACGCAGGCCCTCTTGAGGGCCGGGGCGTCGTTTATGCCGTCGCCTATCATGCACACAGGCTCTCCCGAGCTCTGCCGCTCATCTATGAAGGCCAGCTTGTCCTCCGGCAGGCAGGAGGCGCGGAAGCGGCTGATGCCGGCGCGCGCCGCCATGCTGCGCGCGGCGCTCTCGTGGTCGCCCGTGAGCAGCACGGGTTCCACGCCGCACGCGCGCAGCTCGCCTATCATGCCGCCCGCCTCCGGGCGCATGGTGTCGGAGAGCGCTATCAGGCCGGCGGCGGTGCCGTCCACGGCTATGTAGGTGACCGTGCAGCCCTCGGCGGTGTATTTTTCGCCCGGCAGCGCGCAGGCGGCGGTGTCCACCCCGCGCTCGGAGAGCAGTGTGGCGTTGCCCGCCAGCACGCAGCGGCCGCCCACCCGGGCCTCCACACCTCTGCCCGGCAGCATGGCAAAGCTCCCGGGCTCCGGCGCAACCCGGCCCGTCCTCTCAGCGTAGCCCGTGACAATGGCCCTGCCCAGCGGGTGCTCGGAGAGGCGCTCGGCCGCGGCGGCGAGCTCCAGCAGCTCCTCCTCGCCGGTCACTCCGCCCCAGGCTTCCACGGCGGCTATGTGCAGCTCGCCGGTGGTGATGGTGCCCGTCTTGTCAAAGGCGAAGAGCCGAACCCCCGCCAGGCGCTCCAGCGCGTCGCCCTCGCGCACCAAAAAGCCGTGTCTGGTGGCGTTGCCGATGGCGGCCATTATGGCCGTGGGGGTGGCCAGCACGAGCGCGCAGGGGCAGAACACCACCAGTATGGTCACCGCCCTTATCACCTCGCCGGTGACCATCCAGGTGCCGGCGGCCGCCGTCAGCGCTATCACCACTATCCAGGTGGCCCAGCGGTCCGCCAGGCCCACTATTTTGGCCTTGCCGGCGTCGGCAGACTGCACCAGGCGCACCATGCGCTGGATGGAGCTGTCCTCCCCCACGCGCGTGGCCTCCATGTCGAAGGACCCAAAGCGGTTCACCGTGCCGGAGGAGACCCCGTCGCCCGCGGCCTTGTCCACAGGCAGGCTCTCGCCGGTCATCACAGACTGGTCCACGGAGGTCTGCCCGGAGATTATCACGCCGTCCACGGCTATGGTCTCGCCGGGGAGGACGCGCAGTATGTCGCCCTTTTTCACCTGCTCCGCGGGCACGATGTGCTCGCCGTCGGCCGCGAGCACGCGCGCCGTGCGCGGGGTGAGGCGCACCAGCCGCTCGATGCCCGCGCGCGCCCTGGCCACCGTCAGATCCTCCAGCAGGGCCCCCAGCTGCATGATGAAGGCCACCTCGCCGGCGGCGAAGTCCTCGCCGATTATCACGGAGGCTATCAGCGCCAGGGAGACGAGCACGTCGGCCTTGATGTCGAAGGCGGTGACCAGCCCCACCACCGCCTCCAGGATTATGGGCACGCCGCAGAGGACGATGGCCACCCAGGCCGCGTCGAAGGGCAGCGGCAGCAGCCCGAAGATGCTCACTAACAGGGCTATGCCCGAGAGGGCCAGACATATGACGTCCTTTTTGGTCCCTCCCCAGTCCAGGAAGGCCTCTATGTGTCTCATACGCTCCTCCTATTATACCAATGGGGGTATGGGCATATTATAGGCCGGCCGCCCCGGCCTGTCAAGCCGCCCGGGCAAAATCATATATTCTGTGAACGGATTTTGCTTTTTTTGTTAACATTAGCACTCTCCTCTTGACAGTGCTAATCGCCGTGCTATAATAGAGCCGAAGTTGAGAGAGGGAGCCGGGAGGCCGAAGGTAACCGGACGAACCCACAGCTTCACGGCCCGGCCCAGTCAGCCGGACCACCCGCTCAAGACGGGCAGCAGCACTTGAAAGGAAGGATAAATATGTTGCCCAGCATTTTTGGTGAAAACCTGTTTGACGATTTCTTTGACGGCGCTTTTGAGAGGCGCTTCTTTGACGACAGCCCGCTCTACGGCAAGCGCGGCCGCAACCTCATGAAGACGGACGTGCGTGAGCACGACGGCGGCTATGAGGTCGACATCGACCTGCCCGGCTTCAAGAAGGACGAGATAAAGCTCTCCCTGGAGAACGGCTATCTGACCGTCAGCGCGGCCAAGGGCCTGGACAAGGACGAGAAGGACAAGAAGGGCCGTTTCATCCGCCAGGAGCGCTGGAGCGGCGCGTGCAGCCGCAGCTTCTATGTGGGCGACCTCAGGAATGAGGACGTCAAGGCCAAGTATGAGGACGGCATCCTGCGCCTGAGCCTGCCCAAGCCGGAGCAGCGCGCCCTGGAGAACCACAGCCGCATATCCATCGAATAAAAAGCGCGCAGCCGCGCCCCATGAGGGGCGCGGCTTTTTTGTCTGCGAGTTTGGCGCGCACATAAACGGGCAGGCGCCCGGGACTACCTCCCGGGCGCCTGCCCGTATCCGCCTTGGCGGAGAATCACATGGCGTTGAGCTTGAGAGTCATGGCGCTCTTCTTGTGAGCGGCGCTGTTCTTGTGGATGAGCCCACGGGCCGCAGCGCGGTCGACGGTCTTGACAGCGACTTTATAGGTGCCGGCAGCCGCCTCCTTATTGCCCTCAGCGACAGCCGCGTCGAACTTCTTCAGGGCGGTCTTGAGCGCGGTCTTCTGCGCCTTGTTCCTGGCGTTCTCCATCTTGCTCTTGACGTCGCGCTTCATAGCGGACTTGATGTTAGGCATACTCTGTTTGCCACCTCCTCCTATAAAATCGTGCGGGCTGGAGCTCGCGGATTGTTATTTTACCATTTCGCCGCGCAAAAATCAAGGCTTTTTTTGATTTCCCGCCGCTAAATTTGCATACTTCAGCCCTTTTGCCGCAGACTATACTGCATATTGTGTCTGTGAGGAGGAGCGGCACTATGGAGGGCATATTTCGCACCGATTTGGCGCTCGAGCAGCGCGAGCTGAGCCCCGGCGGCGGGCATGAGCTGGAGGGCGTGGAGGCCGTGGAGGAGACAAAGGGCGGCTTTCGCGTGACCACTATCGACATTCTGGACGAGCGCGGCTCTTTGTCATTATGTAAACCAATCGGCCGCTATGTCACAGTCGAGCTGGATTCCCTGCTGCGCCGGCGGGAGCGCAGCTTTGCCGAGGCGGCGGAGCTGCTCTCCGGCGAGCTGCGCGCGCTGCTGCCACCCGCCGGCGAGGGGGTCACGCTGGTGGCCGGACTGGGCAACGCCGCCATGACCCCGGACGCCGTGGGCCCTCTGGCGGCGGACACCGTGCTGGCCACCCGCCACTTGAAGGAGCAGCTGCCGCAGGACTTCGCCGCCTTCTCCCGCGTGTGTACCGTGCGCCCCGGCGTCCTCGGCACCACCGGCCTGGAGAGCGCTGAGCTACTGAAGTCCATATGCGGCTTCCTCTCCCCTGAGAGGATTATCGCCGTCGACGCTCTGGCCTCCGCCAGCCTCTCCAGGCTGTGCCGCACGGTGCAGCTCTCCAACACCGGCATCGTGCCCGGCTCCGGCGTGGGCAACGACCGCGCCGAGCTCTGCGAGCGCAGCATGGGCGCGCCCGTGTTCGCCATAGGCGTGCCCACCGTGGTGGACGCCTCCGCCTTCTCGGACTCCGAGGACGCGCGCGGCATGTTTGTCACTCCCCGGGACATAGACGCCTCCGTGCGCGACATCTCCAAGCTCATCGGCTACGCCATAAACCTCGCTCTGCACGACGGGCTAACCGTGGAGGATATCGACCTCCTCGTCTCCTGATGTTTCACGTGAAACGCCGCCGGACCGTGTTTCACGTGAAACACTTGAAAACGCGGAGGGTCGCTGGTATAATCGTGGGGAAAGAGAGGCGATGGACATGGCCAAGCTCATAGCGGTGGCGAATCAGAAGGGCGGCGTGGGCAAGACGACCACCTGCGTCAACCTGACGGCCGCCCTCAGCCGGCGCAACAGGCGGGTCCTGCTGGTGGACTGCGACCCCCAGGGCAACAGCACCTCCGGCATGGGCGCCTCCAAGGAGGCGATGCCCAACATCTACGACCTGCTGGTGAGAGGCACCGACGCGCTTGACTGTGTGGTGCACACGCCGTACGGCGACGTGCTGCCCTCGAACAAGGAGCTCTCGGGGGCCACGGTGGAGCTGGTGGAGATGGAAAACCGCGAATTCGTGCTGAAAACCGCCCTTCTTGGGGCCACCGAAAAATACGACTACATATTTATCGACTGCCCGCCCTCTCTGGAGCTGCTCACAGTCAACGCGCTTGCCGCCGCAGACAGCCTGCTGATACCCGTGCAGTGCGAGTATTACGCCCTGGAGGGCATAGCGGATTTGATGACCACCTTCCGGCTGACGAAGAAAAAGCTGAACCCCAAGCTGGAGATTCAGGGCATCGTCCTCACCATGTTCGACGGGAGGACCAACTTCTCCGAGGAAGTGGCCGCAGAGGTGCAGAAGTTCTTCGGCGAGTCGGTCTACAAGACCAGAATACCGCGCAACGTGCGCATAGCGGAGGCGCCCAGCCACGGGGAGCCGGTCATAAAATACGACAGGTTGTCCAAGGGCAGCAGGGCATACCTGCATCTGGCGGACGAGCTGATTCGGAGGGAGGAATAACATGGCCGCAAAAAGAGGACTGGGCACGGGCCTTGGTGCCCTCTTCGGGGAAGAGGGACAGCAGAGCTCACAGGAAAACGTGCGCCTGGTGCCCATAGCCAGGCTGGAGCCGCGCGAGGGACAGCCGCGGGCCAATTTCGACGAGGAGAGCCTGGCCGAGTTGGCGGAGTCAATAGGGGAGTACGGGCTGATACAGCCGGTGACGGTGCGCCGCCTGGACTCGGGCTACTACCAGATAATCGCCGGCGAGCGCCGCTGGCGGGCCTCGCGTCTCGCCGGGCTCACGGAGATACCCGTGCGCATAGTGGAGGCCGACGACAAGCTGGCCACAGAGCTGGCCCTGGTGGAGAATCTGCAGAGGGAGGACCTGAACCCCCTGGAGGAGGCCCAGGGCTACCGCACGCTGATAGAGGAATACGGCCTCACGCAGGAGGAGGCGGCCAGGAGAGTGGGCAAGTCGCGGCCGGTGGTGACAAACGCCCTGCGGCTGCTGGCGCTGGCGCCGGAGGTGCAGCAGTTCGTGGAGCAGGGGCTGCTCAGCGCGGGGCACGCGCGGGCTCTGGCCTCGCTGCGCTCAGAGGACAAGCAGCTGGACGCCGCGCGGGCCGTGATAAAGAACGGCCTCTCCGTGCGCCGCACGGAGGAGCTGGCCAAAAAACTCAGCGCGCCGGAGCCGGAGGCGGGCGCGGAGGAGGTAGTCCGCGTGGACTACATACGCGAGGTCTCCAAGCGGCTGGAGAGCACGCTGGGCCGGCGGGTAAAACTCAGCGAGGGGCCCAACAGCCGCGGCCGCATAACGCTTGAATACTACGACGCCGACGACAGGGAGGCCCTGATTGCCGCGCTGGAAGCAATACAGAAGACGAGATAACAACGAAGGGGAGAAAAGACCATGCTGGACATAAAATTCGTGCGCGAGAACCCTGAGGCAGTCAGGGAGAACATAAGGAAGAAGTTCCAGGACGCCAAGCTGCCGCTGGTGGACAAGGTTATAGAGCTGGACGGCAGGCTGCGCGCGGCCATCACCGAGGCCAACGACCTGCGCGCCTCCCGCAACGCCCTGTCCAAGAAGATAGGCGCGCTGATGGGCCAGGCCAAAAAGGACCCCTCCAAGCTGGCCGAGGCCGAGGAGGTCAAGTCCCAGGTGAAGGCCCAGGCCGACAGGCTGGCCGAGCTGGAGGTCCTGGAGGGCGAGCTGGAGAGGGACGTGCGCGATATCATGCTCAAGCTGCCGCAGATGATAGACCCCAGCGTGCCCATCGGGCCCGACGACAGCTGCAATGTGGAGGTGCAGCGATTTGGGGAGGCGTCTATTCCAGATTTTCCCATTCCCTACCACACGGAGATTATGGAGAGCTTCGGCGGCATAGACCTGGACGCCGCCAGGCGCGTGGCGGGCAACGGCTTCTACTACCTGCTGGGCGATATAGCCCGCCTGCACGAGGCCGTGCTGGCCTATGCGCGCGACTTTATGATAGACAAGGGCTTCACCTATGTCATCCCCCCCTTCATGATACACGGCGCGGTGGTGGAGGGCGTGATGTCCTTCGCCGAGATGGACGGCATGATGTACAAAATAGAGGGCGAGGACCTCTATCTGATTGGGACCAGCGAACACAGCATGATTGGGCGCTTCATAGACCAGATTCTGCCCGAGGAGCAGCTGCCGATGACCCTCACCAGCTACTCCCCCTGCTTCCGCAAGGAGAAGGGCGCCCACGGCATAGAGGAGCGCGGCGTCTACCGCATACACCAGTTTGAGAAGCAGGAGATGATCGTGGTCTGCCGCCCCGAGGAGAGCATGGACTGGTATGAGAAGCTCTGGCGCTACAGCGTGGAGCTCTTCCGCAGTCTGGACATCCCCGTGCGCCAGCTGGACTGCTGCTCCGGCGACCTGGCGGACCTGAAGGTGAAGAGCTGCGACATCGAGGCCTGGAGCCCCAGGCAGCAGAAGTACTTCGAGGTCTGCTCCTGCTCCAACCTGGGCGACGCCCAGGCCCGCCGGCTGAAGATACGCGTCCGCGGCGCGGACGGCAAGCTCTACCTGGCGCACACGCTCAACAACACCTGCGTGGCCCCGCCAAGGATGCTGATAGCCTTCCTGGAGAACAACCTCAGCGCCGACGGCAGCGTGGACATCCCCCAGGTGCTGCGTCCGTACATGGGCGGCAAGGAGAAGCTGATACCGAAGAAGTGAGCGAAAAGAAAAAGGCGCCCGGACCGGTGGTCCGGGCGCCGCTCTATTGGGCTCCTTACTTCGCCATGAGCTCCTTCATGGTGTCGCCGAGTATCTTTATGCCCTTTTCAATGGCCTCGTCGGAGCTGTTGGAGTAGTTGATGCGCATGGTGCGCACGTTGCGCTCCTCCTCATAGAAGGGGTCGCCGGGGCAGACGACCACTCCGCGCGCGGCGGCGGCCTCCATCACGTCCACGGCCGCCAGGCCCTCCGGCATGGTGGCCCAGATGAACATGCCGCCCTCGGGCTTGGTGTAGCTGACGCCCTGGGGGAAGTACCTGGCCATGCAGTCCATCATCTTGTCGGCCTTCTCGCCGTACATGACCTTGATTTTCTCAATCTGCGCGTCGAGATCGTTGTCCAGCAGATACTCTGCGAGGACCATCTGGCCGAAGATGTTGGTGTGCAGGTCCATGGTGGACTTGTAGGCCAGCAGCTTCTCATAGAGCGCCTTGTTCTTGCAGGCGATCCAGCCTATGCGCATGCCGGGGGCCACAATCTTGGAGAAGGTGCCCAGCTCGCAGACCTGCTCGCCGAGCATCTCGGAGAAGGTCTTGCCGCCCTCGCCGCGGAAGCGCAGCTCGCCATAGGGGTTGTCCTCCACGACCACCAGGCCGCTCTTCCTGAATATCTCCGCCGCCCTGTCGCGCACGGCCTGGGTGTATGTGAGGCCGGTGGGGTTCTGGAAATTGGGGATGATGTATATGAACTTGGGGTCGTGCTCGGCGAGGAGCTTCTCCAGCTCGTCGCAGTCTATGCCGTCCTCGTTCAGCCCCACGGAGAGGACCCGGGGGTCGTAGAGGTGGAAGGTCTGCAGCGCGGCCAGGTAGCTGGGCTTCTCGATGACTATCTCGTCGCCCGGGTCCACCAGGCAGGCGGCCACCATGTCCAGGGCCTGCTGGGAGCCGTTCGTGATGATTATCTCATCGGGGGAGAACTCCAGGCCCTGAGTTGCATAGCGGTCGGATATGAACTTGCGCAGCGGCGCATAGCCCTCCGTGTTGCTGTACTGCAGCGCACGCACGCCGTCGCGCTCAAGGACCCGGGAGACAGCCGCCTCCATCTCCTTCACGGGGAAGGACTCCGGGTTCGGCAGTCCGCCGGCAAAGGATATGAGCGAGGGGTCTCCCGCCGCCTTGAGGATGCGCGAGGTGAACTCACCCTGGAAGTCGGGCTTGGTCATTCTCTTAGAGATCCTTGGGTTCATTTCTTCTACCTCCTATACGGTATATGTAAAAAATGATATCACCCGCGGGGAAAAAATACAAGTTTTTTATCTGCCGCGGGCCCACAAAGCCGCGCTTATTGATGACGAATTGATATGTGGGGCTTATTTTCTCTCCCAGAGGTGGATATCATGAAAAGCGTATACATACTCCTGAGCCGTTCCGGCACCGTCTACTCCCACATAGTGCACCTGGTGACCGGCGGCGGCTACACCCACGCCTCTCTGGCCCTGGGCCGCGGCGCCGAGCGCATCTACAGCTTCTCGCGCAAGTACGCGCACATGCCGCTGCCCTCGCCTCTGGTGCGGGAGGATGTGCCCGGCGGGTACATGGCGCGGCACCCGCGCACGCCCTGCGCGCTCTACAGGCTGAGAGTCACCGACGGGCAGTATGACAAAATCTCACAAAAGGTTGAAGCCATGCTGTGCGACGGGGTAAAATACAGGTATTCTCTGCTGGGCAGCGCGCTCTGTGCTCTGGACATAGCGCACGAAAGGGGTTATCATTATTTCTGCTCCCAGTTCGTGGCCTCCCTGCTCTCGGAGAGCGGGGCGCTGGAGCTGCCCAAACCTCCCTCGCTGATGCGCCCGGCGGATTTCCAGCGCGTGAGGGAGCTGGAGCTCGTCTACGCCGGCCCCATAGGCCTGGCGCCGGGTGCGGAGGACATTTTTGAAGGGGGAGAGGCCTGTGGCCTTCCGGGAGAAGCGGGAGCTTTCTGAGCGCGGCAAAAAGACTCTGGCCGCCTCGGCCATCGCCGTGTTCATCATAATCACTCTGGTCGTCGCCTGGTTCGTGGGCCGGCCGCTGCTGAGGTTCGTCTCCGAGCCCGAGCACTTCCGCGCCTGGGTGGACGAGGGCGGCGTCATGAGCCGCGTGTATTTCCTGGGCATACAGATTCTGCAGGTCTTCGTGGCCATCATCCCCGGCGAGCCCATAGAGCTGGGCGCGGGCTACGCCTTCGGCGCGCTGGAGGGCACGCTGCTGTGCATCGGCGGTTCGGTCGCCGGCAGCATGCTCATCTATTTCTTCGTCAGGCGCTTCGGCGTAAAAGCCTTGGAGATATTCTTCTCCCAGGAGAAGATACACTCCCTGCGCTTCCTCAAGAGCGCCAAGCGGCGTGACGTGCTGGTGTTTTTGCTGATGTTCATCCCCGGGACGCCCAAAGACCTGCTGAGTTACTTCGTGCCCCTCACCGGCATGGGCCCCTGGACCTGGCTCTTCATCACCAGCGTGGCCAGGCTGCCCTCCATCGTCACCTCCACCGTGGGCGGGAACGCGCTGGGCGTGCAGAACTACGTGTTCGCCATCATAGCCCTCAGCGCCACCGCCGCCGTGAGCTGCCTGGGGCTGCTGATATACAGGTACATCTGCAAAAAACACGACAGGGAGGAGGCCGAGAGGCGGAATGGCGGAGAAACTGCTGATAGCTGACGACGAGCAGGACATAGTCACCATGCTGGACAGCTATTTCACGCGCCGGGGTTACCTGGTGCTGAGGGCCTTTTCAGGCGAGGAGGCCGTGCGTCAGGCCGAGAAGCGGCCTGACGCCATACTGCTGGACGTGAACATGCCCGACATGGACGGGCTGGAAGTCTGCCGCAGGATACGCGAATATGTCTCCTGCCCCATCATCTTCCTCACGGCCCGGGTGGAGGAGAGCGACAAGATAAAGGGCTTTGCCGCCGGCGGCGACGACTACGTGGTCAAGCCCTTCTCCATAGACGAGCTGGGCGCCCGGGTAGCCGCGCACCTGCGGCGCGAGCGGCGGCACGCCGCCGCCGCGGAGCTGCGCTTCGACGGCGATTTGGTGATAAACTACTCCGACCACACGGCCTCCCTGGCCGGGCGGGACCTGGGCCTGGTCCGCAAGGAGTTTGAAATAGTGGAGTTCCTCTCCCAGAACCCCGGCCTGGTGTTCGACAAGGAGCGCATCTACGAGGGCGTCTGGGGCATAGACGGCGAGGGCGACAGCGCCGTTGTGGCGGAGCACATACGCCGCATCCGCGCAAAACTGGCCGCCGCCGGGGCCCAGAGGCAGTATATAGAGACCGTCTGGGGCGTGGGTTACAAATGGGCAAAATAAAGAGCCGCATAGATCTGGCCCGCTCGCGGGCCAGACAGCGGCGGGCCACGGCCCGCCGGCGCTGGCACAACATGTCGCTGCGCACCGCCTTCATCTGCTATGTGCTGATTGCCGCCGCGCTCTCCACCGCGGCCTGTATGGCCACGATAAAGCTCCTGGACGAGCCGCGCATAGCGCTCTACCAGAAGTACAACGAAATGGCCGAGGAGGTGAAGATACCACAGGGCGGCAGCTATCGGAACTACGTTACGGTCGACGGCGCCGAGGCCTATATCATCTTCGACAGCTCGGGCCGGGAGGTGGACCGCGGGGAAGTGCCCTACGGAGAGGGGCACATAGAGCTGGGCCTGGGGTCGGACATGCGCTTCGCTCTCTTCATCCAGCCCGAGTACTCCCAGCGCGACCTGTTCTGGACCCGCTTCCTGGCGGTTCTGCAGGTGGCCTCGCTGCCCATCTGCTACCTGGGCGGGCTCATACTCTGCGCCGTGGCCTTCTGGCGCTGGCGGCTGCGCGGCCCCATCGTGGCCCTGGAGCGGGCCAGCGCGCGCATAACGGCCAACGACCTGGGCTTCAGCCTCCACGCCGAGCGCTCAGATGAGCTGGGGCGGTTGACGGAGTCCTTTGAGGCCATGCGCGCCTCGCTGGACGCCAACTCACGGGAGATGTGGGCCCAGATGGCCGAGCGGCGGAAGATAAACGCCGCCTTCGCCCACGACCTGCGCACGCCGCTCACCGTGCTCAAGGGCCGGGCGGCCATGCTCGCGGAGGAGCTGCCCGAGGGCTCGCTCAGCTGGGAGGAGGCCGCCGGGGCGGTGCGCGTGATGCAAAAGCACATCTCCCGGCTGGAGAAATACGTGGACGCCATGGCCCGCCTGCAGCGCTTTGAGGACGTGGAGCCGCGCCGCGCGCCCATGGACATCCCCTCTCTCGCCGCTGAGCTGGCCGACTCCGCCGGCATCATCTGCGCCGGGCGGGAGGTAGAGGTGACCTCCAGCGGCGAGGAGCGCGCCTCCGTTGACGTGGAGATAGTGCTGCAGGTGTGCGAGAACATCCTCTCCAACGCCTCCAGATACGCCCGGAAACATGTCGGCATATCCCTCTCGGCCCACGGCGGGGCCCTCACCGTGTCCGTCTCTGACGATGGCCCTGGCTTCGCCCCGGAGGCGCTCGCCCGGGCCTCGGCGCCCTTCTACAAGGGCAGCGAGAGCGGCCCGGAGCACCTGGGCCTGGGGCTGAATATCTGCGACATACTCTGCCGCCGCCACGGCGGCAAGCTGTCCGTGGCCAACACCGGCCAGGGGGCCCGCGTGACGGCGCAGTTCGCGCCATAAGCTTAAAGGGGAGAGGCAGTGCCTCTCCCCTTTAAAATTTACATTTTCGCAAAATTTATGATGCAACTTTGATGTAATCGCGGTGTATCCTGTCGCCATAAATCAAAGCAGGAGGGATACGGATGAAAAGACTCACAGCCCTGTTGGCCGCCATTGCCCTGACGCTCAGCCTCTCCGCCTGCGGAGTGGGGGGCGTGAGCGAGGGGCAGCAGCCCGTCCGCGGCAGCGCGCTGCGCATGCCCCGCACCGTGGTCTCCCTCTGATTCCTAGTCCAGCGCCTCCATGAGCCCGGAGAGCGCCTCGTGGAAGCGTCCCACGTGCAGCCCGTCCATCAGCCGGTGGTTGAGCTCCAGGCAGATGTTCAGCTTCACCCGGCCGCCCTCCTCCAAGTATTTCCCCCAGGAGACGCGGGGCACGGAGTCGTCCGGGTCCAGATTCCGCTCGTTCGTCATGGAAGTGAGCTCCACCCAGGGCAGGCAGGAGAAATATATCAGCTCGTCAGTCTCCGCCGCGGCGCGGATGAAGCAGTCCTGGCTGCGGCTGAGCTCGCGCGCCTCCCGGCAGAAATCCCCCAATGAGCCTCGGCAGGGCAGGGTGACTATGTGGAAGCTCTCGCTTCCCGGCTTCAGGTCGGTAAAGCTGGGCGTGCGCGACTCCAGCAGGTGCACCTCGCCGCCCCGTATGGCGTATCTGAAGGCCTCCAGGCCGTTCATGGCGCGCGTGCAGAGATAGACCAGCGAGTAGTAGAAAGACAGCCCGTGCGCCTTTGTGTGGCGTCTGAGGGCCGTCACGTCCTCCGTGTAGGACACCATGTAAAATGGGTCGCTCATGCCGGAGAAAAAGTTGAATATCTCCCGCCGGCCCCAGCTGTCAATATCGATTTTCACCTTTCATTCCCCTTCCCAATAGCGTGGCGGCCCCCTCCTCACGGAGGGGGCCGCCGCTCTCTTTCAGCTCAAAGCTGCTTGTTGGCGTTGATCTTCACGCCGGGGCCCATGGTGGAGGCGGTGACGCAGCTCCTGATGTACTGGCCCTTGGCGGCGGCGGGCTTGGCCCTGACGATGGCGCCAATGAGGGTGTTGTAGTTTTCCACCAGCTTCTCGGCGCCGAAACTGACCTTGCCGATGGGGCAGTGGATGATATTGGTCTTGTCCAGGCGGTACTCGACCTTACCGGCCTTGGCCTCACTGACGGCCTGGGCGATGTTCGGCGTGACGGTGCCGGCCTTGGGGCTCGGCATCAGGCCCTTGGGGCCCAGCAGCTTGCCGAGGCGGCCCACGACGCCCATCATGTCGGGGCTGGCGATGACCGTGTCGAACTCAAACCAGTTCTCGGTCTGTATCTTCTGCACCAGGTCCTGGCCGCCGGCATAGTCGGCGCCGGCCGCCTTGGCCTCCTCCTCGCGCTCCGGCTTGCAGAACACCAGCACGCGGACGTTCTTGCCGGTGCCGTTCGGCAGCACGACGGCGCCGCGGACCTGCTGGTCGGCGTGGCGGGAGTCGACACCCAGCTTCACATGCAGCTCGACGGTCTCGTCGAACTTGGCGCGGCTGGCCTTGCACACCAGCTCGAAGGCGTCCTGGGGGTCATACAGCGTCTGCTTCTCTATGAGCTTCGCGCTCTCTTTATAATTCTTGCCTCTGAACAATTTGGTTTCCTCCTAAAAATGTGGTTCGTCGGAGATTAATCCTCCCACGTTAGGGGTGCGCTGCTTAGTCGCCCACGATGACGCCCATGCTGCGGCAGGTGCCGGCAATCATGGACATGGCGGCTTCCACGCTGGTGCAGTTGAGGTCGGGCAGCTTCTGCTCGGCTATCTTGCGCAGATCCTCCTTGCTGATGGTGGCGACCTTGTCCCTCTGGGGGACGCCGGAGGCCTTGTCGATGCCGCAGGCCTTCTTTATCAGCAGCGCCGCAGGGGGCGTCTTGGTGATGAAGGTGAAGCTGCGGTCGGAGTAGACGGTGATGACGACCGGGATCATCATGCCCATGTCGCCCTTGGTGCGCTCGTTGAAATCCTTGGTGAACTGGCCGATATTAACGCCATACTGGCCCAGGGCGGGGCCCACGGGGGGCGCCGGCGTGGCCTTGCCGGCCGGGACCTGGAACCTGATATATCCGACAACTTTCTGTGCCAAATCAAAGCACCTCTTTCAAAGTATTAGTTTAAATGTACAAGGCGCGGCGGATTCAGTCCGCCAGGGGCTCCACCTGGTCGAGGTCCAGGTCCACGGGCGTCTCGCGCCCGAACATGGAGACGACGACGCGCACGCGGTCCTTGTCCGGCTCCAGCTCCTCGACAGTGCCGAGGAAGCCCTCCAGCGGGCCGTCCGTCACGCGGACGGTGTCGCCCACCTCGTAGCCCAGGACCACTTCGTGCCGCTCGACGCCCAGGTCGTATATCTCCTGGTCGGTGAGGGGTATCGCCTTGTTCGAGGTCCCCACAAAGCCCGTGGCCCCGCGCACATTGCGCACCAGGTGCCAGCTCTCGTCCGTCATTATCATCTTGACCAGCACGTAGCCGGGGAACACCTTGCGCTCGTAGGTCTTCTCGCCCGCGTCCGTGTGCTCGGTGACGGTCTCCATGGGGATGTTGACCTCCTGTATGAGGTCCTGCATCTTGCGGTTTTCGGCCGCCTTCATCACAGCAGCCGCAACGGCGTTTTCATAGCCGGAGTATGTGTGGACCACATACCACTTTGCCTCTTCAGCCATCGCTTCTTATACCAGGTCAATCAGGGTCTGGACCGCCAGGGACGCCAGCGTGTCGAAGCCCCAGAGGACAACGGCGGAGAACGCCATCATCGCCAGGGCCACCACCGTGTTGTTCGTCGTCTGCTTCGGCGTGGGCCAGATGACCTTTTTCAGCTCGCTCCTCATCTCGCGGAACCACTTGCCTATCCGCTTGAAGAAGGGGAGCTTGCCCTCACTTTTCTTGACGGCGTTCGTAGAGGTCTTGGCGGGGGCGGAATTCTTGTTTTCTTCTGCCATCTGCTCTGTTCTCCTTTCAGAACGCCTTACTTGGTCTCGTTGTGGACCGTGTACTTGCGGCAGCGCGGGCAGAACTTCTTCATCTCGAGACGGTCGGGCGTGTTCTTCTTGTTCTTGACCGTGAAGTAGTTGCGCTCCTTGCACTCGCTGCACCTGAGTGTAACCTTGACTCTTGCGCCAACAGCCATTCTAATCGGCACCTCCTTGTAGTATTGGCCGCGCACGCGGCCTGTTGCCTCCCTGAGACGCGCCGCCGGGCTTCTCCGCGCCAGAGCGCACGAAAACAGCCCGTCCGGCCGACAGGTAACTTGAAGTATAGCACATGCGCGGCCCCAGGTCAACGGTTTTTTCACAAAAAAGTGCGCGAAAACAGCCGTTTTCCGCCTTGTAAACAAATTATTAATTCCGCTCGCGCTTAACATAATGTTCACATGCTTCTGCTATCTTATATCTGGGCCCGGGAAACACCGGGATGTTCAAGGACTTATAAGCCTGTTATAACGGCTACTGCCCGCCGAGGAGGGAACTCTCCCACCTGAAGAGGCAGACCAGCATCTCCGCCCTCGCGGCGTTCATATAAATACTTGATTTTTTCCGGGGGTTTGGGTATAATTGTCCAGGCCCCCGGAGAGGTTATGCAGCGGTATCGAAGTGGTCATAACGGGGCTGACTCGAAATCAGTTTGAGAGAGATCTCACGTGGGTTCGAATCCCACCCGCTGCGCCAGGCCGCCGCGAACGAGAGTTCGCGGCGGCTTTATCTTATATAGGTATAAAAAACCCGCCCCCGGCGAACCGGGGGCGGGAAAACTGATGTTTATTTCAGATTGAACGCGGGATTACAGATCCCAGTTCATCGGCTCGGTGTCGGTAACACTGACGAGCTTGTAGGTGCCGCCGCAGATGGGGTTCAGAGTCACGGAGAGGGTGTTGCCGTCGGTGCTCTTGACCTCAGCCTTGACGGTGTCGACGAGAACGTCGCTCGGGTCATAGTACTCGATGGTCATGTACCAAGTCTTGCTGATGTCAATGGCGCCAGCATTCTTGGCCGTCCAGGTAGCGACTATCTCCTCACCCAGGGTGGTTCCGGCAGGAACAACGGCGGGGTTGGAGTAGACAGCGTTATAAGTAGAGTCGGTGCTGAACGCAATCTTACCGAGGGTGATGTCGGAAATCTCGACCTCAGCATAGCGGTCGCTGTTGTACTGCGGGTCGATGCCGCTCAGCACGAACACGTTCTCAACGCGCTTGCCGTCCTTCACGTAAGGAGCAAGAGACAGAGTGGACGGATCGGCGTCGCCGCCCAGAGTGACAGTGGAGTAAATGCGCTCGCTGTCAACGTTGGCGTTGTAGAGCAGCACACTGACAAGCGCCGTGCTGTCATTGATGACATTGGGGCCGTAGAAGTGCCAGCCAGCCTTCTGGAGCTCGGGGCTCAGGCTCAGAACGGCCTGCCAGTTGAGGCCGCCGTCGAGGACATAAACAACATTTATGCCTTCGCTGGTCCAAGTGTAAGCAACATTAGCCTGGTAAACGCCGTTGTCAAAGAAGTCGTCGCTCAGGAAGAAGTCAGCGGGTTTGCTGACCTTGTCGATGTCGGAACCAGTGCGCAGGTCGATGACCAGGCAATTCTCAGCGAACGGCCTCTCATCACCCCTGTGGCTGAACATCGGATTGGCCTCTGTGCCGACAACATTGACGGTGTCGTAGACATAGTCGGTGGGGTCAACGGCACTGGTCAGAGTGTATACGCCGGTGGCGGCGTCGCGCTCATACTTGTAGAAACCACGAACTATACCGGCAGCAGCCTTAGTAGCATCAACGCGGACGGTAGCGGGAACACCGTTCAGGTAAGCCTTATCGGTGAAGTAGTACCCAGCCATGTGATAGTCAAACGCGTCGGTGGTCATGAGGTTGCTGGGGAAGAACAGGTAGCTGCCGCTGGTGCTGGCGATGCCGTCGAAGCCGAAGACAACGTTGGCCTTCCAGGAGCCGGTATCCTGCATGCTCATGGTCAGAGCAATGTTCTCCAGCTTGACAGAGACGTCGCCGGCCTCGAGGTACTCGCTGAGGAAAGCGGCCAGGCTGTTGAAGACCTGGACATCAAGGTCGTCGCCGCGGTTGCTGGCCACGATGAAGGTGGTGTCGTCATCAAAGTAGACGTCGCCAGTGACGTTCGTGACGCCGGTAATCTTGTAGCTGTTGGCGGAGAAGGTCGCGCCGGCCTTCTTAATGGCGTAGGAGTAGCCGTAGATGTTGTCGGCGTCCTCAACAAGGCCGTTGTCGGCGTTGCCGAGCTTGTTGGTGTCGTAGTAGCCGTTGTGCTGGTTATCGGCCTTGTAAGCCTCGACAGCAGCAACCCACTTATAGGTGACAGGGGCCTCGAAAGGCACGCCGGTCTCAATGTTCACGAACTGAGCAACGAGCTCAGCGTCGCTCCACCACACATCGTGAGCGGAAGGAGTCCTGACGGTGCCGGTATAGTAGCCGATGCTCTCGCCGCCGCGGATATCCCAGGTGATGAAATGGCCGTGGTTATCCAGAGTGAAAGCGTAGGTCTCGCCGGCGACAAGGCGCTCGTGAGCCCCGGTCTGAACGAAAGAGCCATCCCAGAAAGCGGAGCCGTCAAGAACAGTGCCATCCTCGAGGGTGATGGCGTTGTTAACGCGGCTGATGCTCATGACCTTGCCGATAGTGGCGCTAGGAACGTAGACGTGGAAGGACTCATCCTTGCTGGTGGTAGACTCAGCGTGGATGTAGATGATAGCGTCGTCCTTGTGAATCTCGCTGATGTCAGTCAGAATGTCGTCGTTGGCGGCAACATAGTTGTCGATAACGGTGGTCTTCTGGTTAGTGGAACGGACGCCCAGCGTGTCAAGGTCGTACAGGAAGGTCACATCAGCGTAGCCCGCGTCGATAGCGGTGTTGTTGATGAAGCTGTACTCGTACTCAACGGTGCCACGGTCGTCGCCAATCTCGAAACGGTTAGCACCGACGGTCTTGGCGTTGGCAGCCTGAGCAGCGTCAATCTTGAGGCAAGAGGTGTTCTCGACAGAGGCCAGATCCATGACGTAGACGGCGGTCTTGCCGTTGACGTGCCAAATCTTGGCGGCGTGGTACATCATGTCGAGGTCGGTGTCGGCGGCGACAGAGCAGAGCCGGTCGGCGGCGGCAGTGCCGTAGTTCTTGGACAGAACGGTGGTGGCATTGCCCATGCCCTCGTTGTCAACGACTATACCGGTGTCGCTGTCGAGGCCGTAAACGACGCCGCCCAGAGTGCCCTCGGGAGTGACGCGGTCGAAAATCTTGTCGTTGTAGCTGAAGATGTAGTCGCCCAGAGCGGGGCTGTACACCACGATGCCCAGAGT
>CALWYL010000013.1 GCA_944385765.1 uncultured Oscillospiraceae bacterium
TGGTGCCGGTGACGGGGGTCGAACCCGTACATCCTTGCGGATATGGGATTTTAAGTCCCAGGTGTCTGCCAATTCCACCACACCGGCACGCGGTGGTTGGCTACATGTTATCATCCGGGAGGCATCGATGTCAAGCGCCGCGCAACATTGACTATTGCGATTGGGCGCGGGCGTGGTATAATATTATATTCAAGAAACTGGTGAAAAGGCCGTGGGCCCTGCCCGGCGGGCGGGGCGCCCGTGCATTTTTTATTTTTCCTGGAGTGCGTACGATGAACTATGTCAGATGGGACATACCGGATAAGGGCCCGCTCATCCCCGCGGCGCTGGTGGAGGCCGGCTGCACGCCGCTGCTGGCCGCCCTGCTCGCGCTGCGCGGGATCGGCAGTCCGGAGGATGCCCGGCGGTTCCTGAGCGGCGGGGCGGAGGAGCTCTGCGACCCGATGCTGCTGCCGGACATGGGCCGGGCCGCCGGGCGGCTGCGCCTGGCCGTCGAGCGACGCGAAAAAGTGGTGGTCTTCGGCGATTACGACGTGGACGGCATAACCTCCGCCTGCATGGTGACGCTCTATCTGCGCTCCAGGGGCCTGGACTGCGAGCCCTATATCCCCGACCGGCTGGAGGAGGGCTACGGGCTGAATATGGCGGCGATAGACGCCATAAAGGCCCGCGGCGCGGCGCTGATAGTCACGGTTGACTGCGGCATAACCGCCCGCGAGGAGGCGGAACACGCCGCCGCTCTGGGCATCGACATGGTGATAACCGACCACCACGAGTGCGGCTCCGGGGCCCTGCCCAGGGCGGTGGCCGTCGTGGACCCCAAACGGCCCGGCAGCCTCTATCCCAATCCGGGGCTCGCGGGGGTGGGAGTGGCCTTCAAGCTGCTCTCGGCCGTGGAGGGGGACGCGGAGAGCGTGCTCTCCCGCTACGCGGACCTGATAGCCGCCGGCACGGTGGCGGACGTGATGCCGCTGACGGGCGAGAACCGCTATATTGTCCGCCGCGGGCTGGAGATGCTCGAAAACCCCGGGCGTCCCGGCATGAGGGCGCTGCTGAGCGAGTCCGGCGCCGCGTCGAGGCGGATAAGCGCCGCCACGATAGGCTTCACGCTGGCCCCGCGGCTGAACGCGGCCGGCCGGCTGGGCTGTACGGAGGCGGCGGTGAAGCTCCTGCTCACCGCCGACGAGCGCGACGCGGAGCTCTGCGCCGCCGAGCTCTGCCGGCTCAACCGCGAGCGGCAGGAGCTGGAACAGGATATCTGGGAGCAGGCGCACGAGATGCTGCGCCGCTCGCCGCCGCAGGGCCCCATCGTGCTGGCCTCGGAGGGCTGGCACCAGGGCGTAATCGGCATTGCCGCCTCCAAGCTGGCCGAGGAGTTCTCCCTCCCGGCGGTGATGATATGCCTCAACGGCGATAACGGCAAGGGCTCCTGCCGCAGCTTCGGCGACTTCAACCTCTTTGACGCGCTGAGCGCCTGCTCGCAGTATCTGGAGGGCTTCGGCGGCCACGCGCTGGCGGCGGGGCTCTCCATAAGGCGGGACCAGGTGGACGCCTTCCGCTCCGCGCTGGCGGAGTATTACCGCCGCATGCCGCCGCCGGAGCCGGCGGCGCTGGAGTGCGAGCTGCGCATAGACGACCCGGCGCTGCTGGATATGGAATGCGTGGCCTCCCTGGAGAAACTGGAGCCCTACGGCGCGGGGAACGCGCGGCCCACGCTGTGCATAACGGACGCGCTGCTAGAGCGCGTGACGCCCATAGGCGGCGGGAGGCACCTCAGGCTGCGCCTGGCCAAGGGCGGGGTGAGCTTTGACGCCGTGATGTTCTCGCGGCGGGAGGAGGAGCTGGGCGCCAGGGCCGGGGACCGGGTGGACGCGGCCTTCTTCCCGCAGATAAACGAGTACCACGGGGTGAAGTCGGTCCAGCTGCTGATGACCGACCTCCGGCAGTCGGACACCATGCCGCTCTGCCGGGAGATACTGAGCGGCGGGGAGATAGAGCCCTGGGAGGGCTCGGACATCTGCCCGCAGAGGGCGGATTTCGTGCAGGTGTGGCGCTGGCTGGAGCGCAGGGGCGGCTCGGCCGGGGGCGAGCTGGAGGACATTGTCCGCTGGCGGCCCGGGGGCATACACCCCGCCAAGCTGCTGCTCTGCCTGCGCGTGATGCGCGACGAGGGGCTGGTCTCCGCCGCGCTGGAGGACGGCGTGCTGAGGATAAGGGCGCTGCACCGCGAGGGCAAGGCGGACCTGGACTCGCATCCGCTGGTCATGAAGCTGCGCGACTTCAGGCGCAGATTCGCAGAGGGGAGATGAGGATATGGCTGACGAGAAAAAGACCGCTGCGGCACAGCTGCCGGAGCAGGAACATAAGACGGTGGACCCGGAGGAGTCCTGGCGCTCGCTGGAGGCCAAGATAAAAAGCGGCAGCATCGCCATGGACATGGACAGGGTGCGCGCGGCATACGAGTACGCGGCGGCGGCCCACGCCAGCCAGAAGCGGCGCGACGGCTCGCCCTATGTCACCCACTGCCTGGCCACGGCGGAGATAATCGTCGAGCAGGGGCTGGATGAGGACTCGGTGGTGGCCGCGCTGCTGCACGACGTGATAGAGGACACCCCGGCCACGCACGAGGACGTGAAGAAGCTCTTCGGCTCCACGGTGGCGGACATAGTGGAGGGCGTCACCAAGCTGACGCGCGTCCAGTGGACCAGCCACGAGGAGGAGCAGGCCGAAAACCTGCGCAAGATGCTGATGGCCATGGCCAAGGACATCCGCGTCATACTGATAAAAATCGCCGACAGGCTGCACAACATGCGCACCATGGACTACCAGAGCCAGGAGAAGCAGCTCATAAAGTCCGCGGAGACCATGGAGATATACGCCCCCATAGCCCACCGCCTGGGCATGCAGAAGATAAAGTGGGAGCTGGAGGACCGCTCGCTCTACTATCTGGACCGCGAGGGCTATAAGGAGATAACCGACGCCCTCTCCTCCCGCATGGACACCCTCACCGCCTTTATGGACAAGGTGGAGAAGCAGATACAGCAGCGCATGGACGAGGAGGGCATAAAGGCCACGGTCTACGGGCGCATAAAGCACATCTACAGCATATACCGCAAGATGTTCGCCCAGCAGCTGGACATAAACGGCATATTCGACCTCTGCGCCTTCCGCGTGATAGTGGACAGCATACCGGACTGCTACAACGCCCTGGGCATGATACACGACATGTACAAGCCCGTGCCCGGCCGCTTCAAGGACTACGTCTCCACGCCCAAGCCCAACGGCTACCAGAGCGTGCACACCACGGTCATAGGCTCGGAGGGCATCCCCTTCGAGGTGCAGATACGCACCTGGGACATGCACCTCACGGCCGAGTACGGCGTGGCCGCCCACTGGAAGTACAAGAGCGGCGAGCAGGGCGTGAAGGAGGGCGACGAGGAGAAGTTCGCCTGGGTGCGCCGCCTGCTGGAGGCCCAGCAGGAGACGGACGCCACCGAGTTCGTCCACGACCTGAAGATAGACATGTTCGCCGACGAGGTGTTCGTCTTCACCCCCTCCGGCGACGTGATAAACCTCCCCGCCGGGGCCACGCCGATAGACTTCGCCTACGCCATACACTCCGGCGTCGGAAACTCAATGGTCGGCGCGAGCGTCAACGGGCGCATCGTCACCTTCGACCACGTGCTGCAGAACGGCGACATAGTCGAGGTGCGCACCAGCAAGTCCGCCCCCGGCCCCAGCCGCGACTGGCTGCAGCTGGCCAAGAGCTCCTCGGCGCGCACCAAGATAAAGCAGTGGTTCAAGCGCGAGCGGCGCGAGGAGAACATCCAGTGCGGGCGCGACATGTTCGAGGCCGAGCTCAGGCGCAACGGCCTCTCCATGGCCGACGTGATGGACGAGGACGTGCTCCCCGCCATACTGAAAAAGCTCTCCGTGCCCAGCATGGACGAGCTCTACGCGGCCATCGGCTACGGCGGCCAGACCGCCGTGCGCAGCGTAAACCGCGTGAAGGACGAGCTCTCGCACCTGAAGAAGCCGGAGAAGCGCACCGTGCTCGACAAGATAAACGAGCAGGCGGAAAAGCGCGTGGCCAGGCCGCAGAAGGCCGTGCACGGCATACTGGTGGAGGGGCTGGACAACTGCCTGATAAAGTTCTCCAAGTGCTGCACGCCCGTCCCGGGGGACGACATCGTGGGCTTCATCACCCGCGGCAGCGGCGTCTCCATACACCGGACGGACTGCCAGAACTACCTGCGCCAGCGCATGAGCGGCGAGGGCGACGGGCGCTGGATACACGTGAGCTGGGCGGAGAAGACGACGGACCTCTATATCACCACGCTGCACATCCTGGCCAAGGAGCGCTCCGGCCTCATCATGGACATCGCCACCGTGCTCAACGCGCTCAACGCCAAGGTGAGGGGCCTCACCGCGCGCGACGTGGGCAACGACCAGTCCACCGCCGTGGTGACTGTGGAGGTGCGCGATTTGGACGAGCTGAGGGCCATAATGAACAGGATAGGCGCCATCAGGGGCGTGATAGAAGTGAGGAGGGCCAGTTCATGAGAGCTGTGGTGACAAGAGTGCGCTCCGCCTCCGTGGAGATAGGCGGAGAGGTGCGGGCGAGCATAGGCAAGGGCTTTTTGGTGCTGCTGGGCGTGCACGTGGAGGACACGGAGGCCGAGGCCCGGAAAATAGCCGACAAGATATGCGGCCTGCGCGTTTTCGAGGACGAGAGCGGCAAGATGAACGTCGCCCCCGCCGACGCGGGGGCTGAGCTGCTGATAATCAGCCAGTTCACGCTCTACGCCGACGCGAAGAGCCGCCGGCCCGGCTTTACAAAGGCCGCCAGGCCGGAGACCGCCGTGCCGCTGTACGAGCTGGTGATAGCCGAGTGCCGGCAGCGCGGCTTCGCCGTGGGCACGGGCGAGTTTGGCGCGGAGATGCTGGTGGAGAGCGTCAACGACGGCCCGGTGACGATAATTCTGGACACAAAGGAGCTTTGAAAATGCTGATAAAGACGCTGGTGGTGGGCCACCTGGACACGAACTGCTATGTGGTCACCGACGAGAACACCCTTGAGTGCGCCGTGATAGACCCCGGCGCGGAGTCGAACACCATCCTGGACTACCTGGAGGACAACCACCTCAAGTGCGTGGCGGTGATGCTCACCCACGCGCATTTCGACCACACGGGCGCGCTCGCGGCCGTGCTGGAGGAGACGGGCGCCCGCTGCTATGTGAGCGCGCGCGAGGTGGGCACCTCCGTCTCCGGCTATGACGCCGGGTTCAAGGCGCCGGAGGGGGCGTTCCTCTACGGCGAGGGGGACGAGGTGCGCGTGGGCTCGCTCACCTTCCGCGTGATGGAGACCCCGGGGCACACGCCCGGCGGGGTGACCCTCATATGCGGCGACGCGCTCTTCACCGGCGATACGCTCTTCCGCCTCTCCTGCGGGCGCACCGACCTGCCCGGCGGGGACATGAAGGAGGAGCTGCGCTCGCTCAAGCGCCTGGGCGAGCTGGAGGGGGACTATGAGGTCTACCCCGGCCACGCGGAGAGCAGCCGCCTCTCCACTGAGCGCGAACACAACCCCTATATGCGCCACGCCCTGGAGCGGCTCTGAGATGGCCAACGCCATAGACTACATAGACTGGCGGGGCGACGTGCCCTTTGAGGTGTCGCCCTTCAACGAGGTGGACAACCTGCTGATGTGCCGCCTCACCTCCCTCGACTTCACGGGCATAGTCCCCGCCGAGGGGCAGCTGAGCCTGGCGGAGGCCGCCAGGCTCTATTTTGAGCGAAACGGGGACGAGGACGTGCGCCTGGGCGTCCTGCTCGCCCCCGGCTCGGTCACCATGGTCAAAAAGATGCTGCAGAGCGAGCGCTTCGCCTCCCTGGTCCTGGCCGACTACGAGAACCACGTGGACGCATCGCGGGACATACAGTTCTCCGCCCTCACGGCCATGGTGCCGGACGGCACGGCCTTCGTGGCCTTCCGGGGCACCGACGACACGCTGGTGGCCTGGAAGGAGGACCTCTACATGGGCTCCATGCGCACGGTGCCCGCGCAGAGGGCCGCCGAGGCCTATCTCTGCCGGGCGGCCTGGCGCACAGAGCGGCCGCTTCGCGTGGGCGGCCACTCCAAGGGCGGCAACCTGGCCGTATACGCGGCCATGAACGCCCCGGAGGAGGCGCAGCGGCGCATTCTGGACATATACAACAACGACGGGCCCGGCTTCCGCGACGGCGTGGCGGGGCACGAGGGCTTCGCGCGGGTGAGCGGGCGCATACACACCATCATCCCCCAGTACTCCCTGGTGGGCGTGCTGCTGCGCACGGACGACGACTTTGAGATAGTGGAGAGCTGCGAGACCGGCGTGGCGGCACACAACGGCTTCACCTGGCAGGTGAAGGGGACGAAGTTCGTGCGCTGCGCGGACTTCCCCTTCCGCACGCGGGTGTTCAGCGAGGCCATGCGCGAGTGGACGGAGGACCTGAGCTACGAGGACCGGCGGGAGCTGACGGACGTGTTCTTCGACGCGCTCTCCGCCACCGGGGCGGAGACGCTGACCGACCTCACGGAGCAGAAGCTGCGCAAGGCCGCCACAGTGGCGCGGGGGCTGCTGGGCAACAGCGGCCGCCGCGAGCTGCTGCTGGACAGCGTCGAGCTGCTGCTGCGGGAGTATCTGCTGAGCGCCCGGCGGGAGCTGCCACACGGCAGGCTGCACATAACCCGCAGAAGGCGGGAAAACTGAGGCGCCGCCGGCGCGCGCACGCGCGCCGGCGCGCTCACCCGGCGGCCTCAAACCATGCCGGCGGCGCGGAGCTGCGGCGTCCGCGTATTCATTGAGCATCTCCTGTCCCGCAGGCCTGCCTGCGCGCGCCCCAATCGCCCTTAAGAGGCCCCTGCCCGGCGCCGGTTTCATCCGGAGCCCATCCTCAGTTCCTCTTTTCATAATACCAGTATGTGAAAAGCTCCGAAAACATGGAAATTGCGACCCCAAAGGCCAGGCCGACAGCCATGGCTATAAAGCCCTCATACCCGGATATTTTCCCCGCGGCCAGGAAGGCCAGCATAAGTGAGCAAGACATGACCTGGGTCACTTGAAATGCCCTGCTTTTTGATTTTAACCAGATGAGCTTATTGCGCTCGTCCCGCTCTGCCACCATGTCCTCTCTTGACATTTGCCGGGATAGGCTCCGCGCTGTGTCTCCCAGTCCTATCAACAGCAGCAGCGCATCGATAATGGCGCTCTTAATATCAAAACTCTCCCTTATAATGCCGATGACGAGGCCTGCTCACCCCAGTATTATCATGAATACCCCAAACAGGAACTTCTTTTTGTTATAAATTCTCATACTGTGTCCTCCAGTTCACAGTTTTCTCTTAAGCAGCACAGCTCCTCGACGCTCACTCCGAATACTTTCGCCATGCGGTATGCCAGCATGAGAGAGGGGCTGTACTGCCCCTTCTCGATTGAGATAATCGTGCGCGATGAGACGTGGACCAAATCTGCCAGCTGCTGCTGCGTCATTTGAGCGGCTGTCCGAAGCTCTCTCACCCTCGTCTTCATGTGTTCCCTCCCGCTGATGTGAAGTTAACTTCCTGTGAAGGCAGCTTCATATTACCGCGCGGATGTCGGCCTGTCAAGGGAAAAGTGAAGTAAACTTCATAAACTGTGCGCCGGTGTGGCGCCACAGGCGAAAAGCCGGGAGGCCCTGGGGGCCTCCCGGCTGTTTTTCGGCATATGCGCGGGGGATATGCGGCGGTCAGCCGGTGCTGCGCGGGGGGAAGAGCACGGCAATCCTGGTGCCGCGGCCCTCCTCGCTCTCCAGCTCTATCTGCGCGCCGTGGTACTGGGCGGCGTGCTTGACTATGGAGAGGCCGAGGCCGGTGCCGCCGGTGGCGCGGGAGTGGCTCTTGTCCACCCGGTAAAAGCGCTCAAACACTCTGGCGCGGTGCTCGGCCGGGATGCCTATGCCGTCGTCGGCGACGGAGAGGGAGACGCCGCCGGAGGCAGTGCCCTCCACCGCCACGGAGACGTGGCCGCCGTCGCGGCCGTACTTGACGGCGTTGTCGCAGAGGTTCCAGACTATCTCCCAGAGCAGGCGGCGGACGCCGAACACGCTGCCGCCGCTGCCGCCCACGGAGATGGCTATGCCGCGCTTCTCGGCGGCGGGGCCGAGGTCGCCGGCCACGTCGCGCGCCAGCTGCAGCAAATCCGTCTCCTCGCGGGGGAAATTGTCGCCCTCGTCCATGCGGGAGAGGTCTATCACGTCGTCCACCAGGGCCACCAGGCGCTCGGCCTCGGAGCGGATGCGGCCCAGGAAGCGCTGCTGGTCCTCGCTCTTCACCAGGCCGTCCTGCAGCAGCTCGGCCGCGCCCATGATGGAGTGCAGCGGGGTCTTGAGCTCGTGGGAGACGTTGGCGGTGAACTCGCGGCGGATGCGCTCGGCCTTCAGCTTCTCCGTGACGTCAAAGGCCAGCAGCACGGTGCCGCGGGAGACGCCGTCGGTGAGCACCGGGCTGGCGGAGAGCTGGTACTCGGCGCCGCCGCGCTCTATCACGACCTCGCCGTGCCTGCCGGCGGAGGCGCTCTCCATCAGGGAGCGCAGCTCCGGGCTGCGGTCCAATGTGAGGATGTCGCGGCCGATGCTGGCGGAGCCGGCGCCGAAGATGCGCGCGGCGCTGGGGTTGATGCTGAGTATCATCCCCTCGCGGTCGAGGAGGATGAGCCCCTCGCTCATGTTGTCGGTGACGGCGGAGAACTCCTCGCGCCGCCGGCTGAGCTCCTCCAGCTGGGACTTTATCTGCTCCTTCTGGCTCTCCACGCGGGTGAGCAGGGGGCTGAGCTCGTCGTACGCCTCGTTTTCCAGCGGGGAGTCGAGGTCGATGGCGTTCAGTGGGCCGACGATGCGCCTGGCCAGGCGCGAGGCCAGCCAGGCGGCCAGGGCCACGGCCGCGGCCACTATGGCCAGCAGGGGGAAGAACATGCCCAGCAGCAGGGCCAGCACGGTGTCGTGGTCGGCGGCCGTGCGCAGCACGGTGCCGTCGTCGAGCAGCACGGCCCGGTAGATGGTCTCCGTGGAGAGCGTGGAGGAGTAGCGCGAGCTCTCGCCGCGTCCGGTCTCCACGGCCTCGATGAACTCCTCGCGGGTCGAGTGGTTCTCCATGGCGCCGGAGTCCGCGTCCGTGTCGTAGAGCACGCTGCCGTCGGCGGCTATCCAGGTGATGCGCGTGTCGCCGGAGTCCAGGCCGTCAAAGTAGGCGAGGCCCTCGTCCTCCACGCCCTGGGCGGCCAGCTCCGCCTGCGCGGAGAGCTGGTCGGACTGCTGGCGGGTGAAATTGTCGTAGAGCACGCCGGTTATCAGCGCGAGGCAGGCCAGGAGGACCAGGAAGGCCACCATAAAGATGGCGCGGAATATCTTCTTTGTCATATCTCGGCCTCCAGCCTGTAACCCACGCCGCGCACCGTGCCTATCATGGAGCCGGCCTCGCCCAGCTTCTGCCGCAGGGTGCGTATGTGCACGTCCACCGTGCGCGTCTCCCCGTCGTAGTCCGTGCCCCAGACCTCGCTGAGCAGCCTGTCGCGGGTGAACACGGTGCCGGGCTTCTCCATCAGCGCGCGCAGCAGGTCGAACTCCTTGAGCGTGAGCGTGACGGCGCGCCCATTGGCGGTGACGGTGTGCGTGGAGGGGTCGAGCGTGATGCCGCCGATGGAGATGGGGCTCTCCTCGCGGCCGGGGGAGGTGCGGCGCAGCACGGCGCGCACGCGCGAGACCATCTCCATCATGCCGAAGGGCTTCACCAGGTAGTCGTCCGCGCCGGAGTCCAGCCCGCTTATCTTGTCGTACTCCGCGCCGCGGGCCGTGGCCATTATCACCGGCACGTTGCGCGTGACGGAGGAGAGGCGCAGCCGGCGAAGTATCTCCAGCCCGTCGTCGCCCGGGAGCATGACGTCGAGGATTATGAGCTCGGGCAGCTGCTTTTTCAGCGCGGCGAAGAGCTCGGCGCCGTTCTCCAGCCCCTCGGCCTCGAAGCCGGTGGAGCGGAGGGCGTAGACCTCGATGTCGCGGATGGCGGCGTCGTCCTCAACGCAGTAAATCACAGCATCTCCCCCCCTTTGTGGACGCCGGTGACGGAGAACTCGACCCACTCGGCTATGTTGGTGGCGTGGTCGCCGATGCGCTCGAGGTATTTGGCTATCATCAGCAGGTCCAGGGCGTACTCGCCGGTTCCGCTGTGCCGGGAGATGCGCTCGATTATGGAGCTCTTGATGCGGGTGAAGAGGGAGTCGGCCTCGTCGTCCTTGGCGGCCACGCTGCCGGCGGCCTCGGCGTCGTGCCGCACGAAGGCGTCCACGCTGTCGGTGACCATGCTTATCACCTTGCGGGCCAGCTCGCCCAGCAGCGGCGCGTCCTCGGGCTCCAGGGGGCCCATGAACACGGCGGTTTCCGCTATGTCCAGCGCCTGGTCGCCGATGCGCTCCATGTCGGTTATCATCTTCAGCGCAGCGGAAATCTGCCTGAGGTCGCCGGCCACGGGCTGCTGCTGCAGCAGCAGCTTGAGGCAGATGCTCTCGATGTCGCGCTCCTTCTGGTCTATCTCGTTCTCCAGGACGCGGACGCGGTCGATGGCGGCGGGGTTGTCGCCGTCCAGGATGGAGCGCGCGGTGACGGCTATGGCCTCCTCGCAGAGGGCGCCCATGGAAATCATCTCACGGTTGAGCGTGGCGAGCTGTTCGTCGAATTTGTTGCGCATATCAGCCAAACCTCCCGGTGATGTAGTCTTCTGTGCGTTTGTCCTGGGGATGGGAGAAAATCCTCTCTGTCTCGCCGTACTCCACGAGCTCTCCCAGCAGGAAAAACGCCGTGTTGTCGGAGACGCGCACCGCCTGCTGCATGTTGTGCGTCACCATGATGACAGTATAGCGGCTTTTGAGTTCCATGGCAAGGTCCTCAATCTTGCTGGTGGAAATGGGGTCGAGGGCGCTGGTGCTCTCGTCCATCAGTATGACGTCCGGCTCCACGGCCAGCGCGCGGGCTATGCAGAGGCGCTGCTGCTGTCCGCCGGAGAGGCCCAGGGCGCTCTTGTTCAGGCGGTCCTTCACCTCGTCCCATATCGCGGCGTCGCGCAGGCTGCGCTCCACTATGGCGTCCAGCTTGGCCTTGCCGCGGATGCCGTGGGTGCGCGGGCCGTAGGCCACGTTGTCGTAGATGCTCATGGGGAAGGGGTTCGCTTTCTGGAACACCATGCCTATCTGCTTGCGCAGGCGGGTGACGTCCACATCCCTGCCGTAGATGTCCTCGCCGTTGTACTCTATCGTGCCGGTTATCCGCACGCCGGGCACCAGGTCGTTCATGCGGTTGAGCGTCTTGAGGAAGGTGCTCTTGCCGCAGCCGCTGGGGCCTATGAGGGCGGTTATCTGGTGCTGGGGAATGGCGATGGACACGCCTTTCAGCGCGTGGTTGTCACTGTAGTAGAGGTCAAGGTCCCTGGCCTCGATTATGGTCTTGTCAGTCATTTATATCTTCCCCGCTCTCAGTTTTTCTTGAGTTTTTTGCCGGCCAGCTTGGCGGCGAGGTTTATGACGAGGGCTATGGCCAGCAGCACCACGGCCACGGCGAAGGCGTGGTCGAAGTCGGCCCGCTCCTTGGCGTACACATAGAGGGACACGGTGAGCGTAGAGCCGGCGGCGCCGAAGAAGTTGTCGAGGAACTTGGCCACGGTGTCCCCGCCGAAGGCCATGCGCATGCCCATGCCGGCGGTGAACATCAGCACGGCGCTCTCGCCCACTATGCGGCCGATGGAGAGGATGCAGCCGGTGACGATGCCGTCTATGCTGCTGGGGAGGACGACGGTGCGTATCATGTGCCACTTGCCGCTGCCCAGGGCCAGCGAGCCCTCGCGGTAGCTCTGGGGCACGGTCTTGAGGGACTCCTGCGTGGTGCGGATGATGGTGGGCAGGGTCATCATGACCAGGGAGAAAGCGCCGGCCAGCAGGCTGGTGCCCAGGCCCACGGCCTGGCAGAACACCATCATGCCCACCAGGGCGAAGATGATGCTGGGCATGCCGGAGAGGGTCTCCGTGGCGAACTCTATGACGGAGACGAGCTTCTTATTCGTGGCGTACTCCGTGAGGTAGATGGCGCTGCCCACGCCCAGGGGCAGTATGAATATCAGCGTGGCCACAATCACGTAGAGCGTGTTCAATATGGAGGGCAGGATGCCCTCGATGTCGTTTATCACGCTCTCCTCGCTGGAGAGGAACTGCCAGCTGAGGTTGGGCACGCCGCGGTAGAGGATATAGCCTATGAGGAACACCAGCAGCGCGCATATCAGAGCGGCGGCGGCGTACAGCAGGGCGCGCACGGCGCCGTTCCAGGTGCGGCGGCGCGCGGAGAGGGGCGCGGTTATGGATTCATGGGAGTTCATCAGCTTCCCTCCTTGTTGTGCTTGAGGAAGAGGTTGAGCGCGGCGTTTATCAGCATGATGAAGAGGAAGAGCACCAGCCCAATCGAGAAGAGCGCCTGGCGGTGCAGGTCCCCGGCGTAGCCCATCTCGCCGGCGATGGCGGTGGTGAGGAACTTGACGCTGCTGAGGAGGCTGGGCATGTTGGCCACGTTGCCGGCGACCATGAGTATGGCCATGGCCTCGCCTATGGCGCGGCCCACGCCCAGAACCACGGCGGCGGCGATGCCGCTCTTGGCCGCCGGGGCGCTGACGCGGAAGTAGGTCTCCAGCTCGGTGGCCCCCAGGGCCAGGCTGGCCTCCTCGTACTCGCGGGGCACGGCGTTGAGCGCCGTCTCGCTGACGGAGATGATGCTGGGCAGTATCATTATGGCCAGCACGATGATGGCGGCGAAGAGCGTGTCGCCCGCCGGGAGGTCGAAGCCCTCGCGGATGAGGGGCAGCAGCACCATCATGCCCACCAGGCCGTAGACCACGCTGGGGATGCCGGCCAGCAGGTCCACCACCTCGCGTATCACGGCGGCGGCCCGCCTGTCGGCCACCTTGCTGAGGAACACGGCCATGAGGAAGCCTATGGGCACGCCTATCAAGATGGCGCCGCAGGTGCCGTAGATGCTGGTGAAAATCATGGGCAGGATGCCGAATTCGGCGTTGCCGCTCTTGTTGGCGGGGTCCCAGTTGGTGCCCGCCAGGAAGTTCCACAGCCCCACCTCGCGGATGGCGGGCAGGCCGGAGATGATGAGATAGATGGAAATTATGAGGACGAAGCCCACGGCCACCAGGCCGCAGACGACGAACACCGCCTTCATGACGGTCTCCATCACGTCCTTGACGCCGCGGCGGGAATCTATGCGCTCGGCGGGCGCGCGCTCAGCAGCGCGCCCGGCGCTCCCCTGCTTTTCGCTCCGGGCCTTCACAGCGCCGATCTCTCCTTTCACAGTTGCGTATTCGTTCATGGCACTCTCTTTCTTCGGGGTGGATCTGACGGGCGTTCACGCGCCGGGCCTGAGCGCCCGTCAGACACACCCCTGTTTTCACGGCAATAGGCCCCCATTCGTGTGGGGGCCATTGCCATCAAGGTTTTTGACTTGCTTACTTGGCCAGGCTGGCGGGCACGGCGCCGGCGGCGGTGATGATGTCGGCGACATCAGCGCTCATGGCGTAGTCCAGGAAGGCCTGGGCGGCCGGGCTGAGCTCGGTGCCCTCGACGGTGACGACCACGAAGGGGCGCTGGATGGCGAAGCTGCCGTCCGCCACGGTCTCCTCGCTGGGGGTGACGCCGTTGACGGCGACGGCCACGACGCTGTCGTTGACGGCGGAGAGGCTGGCGTAGCCGATGGCGTTGGGGTTGCTGGCGACATTGCCTATCACGTCGCCGGTGGAGCTGTACTCGTTGGTGTAGGCGCAGGCGTCCTCGATGCCGAGAATCTCCTCAAAGGCGCCGCGGGTGCCGGAACCGGCCTCGCGGCCAAACACGGCGATGGCGCCGTCGGGGCCGCCGACCTCGCTCCAGTTGGTTATCTCGCCCTTGAAGATGGCGGCAATCTGCTCGGTGGTCAGGTCGGTGACGGTGTTCTCGGGGTTTATCACGACGGCGACGCCGTCCAGGGCGATTATGTTCTCAACGGCTCCCTGGGCCTTCTCCTCGTCGGAGAGGGCGCGGCTGGCGAGGCCCAGGTCGCAGGTGCCGCCCAGGACGCCCTCGATGCCGGCGCCGGAACCGCTGCCGGTGTACTGGGGATTGACGTCGGGCTGGACCTCGGCGAAGCCCTCTATCAGGGCGAGGATGACGCTCTCCATGGAGGTGGAGCCGTTCAGGGTGACATTGCCGGAAATCTCCTCGGCGGGCTCCTCAACGGGCTCCTCAACGGGCTCCTCGCTCTCGGCGGGCTCGGTGGCGGAGGGCTCCTCGGAGGGAACGTCGCTCTCCTCGGCCGGCTCCTCGCCGCAGGCGGCGAACAGGCTCAGGCACAGCAGGGCGGAGAGCAGTATGGCAAGGGTCTTTTTCATTGCAGGGATGTCTCCTTCTTTTCGTTATTTTGCTTGCGCATCTGTATGCTAATAAAACTGCGTAAAATGGAAAAGCGGAGGCGTGTAAAATGCGTGTAAAGCGGCCCCGGAAAATTTCCGGGACCGCTTTACATTAAAAAATGCGATTTTTTGACCTATTCCTCCTCGAATTCGTCCTTGCCGGCGCCGCAGAGCGGGCAGACAAAGTCCTCGGGAAGGTCCTCAAATTTGGTGCCGGCGGGGATGCCCTCGTCGGGCACGCCCTCCTCCTCGTCGTAGACGTAGCCGCAGAGAGAACAGATGTACTTCATATTTTCGTATACCTCCTCAGTATAAGATAGGACAGAGGCATTTCAGAGGGACGTGTCAGTGGCAGCAGCCCTCGCCGCCGCAGGCGCCGCCCTCCTCGTGGTGGTCGCAGTTGGGCTCGGGGTTGTAGGCCAGGATGCCGCGTATCAGGGCCTCCACCGCGAAGTCGGCCAGGCCGGTGATGCCGCCGTAGACGCGGATGCCGGCCATGCCGAGGGCGGTGACCGCCCCGGGGCCTATGCCTCCGCAGATGAGGGTGTCCACGCCGCGCTGGGCCAGGAACACGGCCAGGGCCTCGTGCCCGGCGTCCCCGGTGTCCGCCAGCTCGGTGGAGACCACCTCGCCGTCCTCTATGTCGTATATCTTGAAGCGCTCCGTGTGCCCGAAGTGCTGGAAAATCATCTCGTCCTCGTCGTAAGCTACCGCAGCTCGCATGATATCCTCCTGAATTGCCGCGGCGCGCCGCGGCGGGCTCTCCCGGCGCAGGGCGGCCGGGTACACCTCCATTAAAAACTTCCCGGACGCGATAGTCAAGTGAAATGTCGCACGGAATGCGAAAATTTTCACGAATCGCCCGCCGGACGGGGAGAGGACGGGCGGATAAAATAAGAGGGCCTCTGATTTCACATGAAATCAGAGGCCCTCTCTGGCACGCCGTGAGGGATTCGAACCCCCGGCCTTCTGGTCCGTAGCCAGACGCTCTATCCAGCTGAGCTAACGGCGCTCGTGCGTCTCTTGTCGAGCGCCTTAATATACTAGCACAGCTTGTTCCCAATTGCAAGAGGTTTTTGAACTTTTTGCGAGTTTATCTCGACATGGCGTCGGAGATGTTGTCCGCCAGCTCGCCGGCGGCCTTCAGGGCCTTGCCCACGACGTTGCTGCCCTTCTTCCTGGGGGCCAGGGCCATGCCGACGGAGGCGCCGATGGCCAGGCCCATGCCCACGCCCTTCAGAAATGCGGAATTGGTATTTTGCATCGAGTTTCCCTCCCAAGAGATATTTGCGCTGTTATTATGCTCCGGAGGGGGAAAAATATATGTGCTCAGGCGCTGGTAAGGTTTTCTTCGCCGCCGCAGGTGGAGCAGAGGAAAACCTCGCGGCAGAGGGGGCGCACGGCGGCGGCGGCCCGCTCCGCCGCGCATCCGTCGGCGAACAGGCCGAACACGGCGCTGCCGGAGCCGGTCATCACCGAGCCCAGGGCGCCGGCGTCCAGCAGCGCGCCCTTGAGCTCGTTCACGGCGCGCTCGCCGCGGCGGTCCAGCACGTCCTCAAAGACGTTGTACATGCGCCGGGCGACGCCCCTGACGTCCGCGCTCTCCACGGCGGACACCAGCCCGGCGGTGTCCGGGCGGCAGGGGCTGGTGCGGGAGTCGATGCGCGCGAAGAGCTCCGGCGTGGAGCAGGAGAAAAAGGGCATGCAGATGACGGCGCCGGTGTCCGGCAGCGGCCGCAGAGGCTCTATGCGCTCGCCGCGGCCCTCCACCAGGGCGGTGCCCCCCTCCACGCAGAAGGGCACGTCGGAGCCGACGAGGGCCGCTATCTCCCGCAGGCCGTCGGCCGTGAAGGGGCGGCCGCAGAGGGAGTTGAGCGCGCGCAGCACCGCGGCGGCGTCCGCCGAGCCGCCGCCCAGGCCGGCGCAGACGGGGATGCGCTTCTCTATTTTAATGTAGGCGCCGTGGTCCAGCCCGGCGGCGGCGAAGAAGGCGCGGGCGGCCTTCACCGCCTCGTTCTTCTCGCCGGAGGGGATATAGTGGCGGTTGGTCTCCGCCAGGAAGAAGCCGCTCTCGCGCAGCTCGACGTAGACCTCGTCGCAGAGAGTGGCGCTCTGCATGACCATGCGCAGGTCGTGGTAGCCGTCGGGGCGCTTTTTCAGCACGTCGAGCGAGAGGTTCAGCTTGGCGCGCGCCCGCTCAGTGGCGCCGCTCACAGCTCGAAGAGGCGGGGCATGAGCTCGGTGCCGGAGGCGAGGCGGGGGCCCCGCTCGCCGTTGGCCTCGCTGTAGCCCAGTCCGGAGCCGGGAACCATCTCCCGGCTGTCGTATATCATATAGGGTACGGGGGTGGCGCCGTGGGCGCCGTTTTTCATGAATGTGCGGTGGTCGGAGAGGATGAGCAGCCGGTAATCCTCCCCGCGCGATGCCAGCGCGGCGCAGAGCGGGCGCGCCACGCGCTCGGAGAGGCACTCGATGGAGTAAATCTTGTGCTCCAGGTCGTGGTTGTGCGTGGCCTCGTCCGGGCCCTCCAGGTGTATTGCGGCGAAGTCGTGCCCCTCCAGGCAGTCCAGCGCGGCGGCCGTCTTGGCCTCGTAGTCCGTGTCCCACTCGCCGGTGGCGGTGGGCACGCTGATGGGGCTGAGCCCCACCAGGCGGGCTATGCCGTGGCAGAGGGGCACGGCGCTGACCACGCCGCCGTCCGCGCCAAAGCGCGCGGGGAAATTGGGCAGCTTAGCGCCCTTGCCCTCGGCCCAGAACCAGATGCAGTTGGCGCTCAGCTCCCCGGCGGCGCGGCGCTTTTGGTTTATGGGGTGGTGCTCCAGCAGCTCGTTGGCCTTTTTCATCAGGCCAAGCAGCACGCCGGCGTTGGGGCAGCCGGCGGGCAGCAGGGCGCCTATGCGCTCGCCCAGGTGGTCGTGCGGGGGCGCCAGGCGGATGCCGGCGATGTCCGCGCCCTCCTGCACCGCCAGGTGGCGGAAGGAGGAGCCGGGGTGCACCGACACGCGGGCCGCGGCGGCCAGGGGAGCGAAGTCGGGGTGCGAGAAGAGCCAGGTAATCAGCTCGTCGCTCTCTGCGCCCTCTATGGAGCCGGCGCTGTGGGAGACCATGGTGCGCTGCTCGAACGGCAGCGACTCGTCCCCTCCCAGGTGGACCATGTTGCAGCGGTAGGCCGCCGCGCCCTCGGGCATGTCGATGCCGGAGGCGGCCAGCTCCAGCGGGGCGCGGCCGGAGAAGTACTTCGCCGGGTCACAGCCGAAGATGGCCATGATGGCCGTGTCGCTCCCCGGGGGAAAGCCCTCGGGTATGGTCTGTACGGAGCCCAGCTCGCCGCGGCGGGAGAGGGAGTCGAAAAAGGGCTTGCCGGAGGCCTCCAGGGGGGTCCTGCCGCCCAGCTCGGGCAGGGGGTCGTCGGCCATGCCGTCGCCTATAATCAGTATGTATTTCATGTCAGCATCCTCCGTTCGGGTTTGCAGCTAAAGTATATCCCAAATCCCGCCCGCTGAAAAGGCCTTTTCAGCCTTTTAAATGATAAATGGGACAAATGAGACAAAAAAGGCCCGCAAAAATCTGATGGATTTATTCAACACACAGCTTTCTTTTCAGAAACGTTTATGCTATCTTATACCCAAGTCAGCATAGGGGGTATTCACGTGGACTCCATTATCAAAAACAGCGGCGAAGGCGAACTCCACATACTGCTGGGCGCGGAGCGCGAGGCCCAGCGGCTGGAGGGCGAGGCCCGGGCGCTGAAGGACGGGATGCCCGGACGCATCGCCGCCGAGAGGGCCAGGATAATGGCCGAGAGCAACAGCGCCGCCGAGCGGGCTATCTCCGAGGCGAAGGCCATGGAGAGGGCCAGGGCGGACGCCGAGATAAGCAGGATACAAGCGGACGTGGCGGCCAAGCTGGAGAGGCTGAGAGAGCGTTTCGCCGCCGCGCGCGAGGAATATACGGGGCGTATTTTCGCCATAGTAACAGGCCAGGCTGATGAGTAGGGGTAATCGTGCCCTGGACATCACCCTGGCCATAAAGTCGCGCGCCAAGTACGCCGCCATGCTCACCCGGGAGGACAAGAGGCGCATCTGCTCCCTCACCTCCCAGGACGAACTGGTGGCCTATCTGGCCCGGACCAGGGGATGGAGGGAGGCCACGAAGGCGCTGCCGGTGGCGGCGGCCACGGACGAGCAGTTCTCCGCCGCCCTGGACCAGGAGGTGCTGGGGGACTTTGAGGCCCTCTACCGCATGGCCTCGGAGACGTCGAAGGACTTTTTGAAGTTCCTCACGCTGGACGAGGAGCTGAAGGCCATCACCGAGGCGCTGAGGAGGCTGACGAGCGGCTCGCCCTCGCCTCCGCCGGACAAGGCGCCGCCCGCGCTGAGGCTGCTGCACGGCGAGGACCCGGCCAGGCTGCGCAATGCGCGCAGTTTCCAGGAGCTGGCGGCGCTGTGCCAGGGCGGGATATACGGCCCGGTGCTGCGCTCGCTGGAGCTGGACAGGCGCACGGGGCTGCCGTCCTACAGCGGGGCCGTGCTGAAGCTGGAGACCGAGTTCTACCGCGAGCTGAGCCGCTATCTGCGCAGGAGCTACAACGGGCCCGGCAGGCGGACGCTGATAGAGACCGTGAGCTTCCGCGCCGATATGCTCAACGTGTCGTATATACTGCGCCTGCGGCGCTTCAACACGCCGGCGGAACAGGCCCTGGAGCTGCTGATGCCGCTCTACGGCGCGTTCAGCCCGGAGACGGCGAGAGCGGTGCTCTCCGCGCCCTCGGACGAGGCGGCGGTGGAGGTGCTGCAGGCCTCGCCCCTCGGCAAGTGGCTGGGCGGGCTGGGCGAAGCCCCGCCGGAGAAGCTGGTGGAGGCCGCGGAGGAGCAGTACTACCGCAAGGTGATACACGGCCCGCCGACGCTCTGCGCGGTGTACGCATATCTGATACTGAAGGAAAACGAGGCCGCCATGCTCAAGCGCGCCTATGTCGCGCTGGGCTATGGGCTGAGCCCGGAGAGATACATGCTTTGACGGAGGTGGAGGCTTGTCTACAGTTAAATTGCTGCGGGTCACGGTAACGGGCCCGGCAAAAGATTTGGACGCGGCCATCTGCGCCCTGGTGCTCGACAGGGAGTTCCATCCGCTGCCCGCCGTGTCTGTGCTGGGCGGGAAACTGAAAACTCCCGAGGGCTCCGACCCCTGCCGCGCGGCGCTGGACTCCGCGGTGGCCCTGATGAACAAGGTGGGCCTGGCGCCGGAGTTCAGGGAATTCCGCGGCGAGGGCTACACGGCGGAGAACTGCGAGGAATATGTGGAGCGCGTCTCCGCGGAGGGCGCGCGCCTGGTGGCGCAGAAAAACGCCCAGCTGAGCCTGGCGGCGGACGACGAGGCCCTGGCGGCCGCGCTCATGCCCTACTACGAGCTGGACACGGACCTGGGAGAGCTGCTGGGCGCCACGCACATGGACATCACCTTCGGCACGCTGCCCCCTGAGCAGTGGGCCGTGGTGGAAAAACTCATAGACCCGGAGCCCTCGGCCTTCGTGTTCCGCACGGGGACGGAGGGCGGCATGCTGCGCTGCGGCTACGCCGCGCTGCCGGACGACGCGCTGCGCATAGCCGAGCTGATGCGCGAGTACGGCTTCCAGCCGGTGGAGCCGCCCAAGGGGTCCGGGTTCAACGGCGTGCCCGCCCGGCGCATAGAGGAGCTGCGGGGCGCGGCGGCCGCCGCGCGCGAGAGCGCGGAGAGGCTCAACAGGGAGGTCGAAGCGCTCAAGGCGGATATCCGCGAGGAGCTGCTGCGGCGCTACTCCTATCTGCGCTACCACAGTGAGGCGCACGCCCTGAGGACGTACGCCGGCACGGACGGCAGGAGGTTCTGCCTCATGGGCTGGATACCCGAGGCGGACAAGGACGGTTTTGCAGCCGAGGCACGGAGGATGGGCTGCACCTGTGACTTCGAGAGGCCGGACGCCCTCGACGCCACCAAGGCACCTGTCAAGCTTAAGGCCGGTTTTTTTTCTCAAATCTTCCTCCCGTTCGTTGAAATGTACGGTTACCCCGTCTACGGTGAGGCAAACCCCAGCATCTTCATGCTGATAACCTACTGCCTGCTCTTCGGCATCATGTTCGGGGACGTGGGACAGGGCGCGGTGTTGGTGCTCGCGGGTCTTTATATGTTTAAAAAGCGCGGCATGTGGCTGGGCCGCATAGTGATGGCCGTGGGCTGCAGCGCCATAGTCTTCGGCTTTGTCTACGGCAGCGTGTTCGGCAACGAGCACCTGCTGCCGGGCTTCAAGGTGCTGGAGGAGGGCAACGCCATGACGGTCCTCCTGCTGAGCGCGGGCGTGGGCTGCGTGCTCATCGTGGTCAGCGCCATCTTCAACATAGTCACCGGCTTCCGCCAGAGGGACTACCACAAGGCGCTCTTCTCCGCCAACGGCATCACCGGCGTGCTCTTCCTCGTGGGCCTGGTGGGCGGCGCCGTGTGCACGCTCGCGCTGGACATACCGGTGATGAGCAGCGCGGCCTACTGGGTGTTTTTGGCGCTCATGCTGCTCTGCGTCTGGTTCGGCGAGCCCCTGGGCGCGCTGATAAGCGGCCACCATGAGCCGGGCAAGGGCCTGGGCATGGTCATCGGCCTGGGGTTCTTCGACCTCTTCGAGGCGCTGCTGAGCTGGATGTCCAACTGCCTGAGCTTCCTGCGAGTGGGCGCCTACTCCATCTGCCACGTGATAATGATGCTCGTGGTCTACACCCTCGCGGGGGCCGAGGCCGGGGAATACACGGTGGGCGGCGTCATCGGGCTGGTGTTCGGCAACATATTGGTAATGGTACTGGAAGCCGTCCTGGTCTGCATACAGACCCTGAGGCTGGAGTTCTACGAGCTCTTCGGGCGCTTCTACACGGGGCGGGGCATGCCGTTCAGGCCTGTGACCGTCGATTACTCGGATGTCGCCGCGCGCGCGGCCTGACATATATAAAAAAACAATTACTTTTTACTCATCACTGGAGGTCAACTGTCATGCTCAAGCTCATGTATCCCTTCATAGCCGTGCTGGTGCTCATCGTGCTGCCTCTGGCGCTCATCTACAGGCGCGCCAAGCACGGCAAGAGCGTGAAAAAGCCGCTGTACGCCAACCTGGCCGGCTTCTTCACCGTGTTCGCCGCCTGCGCCGTGGTCTTCCTGGCCCAGGGCGTCTCCGCCGCCGACGCGGCCTCCCAGATGGCCGCCACCACCGCCGGCGGCACCGACTGGACCACCGCCATCGGCTATCTGGCCGCGGCCCTGGCCGTGGGCCTCTCCGGCATAGGCTCCGCCTTCGCCGTCTCCAACACCGCCTGCGCCGCCATCGGCGCCATGACCGAGAACGAGGGCACCTTCGGCAAGAGCATGGTCTTCGTCGGCCTGGCCGAGGGCATAGCGATATACGGACTGCTCATAGCCATAGTCATCGTGCTGCTCTGATGCGCTGGTATTGCATTTCAAACGACGCCGATGTGCTGACGGGGATGCGCCTCGCAGGCATAGACGGAGCCATGGCCCAGACCGCCGCCGAGGTGGACGCGGCCGTGACGCGCGCCGTGCAGGACGAGGGCATAGCCGTGCTGCTGGTCACCGAGGGCTGCTACAACATGTGCCGCGCGCGGCTGGACGAGCTGAAGCTCTCCGCCGAGCGCCCGCTGGTGAACACGGTGGCGGACAGCCGCGGGGCCGGCAGAATCTCCGGCGAAATCACGCGGCTGATAAACGAGGCCATAGGCATCAGGCTCTGAGGAGGTTAGCATGCAGAACGAAAAGAAAATCTCCGCTATGGCCGAGGCCATAGTCAGCGCCGCCGAGCTGGAGGCGGAGCACATGCGCGAGGAGGCGCAGCACGAGGAGAGCGAGGCCCTGGCCGAGTGCAGGCGGGAGGCCGGCGAGAGCGTGGAAAAGCGCGTGGCCGCCGCCCAGGCCGAGGCGCGCGCCAAGGAGGAAAAGCGGGTGGTCACGGCGTCCTTTGACGGGCGGCGCGAGCTGCTGCGCTTCCGCGAGAGCTGCGCGCAGGAGGTGTTTGCCGAGGTGAAGGAGCGCGCGAAGCGCACGGCGGAGAGCGCGGACTATCCGCAGCTGCTCTGCTCGCTGCTGAAGCGGGCGCTCTCGGCCATGTCCGGAGTCAGCCGGGCAGTGGTGCGGCTGCGCCCCGAGGACATGGCGCACGCCGATGCCCTGAGGGCCGCCGTCCCCGGCGTGGAGCTGGACTTCGAGGAGGGGGACTTCCTGCTGGGCGGACTGATAGTGGAGTGCCCGGAGCTCTCCCGGCTGGCCGACCTCAGCTTTGACTCGGCGCTGGACGACCTGGAGGGCCGGTTCTCTGAGGTGACCGGCTTCAACATGGAGGGGTAAGATGGAAAAGCAGCCCCATTACTATATTTATGGCATAAACGGCCCCGTCATCAAGGTCCGCGGCGGCAGGGAGCTGCCCCGCATGAGCCTGGTGTACGTGGGCAGGCAGAAGCTGTTCGGCGAGGTCGTCTCCTCCTCCGGCGAGGAGAGCGTGGTGCAGATATACGAGGACTCCACGGGCCTCTCCGCCGGTGAAGAGGTGGAGCCCACCTACCGCCCCATGTCCATCGAGCTGGGGCCGGGGCTGATAGGCTCCATACTCGACGGCATCGGCCGCCCGCTGAGCAGGATAGAGGAGATGGCCGGCCCCTTCATCGCCAGGGGCATGAACCTGGACAGCCTGGACCCGGAGAAGAAGTGGGACGCCGAGGTGCTCATAGAGGAGGGCGAGGTGCTCCGCCCGGGGCAGATTTTCGCCAAATGCACCGAGAGCGGCATGATAGAGCACCGCTCCATGGTGCCGCCCCAGCTCAGCGGCCGGGCGGTGGACGTGAGGCCCTCCGGGGCGTTCACTGTGGGCGAGCCCATAGCCTATGTGGAGGACGAGCGCGGGAGAAGGACCCCGCTCACGCTGGCCCAGCGCTGGAGCGTGCGCACGCCGCGGCCCTTCGCCTCCCGGCGGAGCATAGACCGCCCGCTGGTCACCGGCCAGCGCGTGATAGACACCCTGTTCCCCGTGGCCAAGGGCGGCTGCGCGGCCATACCCGGGCCCTTCGGCGCGGGCAAGACCGTGGTGCAGCACCAGCTGGCCAAGTGGTCCGACGCGGACATCATCGTCTACCTCGGCTGCGGCGAGCGCGGCAACGAGATGACCCAGGTGCTCGACGAGTTCCGCGAGCTGAAGGACCCGCGCTCCGGCAGGCCGCTGATGGAGCGCACCATACTGGTGGCCAACACCTCCAACATGCCCGTGGCGGCGCGCGAGGCCTCCATATACACAGGCATGACCATGGCCGAGTACTACCGCGACATGGGCTACCATGTGGCGCTGATGGCCGACTCCACCTCCCGCTGGGCCGAGGCCCTGCGCGAGATATCCGGCCGCCTGGAGGAGATGCCGGCCGAGGAGAGCTTCCCGGCCTATCTGCCCAGCCGCCTGGCCGGCTTCTACGAGAGGGCCGGCTTTGTGGACACCCTGGGCGGGGACGAGGGCAGCGTCACCGTTATCGGCGCCGTGTCGCCCCAGGGCGGCGACTTCTCCGAGCCCGTGACGCAGAACACCCAGAGGTTTGTCCGCTGCTTCTGGGCGCTGGACCGCTCCCTGGCCTACGCCAGGCACTTCCCCTCCATAAACTGGAACAACTCCTACAGCGAGTACCTCACCGAGCTCATGCCCTGGTATGCCGAGAACTTCGGCGCGGACTTTGAGGAGATACGTGGCAGGATAATGTCCCTGCTCAACGAGGAGTCCTCGCTGATGGAGATAGTCAAGCTGATAGGCGCGGACATACTCCCCGACGACCAGAAACTGATAATAGAGACGGCAAAGGTCATACGCGAGGGCTTTTTGCAGCAGAACGCCTTCCACGAGACGGACACCTACATGCGCCCGGCGGAGCAGATGGCCATGCTGAGGACCATACTCCGGCTCTACGACTCCGCGCGCGCTCTGGTGGCGGACAACGTGCCTCTGCGCATGCTGCAGGAGACCGGCATATTCGCCGAGCTGGAGAGGATGAAGTTCGGCCTCGGCGCCGGCACCACGGCGGAGGAGTACATGCGCAAGGTGGACGGGGCCGTGGAGCACGTCCGCAAGCTGAACTCATAAGGGGGCCTTTTTAAGATGCGCATTGAATACACGGGCCTTTCCGAGATAAGGGGCTCCCTCATCGCACTCGACGGCGTGAGGGACGCCAAATACGACGAGCTGGTGGAGATAACGCTCGCCGGCGGCAGGCGCCGCCGCGGAAGGGTCATACTGATAGACGGCGAGCGCGTGGTGGTGGAGGTGTTCGAGGGCACCGACGGCATAGACATGGCCAACACCAGCACCAGGCTGAGCGGCAAGCCGATGGAGATCCCCCTCTCCGAGGAGATACTCGGCCGCATATTCGACGGCACCGGCCGCCCGGCCGACGGCATGTCGGAAATCTTCGCCGACGAGACGCGGGACATAAACGGCGCGGCCATCAACCCCGTCTCCCGCGAGTACCCAAGGAGCTGCATACTCACGGGCATCAGCTCCATAGACGCCACCTGCACCCTGATAAGGGGACAGAAGCTGCCCATCTTCTCCGGCGCCGGCATGAAGCACAACGAGCTCGCCGCGCAGATAGTGCGCCAGGCCCGCGTGGCCAGCGACGCCGAGGGCGAGAAGTTCGTCATAGTCTTCTGCGCCATGGGCATAAAGAACGACACGGCCGACTACTTCCGCCGGGACTTCACGGAGTCCGGGGCCCTGGGGCGCACCGTCATGTACCTCAACCTGGCCTCCGACCCCATAATCGAGAGAATACTGGCCCCCCGCTGCGCCCTGACGGCGGCCGAGTACCTGGCCTTCACCCTGGGCTACCATGTGCTCGTCGTCATGACGGACATGACCTTCTACTGCGAGGCGCTGCGCGAGTTCTCCAGCTCCAAGGGGGAGATACCCTCCAGGAAGGGCTTCCCCAGCTACATGTACTCCGACCTGGCCTCGCTCTACGAGCGCGCGGGGCTGATACGCGGCCGGCCGGGCAGCGTGACCCTGGTGCCTATACTCACCATGCCGGGCGACGACATCTCCCACCCCATCCCCGACCTCACGGGCTACATCACCGAGGGGCAGATAGTGCTCTCCCGCGAGCTCTCGCAGAAGGGCATATACCCGCCGGTGGGCATACTGCCCAGCCTCAGCCGGCTGATGAAGGACGGCACCGGCAAGGGCTTCACCCGGGCCGACCACCCGGACCTCTCCAACCAGCTCTTCGCCTCCTACTCCGAGGTGTCCAGCGCGCGCAGCCTGGCCACCGTCATAGGCGAGGACGAGCTCTCCGAGGGGGACAAGCTGAGCTTGAAGTTCGGCTCGGAGTTCGAATCGCGCTTCATCTCCCAGGGCATGTACGAGAACCGGGAGCTGGAGCAGACGCTGGATCTGGGCTGGGAGCTGCTGAGCATACTGCCGCGCTCCGCGCTCTCCAGGGTGTCCGACAAGGTGCTCGACGAGCACTACAAAGGCGCTGAATAAGAGGGGGCGGCGGCATGGCACAGACTGCGCCCACCAAAGGCGCGCTCACGGCGGCCAAGCGCTCCCGCGCCCTGGCCGAGACCGGCTATGAGCTGATGGACCGCAAGCGCAACATCCTCATCCACGAGCTGATGGGGCTGATGGACCAGGCGGAGGAGCTGCAGTCCAGGATAGACGACACCTTCGCCGAGGCCTACTCCTCCATGCGCCTGGCCGAGATATCCATGGGCGGCCGCGCGGCCGACGGGGCGGTGGGCGTCCCGCTGGACGACAGCGTCGAGCTGCGCTACAAGAGCGTGATGGGCGTCGAGCTGCCCTACGTCAGGGCCGGGGGGCAGAGGACCGAGGGACCGCCCTATGGCCTGGCCTTCACCAGCTCCGATCTGGACGACGCCTATTTCAAGTTCCAGGAGGTCAAGGAGCTGATACGCGACCTGGCCGAGACCGAAAACTGCATATACCGCCTGGCCTACGCCATAAAAAAGGCCCAGAAACGGGCCAACGCGCTGAAAAATATAGTGATCCCCGGCTTGAACGCCGACATCTCGCGGATAACGGACGCGCTCGAGGAAAAAGAGCGCGAGGAATTTGTCAGGCTGAAGGTAATTAAGAACAGGAATACGGGATGACCGCCGGTAAGGCGATTTGGGAGGTTAACACATGAAAAAGACCCCTGCACGCATTCTCGCCGTAGCCATTGCCATTCTGCTCGCCCTTTCGCTCTCCGCCTGCGGGGACAGCTTCGAGTCCGCCATGACGAGGGCGGTCTCGGAGATGCAGGACGTGGAGAGCCTGCACATGGACATGGTCATGGGCATTGACATGTCCCTCTCCGCAGATGGGCAGACCCTTGAGATGCCCATATCCATGGACATGTCTATGGACACGATAAACGAGCCGCTGACGGCCCGTGCCACGATGAACATGAACGTCATGCAGCAGCCGGTGAGCGTGGAATACTACGTCGAGCGCAGCGGCGAGGGCTACATGATGTACGCCAATATGGACGGCGGCGGATGGGAGGCCGCGGCGGTGGACGAGACCGAGCTCGGCCAGTTTTCCGCCGTGGAAGGCGTGGAGTTCTATCTCCAGTGCGCCTACGCCTTTGAAAAGGTGGGTGAGGAAGAGGTGCGCGGCGCGACGGCCTCGCGCTACGACGGCGAGATCCCGGCCGACATGCTCTCCGAGGCCATTGAACGCTCCGGGGCGTACGACATGTTTGAATCCCTCGGCGTCAGCGGGAAGAGCACGGACGGGCTCACCTCTGGCATGGGTCTCTCGATATATCTCGACAACGAGACGGGTCTGCCCGTGCGCTACGTCATAGATATGACCGACCTGATGCGCGAGATGATGGATACAACGCTCTCCGCCGTCGGCGCGGGAGACGCCATGAGCTGGGAGGTAGGCGAGGCGAGCGTGTCGGTCACGCTCTCCGACTTCAACGGCATAGACGCCATAGAGATACCGGATTATGCGCGCGGCGCGTGAGTTTTTCGTAAACATAAGCGGAAACGGGGCGTTACGCCCCGTTTTCTGCAATAATGGAGGTTTTTGATGGCACAGAAGAGAAACAGCCGGGCCGGCCGCAGGCGCGGCGGTATACTTGGGGTGCTGGCCTTCGCCGCACTGCTCGCCCTGGCGTATTTCGCCGAGCCCCTGGGGCTCTCTGAGCTGCTGGACGGCATACTCGGCGGCGGCAGGAGCGTCTCCGCCATAGCGGAGCTGCCGGAGGAGGGCCTGGCCGTCTCCTACATAGATGTGGGGCAGGGCGACGCCACGCTGATAGTCTGCAACGGCGAGGCCATGCTGATAGACGCCGGCGTGCCGGAGGCCGGGCAGACCGTGGTGGACTACCTGGACGCCTCCGGCGTGGACAGCCTGGTGTACGCCGTGGTCACCCACGCGCACGAGGACCACTGCGGCGGCATGGACGAGGTGGTGGAGGCCGTGGACATAGGCACCCTCTTCGCGCCCTACACGGAGTTCGACGCCTCCGGCGCCTTCACCTATTTCGAGGACGCGGCGGCGGAGCGGGGGCTCTACATCACCGTGCCCACCGTGGGCAGCGTGTACACCCTGGGCGGCGCTCAGGTGAGCTTCATCGGGCCGCTCTCCGACTGGGGCGACGACCTGAACGACTCCAGCCTGATAGTGCGCGTGGACTACGCCGACAGCGCCTTCCTCTTCCCCGGCGACGCCTCCGACGGCGCCCTGCTCGACTGCGCGGCCCTCGGCGGCTATGACCTCGACTGCGACGTGCTCAAGCTGGGCCACCACGGCAGCAGCACCTCCACCGACGGGGAGGTGCTCGACCTGACGACCCCCATACTGGCCGTGGCCTCCTGCGGGCTGGACAACAGCTATGGCCACCCCCACGACGAGGTGGTGGAGCTGTTGCGCGGCCGGGGCATAGAGCTGCTGAGGACGGACCTGGACGGCACGGTGACCGTGTGGACGGACGGGGCCGAGATAAGCGTGTACGACGCCGCTTGAGGGGGGTCCGGGGCGACATCCTGAGGGGGTTCTTTTTGGCTTGTCAAAAAGAACCCCCTCAGACTCCCAAGAGAAAATCGCCAGGCGGAGCCTGGAGGCAGGCAGAGAGACGCCGTAGTCGAATGGCTTTGCCCATCGCCGGCCGCGCGTTGGCGCTTACGCGCCGGCGCTAGCTTGCGGGAAGTTGAAGGGCTGCACCCGCGCGGAGCGCGCTCTGCCTCCGGACGCAGTCCGGCAGCGCCGGGCCGTAAGGCCCAACGCGCGGCCGGCGATGCGGGCTGTTATTCGACTACGGCGTATTTGCAGCCGCCATGTTACAACAAAAGCGCCTTTCTTTGGGGCTCCACCCCGTTTCTTTGGTCTTGCCCAAAGAAACGGGGTGGATTTTTTGTCACTTTATTCCCAGCAGCGCCATCAGCTCCCCCCAGAGCTCCACCAGGCGGAAGCGTATCTCCAGCTCGCCGCCGGGGTAGAGCAGCTCCCCCGTCTCGCCCAGGGCGGCCAGGGCGCTGTCGGCCTCCGCGGCCGAGGTGCAGAGCGGGGGGAACACCACGCACCACCAGTTGTGGCCCTCGCCCGCGCCGATGGTCACGCGCAGGGACTCGTAGATGCCGGCGGGCAGGGTGAAGCTCTCGTACTCCCGGGTGGGGTAGGCCTCGCGGCCCAGCTCCACGGCCACGGCGCGGCCCTCGGCGGCGCTCTCGGCGGCGGCTCGCACTCCGTCCAGGGAGGCGGCTATGGTTTCGCGGGCGGCGGAGGCGCTCGCCTCGCCCTCCAGCAGGGGCTCCAGGTAGGCGAGGACGCTGTCGCGCACGCGCAGCTTGAGCGCCTGCTCGTACTCGCCGTCCGAGTCCGCTATCACGTGCAGGCGTATCAGCGAGGTGCTGATGGCCTCACTGCGGCCCTGGGCCCAGGCGCCGGCACAGAGCGTGATGCTCAGCGCCAGCAGCAGCGATATCTCCCATTTTTTCAGTTGGTCATGTCTCATAAGCTATGTACCTCTCGCAGCTATTATGGCCGCGGGAGGTACATGTTATTCAGCGTGTTCGGTTTTTTCTCGCCCGGCCTATGAGGTGGAACGCCAGGAGTATCAGCTCCGAGAGCAGCGCCGTGGGCAGGGCGGAGAGCCAGACGCCTTCAGCGCCGAAGAGCGCGAGCACGGCGGCGGAGCAGAGATAGAGGAAGGCGGTGGCCAGCAGCCAGAGGCACAGGGCGCGGAGATATCTCGTGCCCGCGCCTCCGCGGCGACCGGCTGCCCCGCCGTCAGCGGGCCCGCGCCCTTCTTTGATGCGGTCCATGGTTTCCTCCTTGTTGGGGCGTATTCAGCGGATGAAGTTGGTGACGGCGCCGCTCTCGCTCTCCGGGGGCTCCACGCCGCCGCGCCGGCCCAGCTCTATGCACTTGAGCAGCCAGGCCATGTTGCGGGCGAGGTTGCGCATGGTCTGCAACCCCTCCGCGTCCTGGGCGGACTGGCCGGGGGCCGCGCCGAAGGAGTCGTTCCAGTAGGTGGAGCTGACAACGGGCATCTGGGAGATGGTGAAGTACTTGTTGAGCACGTCGAAGCTGGCGACGGTGCCCGCCCGGCGGGCCACGGCCACGGCGGCGGCCGGCTTGTGGGCCAGCTCGCGCTTGTGGCTGTAGAACAGCCGGTCCAGGAAGGAGATGACCGAGCCGTTGGGCGAGGCGTAGTACACGGGGCTGCCGACTATGAGCCCGTCGGCGGAGCGCATCTTCTCCGCGAAGGCGTTAACGCCGTCGTCTATCACGCAGCGGCCGAGTTTGGAACATGCCCCGCAGGCCCGGCAGCCGGGGACGTCCAGGCCGATGTCTATGAGCTCCGTCTCCACGCCGCAGTCGTTGAGGGCGCGCGCGCACTCCTCGAGCGCGGCGCGGGTGTTGCCCTGGCGGGGGCTGCCGTTGAGCAATATCACTTTCATTTAAATTTCCTCCTTGAATGGCAGTATTTTAATCGGTCACATTATGTAGGCCGGCGCTCAGCCGATATAGTAGTGCCAGACGCGGCCGTCGAACTCGCGGCGCACGCGGCCGCGGCAGAGCAGGTACTCCAGGTGGGCGGCGGTCTCCCCCACGGCGAACCACTTCTGCGCCAGGGGGAAATCCGCCCAGGAGTTGGTCCTGCCGTGCACGCGCCAGGTCATCTTGCCGCTGAGGTCGTAGGGCGTGATGCCCGGGTTGGCCTCCAGGGCGTCTAGCATCTCGCGTATGCGCGCGCCGTGGTGTTCGATGATGGTGCCTATGCGCTCGGCCATGGTGCCCTTCACCCCGCGATGGGCGGGCAGCGGCAGCCGCACGTCGAAGATGCTGATGTCCATCAGGCTGTGTACATAGTGGCCCAGGGGGTCGTCGAAGCCGGGCCAGGTGGTGATGTTGGGGGTTATGTCGAAGAGGACGTGGTCCCCCAGGAACATTATCTTGTTCGCCCGGTCGTAGAGGCAGAGGTGGCCGGGGGTGTGGCCCGGGGTCGCTATCACCTCCAGGCGGTGGCCGCCGTAGTTGAGCACCTCGCCGTCGCCGACATGCGTGAACACGGCCGGCACATCCTGCTGGTACTTCACCGAGGGGTTCTCCCAGAAGGAGGCCAGCTCCTCCTCGGAGAAGCCGAACGTGCGGTATTCCTCCGTGCGGCCCAGGCCCTTGGTGAGGATGTTAATCAGCATTTCGCCGTCCCGGCGGCTGATATACACTTTGGAGTTCTCGCCGGCCAGCTCCATGGCCAGGCCGGAGTGGTCGGCGTGCTGGTGGGTGAGGAAGATGTCCGTGTCACGCATGTCAATGCCCAGCTCGCCGAGCCCCCCGATGAGGGCCTCGCGGCAGGGCTGCATGCGGAAGCCCGTGTCTATGAGCAGGTTCCTCCCCCTGCCCTCCGAGCGTATCACGTAGGAGTTGAGGTTGCGCAGGGGGTTCCCCGGCAGGGGGACGGAGATGGTGAAGATATTGCCCTCGATGTTCGCGGCCACGGCTTTGAGCGCCCCTTTACAATAGAATAATATACGCGGATATTGTAACACAGGGCGCGGGCTTTTGCACGAACTAAGTTTTAAAGGTGACCACGCCGGCTATCATGAGGGCGAGGCCCAGCAGCTTGCGCCAGCCGAAGGGCACCCTCTCGGCCCCCAGAAGGCCCAGGGCGTCTATCAGGGCGGCCACCAGCAGCTGGCTTATCAGTATGACGGAGATGGCCACCGTGGGCGAGAGGCTGCCGATGCCCAGCATCACGGTGACGGTTATCACCAGCCCCAGGGCCCCGCCGAGCATGTAGTACCAGGGCACGGAGCCCAGGGCGGAGAAGCTGCCCGTGCGGTAAAAGGCCAGGGCCGCCAGGGAGAGCAGCGCCGCGCTGCACTGCACAAGGCTGTTCGCCTCCATGGTGCCTATGCCCTCGCCCAGGCGCGTGTTCATCACGCCCTGCACGCTCATGGCCGCCCCGGCGATGGCGCTCCAGATGAATCCCAGCATTATCTGTGCCTCCTATGGTGAATATTGATGAAAAGCGCGGCGGTTTTGCCGCGGGGGTTTATTGAATTAGCCCTCTTGTGCGCGGCGCGCGGATATGGTATAACAAATGTGCGCATATTACGTACATTCGGCCGCCATACAAGGACTGGAAGGAGACGAGGACCTACGGAAAAGCAGATACCGAAATACTACCTCGTGGAGACCAGCGTCCTGCCCGAGGTCTTTATCAAAGTGACCGAGGTGAAGGAGCTGCTGGAGACCGGCGAGGCGCGTACGGTGGCGGAGGCCGCGGAGAGAGTGGGGCTCAGCCGCAGCGCGTTCTACAAATACAAGGACTCGGTGATGCCCTTCCGCGAGATGAAGCGGGGGAGCATCGTGACCTTCCAGGCGCTGCTGCGGGACAAAAAGGGGGTATTGAGCTCCCTGCTCGCTATTTTTGCCGATACGGGCGCGAATATTCTCACCATAAACCAGAGCATACCCACCAACGGCACCGCCCCGGTGACCATATCGGCCACCACGGACAACATGCCGCTGGGCACGGACGAGCTGATAACCCGGGCCAGGGGGCTGGAGGGCGTGCTCAGGTTCGACGCCCTGGCCGGCTGAGAGAGGAGACGGGATAATGGTCAAGGCAGCTATACTCGGCATCGGCACCGTGGGAGGCGGGACGGCCGAGGTTTTGACGAAAAACCGGGAGCTGATAGCCCGCAGGGCCGGGCAGGAGATAGAGCTCAAGTACATCCTCTGCCGCTCGCCGCGGCCGGGGCACCCCTTTGAGAGCCTGATAGTCCACGACATAGACACCATCGTCTCCGACGGGGAGGTGAAGGTGGTGGCGGAGTGCATAGGCGGCGCGACGCTGGCCTATGAGTACGTCAAGGCCTGCCTGGAGGCGGGGAAGAACGTGGTGACCTCCAACAAGGAGCTGGTGGCGGAAAAGGGCCTGGAGCTGACGACGCTGGCGCGGAGGAAGGGCGTGAACTTCCTCTTCGAGGCCAGCGTGGGCGGGGGCATACCCATACTGAGGCCCATCTGCCAGTGCCTGGCGGCCAATGAGATAAGCTCGGTCTGCGGCATACTCAACGGCACCACCAACTATATACTCACCGAGATGATACAGATGGGCAAGAGCTTCGAGCAGGCGCTGCGCGAGGCCCAGGAGAAGGGCTACGCGGAGGCCGACCCCACGGCGGACGTGGAGGGCCTGGACGCCGGGAGGAAGATATGCATCCTGGCGGACCTCTGCTTCGGCAAGAACGTGCCCACCTCCGCCATCACCACGGAGGGGATAACGAAGATAACGCCGGCGGACATAGAGTACGCCCGGGCGCTGGGCTACAAGATAAAGCTGCTGGGCCGGGCCATACGCACGGGGCCCAACTCCGTGACCGCCTTTGTGGCACCGCACCTCATCTCCAAGGCGAACCCCATCGCCAACGTGGACGGGGTGATGAACGGCATCTCCGTCAAGGGGGACGCCGTGGGCGAGGCCATGTTCTTCGGCCCCGGGGCGGGCGCCCTGCCCACGGCCAGCGCCGTGGCGGCGGACATGATAGACTGCGTGCGCGACCCCGCGACACGCGTCTACCTGGGCTGGTGGCCCTCCGAGGAGGGCTACGTGACGGGGCCCGACAAGCTCTCCTGCCGCTGGATGGTGCGCACCGGCGCGCCGCTGGAGCGCATAGCCTCCGCCTTCTCCGGCGTGAGGTTCATCTCCGTGCCCAGCGCGCCGCCGGAGGAATACGCCTTCATCACCCAGTACATGACCGGCGAGGAGCTGAGCGCGCGCACCGAGGGGATGCAGGTGCTGGCCAGATACCGTGTGCTGGATTGAGCGCATATAATGCCCTGAGACTTAATAACCGAAAGGGGTAAGGCCCTATGCTTATAGTTCAAAAGTTCGGCGGCAGCTCCGTGGCCAACGCGGAGCGCGTGCGCCATGTGGCGGGGATAATAGCCGACACGTATTCGGAGGGGCACGACGTGGTGGTGGTCCTCTCCGCACAGGGGGACACCACAGACGAGCTTATAGAGAAGGCCCGGGAGATAAATCCCCGGCCCTCCAAGCGGGAGATGGATGTGCTGCTCTCCACGGGCGAGCAGCAGTCAGTGGCGCTGATGAGCATGGCCCTGGAGGCCATGGGTCTGCCGGTGGTGTCGCTGACGGGCTGGCAGATTGGGCTGGTGACCAACGCGGCCTACGGCTCGGCGCGCATCATCCGCGTCTCCACCGAGAGGCTGCGCCGCGAGCTCGACAAGCGGCGGATAGTCATCGTGGCGGGCTTCCAGGGCGTGGACCGCAACGAGGACATCACCACCCTGGGCCGCGGCGGCTCCGACACCACGGCCGTGGCCATAGCGGCCGTGCTGCACGCGGACAAATGTCAGATATACACCGACGTGGAGGGCGTCTACACCGCCGATCCCCGGAAAGTGCAGGGCGCCAGGAAGCTGGAGGAGATAACCTACGACGAGATGCTCGAGCTGGCCAGCCTGGGCACCCAGGTGCTGATGAACCGCTCCGTGGAGATGGCCAAACGCTACGGAGTGGTGATAGAGGTGCTCTCCAGCTATGTGAAAAAGAGCGGTACCAAAGTGAAGGAGGTCGCAAGGAAAATGGAAGAGATGAAGATAAGCGGCATAGCGAAGGACAACGACGTGGCGCGCATAGTCGTGGTGGGCGTGCCCGACGAGCCGGGCGTGGCCTTCCGCGTGTTCAACACCATGGCCAGGTCGCGGATAAACGTGGACATCATACTGCAGTCCTACGGCAAGGAGGGTACGAACGACATCAGCTTCACCGTCCCGCTCGCGGACGCCGACGCGGCGGCGGACGCGCTCAACGAGCTGCAGGAGTCCATCGGCTTCGACCACCTGAGCGTGGACACCAACGTCTGCAAGGTCAGCATCGTCGGCGCGGGCATGATGAGCGCGAGCGGCATCGCGGCGCTGATGTTCGAGGCCCTCTATGACGCGAAGATAAATATCCAGATGATTTCCACCTCCGAGATAAAGGTGTCCGTGCTCATAGACAAGACCTATGCCGACCAGGCCGTGCAGGCCATACACAACAAGTTCTTCGGCTGATTCTGAGCCGGCAGTCCGGGCCCACGAGGGGGCCCGGACTGTCCTTGGGGGCGCCGTCCGGGAAGCGCCCCGGCGGCCGTCCGTGTGCGCCCGGCGACGTGGAGACAAAAGTTTATGCACACCCTTTCTTTTTCCGAACAGGGTGTTATAATGGCGCTACTATGAAGAGAAGACAGCTTTCACATGTTCAGATAATAGCCCTGGGCTTCTTTTTGGTGGTGGCGGCGGGCACCGCGCTGCTCATGCTGCCCGCGGCGTCCAAAGACGGGCAAAGCGCCGGCTTCATCAAGGCCATGTTCACCGCCGTGAGCTGCTCGTGCGTGACGGGGCTCGCGCTGGCCGACACCTGGACCCAGTGGACCTTCTTCGGCCAGGGCGTGATGCTCGCGCTCATCCAGATAGGCGGGCTCGGCTTCATGACCATAGCCACGCTGTTCTTCCGCCTGCTGCGGCGGAGGATGAGCATGCGCGAGCGGGCGGTGATGGCCGAGAGCATCAGCGTGGGCTCGCGCGTGGCCCGCATCATGGAGATAAGCTCCACGGTGGCGATAGGCACGGCCATTTTCGAGCTCACGGGTGCCGTGCTGCTGGCCATACGCTTCGTGCCGCAGTACGGCGCGCCGCTGGGCATCTGGTTCGCCGTGTTCCACTCGGTCTCCGCCTTCTGCAACGCGGGCTTCGATCTCATGGGCATCAACACGCCCTACTCCTCCCTGGTGGACTACTCCGGGGACGCCCTGGTGAGCATAACCATCATGGCGCTCATCACGATAGGCGGCATAGGCTTCCTGGTCTGGGACGACATACGCAAGTGCGGGCTGCACGCGCATCGCTGGTGCCTGCAGACCAAGCTGGTGCTCATCACCTCGGCCATACTCACTTTCGGCGGGGCGGCGCTCTTCTTTATAATAGAGCGCAACCGCATGAATGTGGGCATGCCGCTGGGAGAGCAGGTGCTGGTGAGCTTTTTCTCCGCCGTCACGCCGAGGACCGCGGGCTTCAACAGCGTGGATACCGCCGCGCTCTCGCCGGCGAGCAAGCTGTTGACCATAATACTCATGTTCATAGGCGGCAGCCCCGGCTCCACCGCCGGCGGCATCAAGACCACCACGGCGGCGGTGATAGCCATCTTCCTGGGCACGGGCATCCGCGGCAGGCGCGGGGCCTATGTGTTCGGGCGCCGGCTGCCGGACGAGAACATGAAGCAGGCCGGCATGGTGCTCTGCACCAACCTCTCGCTGGCCATAGGCGGCGCGCTGGTGATATGCGCCGTGCAGGAGCTGCCGCTGACGGACGTGCTCTTCGAGGTGTTCTCCGCCATCGGCACCGTGGGCATGACGACGGGCATCACCCGCGACCTCACGGACCTCTCCGCCTGCATAGTGGCGTTTTTGATGTACTGTGGCAGGGTGGGCAGCGTCTCCTTCGCCATGGCCCTGCTGGAAAAGCGCACAGACCCGCCGGTGACCTACCCCGTGGAAGAGGTCACCGTGGGCTAATCATAGGAGGAAAATGCCATGAAATCCTTTCTCATTATCGGAATGGGCACCTTCGGCCACCACATGTGCCGCGCCCTCTGCAAGCACAAGTGCGAGATAATGATCGCCGACCGCAACGGGGACACGCTGGAGGACATGCTGCCCTTTGTCTCCTCGGCCAAGATATGCGACTGCACGAACATAGAGGCCCTGCGCTCCTTCGACATACCCAGCTTTGACGCCTGCTTCGTCTGCGTCAACGACAGCTTCCAGGCCTGCCTGGAGATAACCGACCAGCTCAAGGAGCTGGGGGCCAAGAAGGTCTACAGCAAGGCCGACAGGGACCTGGAGGCCAAGTTCCTCCTGCGCTGCGGCGCCGACGCCGTGATATACCCCGAGCGCGACGCGGCGGAGAGGATAGCCGTCCGCGAGTCCTCCGACCGCATCTACAACTTCATCGGCCTGGCCGAGGGCTTCTCCATGGTGGAGATAGAGCCCCCCGCGAGCTGGGTGGGGCACTCCATCGCCCAGGTGAACCTGCGCAGCCGCTACGGGCTGACGCTGGTGGCCGCCAAAAAGGGCGAGAAGATGCACACCGTGATAGACCCGTCCTACACCTTCTCCGAGGGCGAGCACGTGCTGGTCCTGGGCAGCCTGGAGGACATACAGCGCGTCACCTGAACGGCATACGCATGAAAAAAGGGCCCTTGCGGGCCCTTTTTTTCATGCCGGCGGGGTTCAGAGGTTGCCGGTGGCGTACATTATGGAGGAGACAGCCAGCACGGGCGCCGTCTCACAGCGGAGGATGCGCTCTCCCATGGAGCAGAGCGTGAAGCCCGCTGCGGCGGCCATCTTCGCCTCCGCCGCGGTGAAGCCGCCCTCCGGGCCGGTAATCACGGCGGCGGAGGTGAGCGGCAGAGAGGCCTCTATGGCCTCCTTCAGGGGGGCGCGGCCGGGGCCCGTCTCGTACATGAAGAGCCGCGCGGGGTATTTTACGGCGGCGTCCAGCATTTCCACAAAGCCGGGGATATAGCCCACGCGGGGCACTATGCCGCGGCCCGACTGCTGCGCGGCGGACTCGGAGACGCGCGCGAGGCGCTCCAGGCGCTTGGCCATGGCGCGGCCGTCCGGGCGGGCTATGCAGCGCTCGCAGTCGAAGAAATCTATCTCCTGAGCGCCGGCCTCCACGCACTTCTGCACCAGCAGTTCGGCGCGCTCGCCCTTGGGGTAGCCGGCGAACACGTGCACGGCCACGTCGGGCTCGCCACGGCAGGGGGTGACCTCGATGACCTCGGCCTCGGCCTCCTCCGCCGTGGAGCGCACCAGGCGGCAGCGGTAGTCCGTGCCTCGGCCGTCGCAGATAACCACGTCCTCCCCGGGACGCAGGCGCAGGACGCGGATGTGCCCCGCGTCCTGCCCGCGGATGACGGCCCTGCCGCCGTCTATATTAGTACCGGTCATGAAAAACCTCGCCATCGCGCACCTCCGGGACATTTTTCTACATTATCTCACAGCCCGGGCGGCATTGCAAGGGGGAGCGCACGCAGCCCCCTTTTCAGGCTGAGTTCCGCGCGCCCCCTGACTGTGACAGCGCCCCTATGGGCCTGCCTGTCATCCCGGCAATAAAAATGGGCCGGAACAGGCAACAGCCAGGCCCTCCCGGCATAGGATGGCCCGGGTGATAGCTATGCTCAACGAGACCAAAAACGCCCTGGAGGGCTTTGAGGAAGTCTGGAGCCGGGTGAGCGGCGGCGCCGGCGACGCGCCGGACGAGAGCGCGCTGCTGCGGGGCTTCATCACAAACGCCGAGCGGGCGTCGGAGCTGTACTGCCTGCTGGCACGGCGCATGAGCGGCTGCGCCGACGCGCTGCGCCGGCTGGCCATGGAGGAGAGGCGCACTCGCAGGTGCATGGAGGGGGAGCTCTTTCTGCTCAGCGGCGACAGCTTCTGCCCCGCGCCGGCCTGCCCCGTGGTACACGGCTGCCTGAGCGCGCTGAGGCGCGCGTACATCGACGAGCTGGACTCCGCCAGGGCCTACCGCGAGGCCGCCAAGGCCACAGAGTGCCCCCAGCGGCAGACTCTGTACCTGCGCACGGCCCGGGTGGAGCAGTGCCACGCCGAGTGTCTGCGCGCCCTGGTGATGAGGTCCATATAAAATCAAACCGCCGCAGAGGGAATTGGGAAAAACCTCTTGACTTTGCGGCGGTTTTCATTTATTATATACGGGCGTCAACTGAACATACTCCGGTTCGGGCAAACACGTGGAGAAGTCGCGTAGTTGGTCGAGCGCGCACGATTGGAAATCGTGTAACGGTCAAAAGCCGTTCGAGGGTTCGAATCCCTCCTTCTCCGCCA
>CALWYL010000014.1 GCA_944385765.1 uncultured Oscillospiraceae bacterium
ACAAATGCCAGCGCAAAGCAGCCGGCGGCGTACAGATCCAGCGGGATTTTGTCCAGCAGGTTCAGCCTGACGTCCTCTTTCCCATTCCTGTGGCCAGCGCCCATGAAAAGGAACGCAAGGCAGGCGATGGCACCCGCTGCACCGACCAGCACGGCGCACAGCCACAAGCCGGACACGTTGTAAATAAGCCGCATCAGGTTTTGGGCATAAACCTTGTCTGCGCTGTTCAGCTCGCCATAGCCGTACATGTATTCGAGCGAGTTGGTAAAATCATCTGCGCTTTTGTACGACGGCAGCTCGTTGTACTGCATCATGGCTTCAAATATCCCTGCGGCGAGAACGGCAAGGAATATGCCCAGCAGCACGAACGCCAGTATCTTGGCCCACAGCTCGTGCGTGAGCTTTATTTTTTTCTTCTCCATCACTTCCGAGCCTCCATCTTGTAGCCCTGGCCCCATACGACCTTGATGTACCTGGGGTCGCTGGGGTTTATCTCAATCTTCTCCCTCAGGTGCCGTATGTGTACGGCCACCGCGCCCTCCGAACCGTAGGCGTTCTCGTTCCATACCAGCTCGTATATCTGCCGCGAGGAAAACACCCTGTTGGGGTTGCGCATGAGCAGCAGAAGGATGCTGTACTCTATGGGCGTCAGGTTCACCGCCTCGCCGTCCACCGTGACCGTTTTCTCCGCGTCGTTCAGCTCAATGCCGCCTATGGCTATGACATCCGGCCTTTTTTCCGCCCTCTGCTGTCCGCCCAGGCGCATATATCGCCGCAGCTGGCTGCGCACCCGCGCCTGCACCTCCACCGGGTCAAAGGGCTTTGTCACATAGTCGTCGGCCCCGATGTTCAGGCCCAGCACCTTGTCGGAACTCTCGCTCTTGGCCGTGAGCAGTATCACCGGGATGTTGTACTCCTCCCTCAGCTTCACCGTGGCCGCTATGCCGTCCATCTCCGGCATCATGATGTCCATCAGCACGAGGTCTATCTCGTTCTCCCTCAGGCAGTCCAGGGCCTGCTTCCCGGTGCTGGCCGTGAACAGCCGGTAGTCCTCGCTGGAGAGATAGATTTTCAGCGCGGCCACTATGTCCCTGTCGTCGTCGCAGATAAGAATGTTTGCCATACCCTCACCTCATGCCCATTGTACGGGAGACCGATTTAAGAATAAAGCGGCCAAATCCTTAAGAAGTCATTAATTATTATACCACCCGCCGTCCCGCTTGCAAGCCCGCCGGCTATGTGATAAGCTATATCCATACCCGACAGGAGGAAGGACATGCCGCAGACCATACTTGTAGTAGACGACGAACGGGAGATAGCCGACCTGGTGGAGCTGTACCTGAAAAACGAGGGCTTTTCCGTGCGCAAGTTCTATAACGCCACGGACGCCCTGCAGTGCGTCCGCTCTGAGGAGCTCGACCTCGCCATATTGGACGTCATGCTCCCGGACATGGATGGCTTCACGCTCTGCGCGCGCATCCGCGAGGAGCATTTCTGGCCCATAATAATGCTCACCGCCCGCGTGGAGGACATAGACAAGATAATGGGCCTCACCATCGGGGCGGACGACTATATAACAAAGCCCTTCAATCCCCTCGAGCTGGTGGCCCGCGTAAAAACACAGCTCCGGCGCTACACGCGCTATAACCGCCCGGAGGGCGATATAATGCCCGCTCCGGAGAACGAGCGCGATATCCGCGGGCTGGTGATAAACCGCGACACCCACAAGTGCTCCCTCTACGGCAAGAACGTGCCCCTGACCCCCATAGAGTTCGGCATTCTCTGGTACCTCTGCGAGAACCAGGGGCGGGTTGTGTCCTCCGAAGAGCTCTTTGAGGCCGTGTGGGGCGAGAAGTACCTCGACAACAATAACACGGTCATGGCGCACATAGGCCGGCTGCGTGAGAAGCTGGGTGAGCCGCCGCGCAAGCCGCGTTTCGTCAAGACCGTCTGGGGGGTGGGTTATCAGATTGAGTGACTACAGCGACATGCCCGAGACCGCGGAGAGCCCGCTGCGCAGCTTCCGCCGCTCGCTGACGCGGCGCGTGTTCACGCGCTTCGTCGTGGCCATAGTGGTTTACACCATCTTCATCCTTTTCGGATTGTTCACCAGCGTTTTTGTCTGCGCCTCCATCAGCTGGGACTACTACAGCCCGCTCTACCGCATTTTGAATTGGATAAGCGACTACCTGCCTCTTGTGCTCATAGTCGTGTTCGTAATAGGCTATCTGGCCATCTTCATGCACTACTGGTCGCGCACGCTGGGCTACCTGGAGAACATCGTCTCCGCCACAGAGCAGATTTACCGCTCAGGGGACGATCCCATCTCCCTCCCCGAGGATTTGCGCGAGGTGGAGATACAGATGAACCGCATAAAGGCCGACATGCTGGCCAGCCGCCTGGCGGCCCGGGAGGCCGAGCAGCGCAAGAACGACCTGGTGGTGTATCTGGCTCACGACCTGAAGACGCCGCTGACCTCCGTCATAGGCTATCTCACGCTGCTGCGTGATGAGGGGAACATATCCCCCGAGCTGCGCGGGCACTATATCTCCGTGGCGCTGGACAAGGCCGAGAGGCTGGAGGACCTCATAAACGAGTTCTTCGACATAACGCGCTTTTCCCTCACCAACATCACGCTGGAGTACAGGACCGTCAGCCTGACGCGCATGCTGCAGCAGATAACCGACGAGTTCGCCCCCATGCTGCTGGAGAAGGGCCTCGTCTGCCACGTCGCCGCGTCGCCGAACGTGACTGTCACCTGCGACCCCGACAAGCTGCAGCGCGTGTTCGACAATCTGCTGCGCAACGCCATCAACTACAGCTACGAGAACACGGAGATACAGGTGTCCCTCAGCGTGTACGGCGATACGGCCCATATCTCCTTTGCCAACGAGGGGGACGACATACCGCCGCACAAGCTCGACAGGATATTCGAGCAGTTCTACCGCCTGGATTCCTCCCGCGGCAGCCGCACCGGAGGCGCCGGCCTCGGCCTGGCGATAGCCAAGGAGATTGTGGAGCTGCACGGCGGCTCCATCAGTGCCCGGAGCGCCGACCACCGCATAGTTTTTTCCCTCGAGCTGCCCCTGCATCCGTGAGAAAATCGTAAGATTTCTGTCTGAAAGCCTTCAGCATTTATACTGCCTTAGCGGATAAACTCCGCGCCGGCTTCTGTTAGGATAATACCTGTCAGAAACCGGCGCGGAGTTTTCCGCTTTTACAGGAGGCATATGCATGGATAAGAAGAAAATAGCCGTCATATTCGGGGGCTGTTCCCCAGAGTACCCCGTCTCCCTGTCCTCGGCCAGCGCGGTAATACGGCACATGGACCAGGAGAAGTACGAGGTGATAGCCCTGGGGATAACAAAGGGCGGGGAGTGGTACCGCTTTTACGGCTCCGCCGACGACATAGAGGGCGACAACTGGCTCTCTGACCGCACACTCTGCATCCCCGCCGTCATCTCCCCCGACCGGGATTTGCACGGCATACTGGAGTTCCGCCTCTCCGGCGTGCGCAGCACGCGCATAGACGCCGCATTCCCCGTGCTGCACGGGCGCAACGGCGAGGACGGCACCGTCCAGGGCCTGTGTGAGCTGGCCGGCATACCCGTCATAGGCTGCGGCACCATGTCCTCCGCCCTCTGCATGGACAAGGACCGGGCGCACAAGCTGGTGTTCCTGGCGGGCATATCCGTCCCCCGCTCCGTGCTCATAGACCGCCTGCCCACGGCCTCCGAGCTGTCCGCCCTGGCGGATGAGATAGGCTATCCCCTGTTTGTAAAGCCCGTCCGCGCCGGCTCGTCCTTTGGCGTCACCCGCGTGGACTCCCCCGCCGCTCTGCGGCCCGCGGTGAAGGACGCCTTCAGATACGACCGCGAGGTCATGCTGGAGGAGGCCATAGATGGCTTCGAGGCGGGCTGCGCCGTGATGGGCAACGGCGAACTCACCATAGGCCGCGCCGACGAGATAGAGCTCAGCGGCGGTTTCTTCGACTATGAGGAGAAGTACACCCTCAAGACCTCGCGGATACACATGCCGGCCCGTGTGGACAGCGCCACCGAGGAGCGCCTGCGCGAGACGGCGGGCAGGATATACCGCATACTGGGCTGCCGCGGCTTCGCGCGGGTGGACATGTTCCTCACACCGGACCGCCGCATAGTGTTCAATGAGGTGAACACCATCCCCGGCTTCACCTCCCACAGCCGCTTCCCGAAAATGATGTCCGGCATCGGCCTGGACTTCTCCGCCCTGGTGAACTCCCTGGTGGAGCTGGGACTGGAGGTGTGAGCATGCCCGGCGTACACAGCGGAAACCTCATACTGGTCAATGCCCGCCACCCGCTCACGGAGCAACGCCGTCCTCTGCTCGCCCCGGCCATCCCCGGCAGCGGCGTGCTGCTGGAGTCCCATGCCGCCGCCATGCTCACCGGCGCCCTGGGGCGCATCGGGGCCCTGGGCGATATCGTCCCCGTCAGCGGCTGGCGCTCCCGGCGCGAGCAGCAGGAGATATGGTACAGCACCATGGCCGAAAGCGGCGGGGAATTCACTCGCAAGTATGTGGCCCTGCCCGGCTGCAGCGAGCACGAGACCGGCCTCGCCATCGACCTGGCGCTGCGGGCGGAGGAGATAGATTTCATCCGCCCGGATTTCCCCCGCGACGGAGTCTGCGGCCGCTTCCGCGCAATAGCGGCCGACTACGGTTTTATAGAGCGCTATCCTGCCGGAAAGGAGCACATAACCGGCATAGCCGCCGAGCCCTGGCATTTCCGCTATGTCGGACGTCCCCACGCCCATCTCATGGCCGAGCTGGGCCTTACGCTGGAGGAGTATGTGGAGCTTTTGCGCTCCTACCCCTACCCCGGAGGAGTGCTCAGCACGGAGAGCGGCGGCTACGGCGCCGACATAGGCTTTACAAGCAGCTATGAGCCCTCCCTGGCCCCCTCCACCCCCTATCAGGTCTCGGGTAACAATGTGGACGGCTACATCCTCACCCTCTGGAGGCTTCCGGCATGAACGCAAAGCGCGACTACAGAGGCGTCGACCTCTTCCGCATAGCCGCCGCCTTCCTGGTGGTGGCGATACACACCTCCCCTCTCGCCACCTACAGTGAGACGGCGGATTTCATCCTCACACGGGAGATAGCCCGTGTGGCTGTCCCCTTTTTCTTCATGACCACCGGCTTTTTCGTCCTCGGCAGCCGCGGGCGCACGCGCTCCTTCCTGAAAAAGACCGCCCTGCTCTACGCCGCTGCGCTGCTCCTCTATCTGCCTGTAAACGTCTATGCCGGCCATCTGGACGGCCTCACCCTGCCCGAGCTGTTCACCCAGCTCGTGTTTGAGGGCACATTCTACCACCTCTGGTATCTTCCGGCGGCCCTGCTGGGAACCGCCCTGGCCTCGCTACTGCTGGAAAAGCTGGCTATCAGGCCGGCTCTGGCCATTGCCGCCGCGCTCTACCTGGTCGGGCTCATGGGCGACAGCTACTACGGCCTCGTCTCTGGCCTGCCCGTGCTGGGGGCGGCGTACGACGCCCTGATATCGGTATGCGGCCACACGCGCAACGGATTGTTTTTCGCCCCCGTATTTCTCCTCCTGGGCTGCCTGCTGCGCAAAAATCGCCCCGGCCGCGCCGCCAGCACTGCCGGGCTCGCCCTGAGCGCACTGCTGCTCATCGCCGAGGGGATGCTGCTGCGCCATCTGCGGCTCCAGTTGCACGACAGCATGTACATCTCCCTTCCCGCGGTGATGTACTTCCTGTTCTCCCTTCTCTCAGGGATCCGCGGGCGGTGCCCGGCCTGGGCCGCGGACTTCTCGATGCTGGTCTATCTGCTCCATCCGGCCATGATAATAGCCGTGCGCGGCGCGGCGCGCCCTCTTGGGCTCTGGGGCATACTGGTTGAGAACAGCCTGGGCCACTATCTCGCCGTCTGCGCGGCCTCCGCCCTCGCCTCCGCCGCCCTGCTGCCTCTGCTGGGCCGGCTGAGACCGGTGCGCGCCTCCCGCCGTTCACGGGCCTGGCTGGAGCTGGACGGGGCCGCTCTGCGGCACAACTACCGCGCGCTCAGCTCCCTGCTGCCGCCGGGAGGCAGGCTGATGTGTGTGCTGAAGTCCGACGCCTATGGCCTGGGCGCCGAAGGGGCTGTGGCCGCCCTCTCTGCCGAGGGCGCCTCCCTCTGGGCCGTGGCCACGGCCGAGGAGGGGAAGCTGCTCAGAAAATACGGCGCCAGGGGTACGATACTGGTCCTGGGGCGCACCCCCGTCTCCGACATCGGCCTGCTGCGGCGCTTTCGCCTGACGCAGACGGTGGTTTCGCTGGAATACGCCCGAGAGCTCTCCGCCGCCCGCCGGCGGCTGGAAGTGCAGATAAAGCTGGACACCGGCATGCACCGCCTGGGCATCAGCTGGCAGGACCTGGACTCGATAGACGCGGTCTTCTCCCTGCCGTTTCTGCGGGTGACCGGCATGTACACTCACCTGGCGGCTTCCGAGAGCCTCAGCCCACGCGACGCCGATTTCACCCGTGAGCAGTCCGAGCGCTTTTTCGCCGTGGCCAACGCGCTCCGCCAGCGCGGCCGGGACGTGGGCATGCTGCACACGCAGAGCAGCTATGGGCTGTTGAATTACCCCGACATGCGCTGCGACTGCGCCCGACCGGGCATAGCCCTCTGTGGGGTGAGGAGCTCCGCCGGCGACAGCACGGCCCAATGGCCGGCGCTGCGCCCGGTCCTCTCCCTGAGGGCCAGGATATCCGAGGTACGGGAGGTGCCCGCCGGCGAGGGCGTGGGCTATGACCTGGCCTTTGTCACCGGGCGGACGACCCGCCTGGCCGCCGTGCCCATCGGCTATGCTGATGGCATATTCCGCTCCGCCGGTGGCGCCTGCGGCCTGGTGAACGGACTGGCGGCCCCAGTCGCCGGGCGTATCTGCATGGATCAGCTGCTGCTGGATGTAACCGGCTGCGGCGAGGTGCACCCCGGCGACACGGTGACCTTTATCGGCCGCGACGGTGCCGGAGAGATAAGCGCGGAGGAGCTCGCCGCCCGGTGCGGCACGATAACAAATGAGCTGCTGAGCCGTCTGGGGCGGCGCCTGCCGAGGATATGGGTATCAGAAGAGGACGGAGAGTGAGTCTCTCCGTCCTCTTTCATCAGAAGACTATGCAGATAAGGCTGCCGCTGCCCTCATTTACTATGCGCTGCATGGTGTTGCGCAGCTTGTTGCGTACCGGCGCCGGCACGCGCTTGATTTTGGACTCCAGCCCCTCCTCGGCTATGTCATATAGGGACTTCCCGAATATGTTCGACTCCCAGATACGGCTCACGTCCCCGTCGAAGCCCTGCAGGAGGAAGCCCATGATTTCCTCGCTGGCCTTCTCGCCTCCCAGGGCGGGCGTGACCTCGGTCTCGATGTTGGTCATCATCATGTGTATGCTGGGCGCACTGGCCTTAAGGCGCACGCTGTATCTGCCGCCGGAGCGGACAATCTGCGGCTCCTCCAGCTTCAGCTCGCCTGGCAGTGGCATGACCACGCCGTAGCCGGTCTCCCGCACGCTCTTTAGCGCCTCGCTTATGTGGTCGTAGTCGGTCTTGATTTCCCTCATATGTGTGAGCAGCGTCATCAGGTCGCCGTCATCCGCTATGTCAAAGCCGGACTGCTCGCTGATGGTCTTGTAATACAGGCTGCGCGGCATATCCAGCTCGGCCGTAACTTTGCCGCTGCCCATCTCCACCCGCCTTATGCCCGCCGCGCTGACGTCGTCCCTCTCGGCCAGCTCATCCATGATGCCGAAGGCGTCGCGCACGCGCTCCATGCCGGATACGGCGGCGGCTATACCCGAGTACAGCTCGCTCCTCAGCGGTGCGTCCTCCGGCAGGGCATCCAGCCACGGCGGCAGGAATATGCCCAGTTCGGCTATGGGGAACTCATAGAGGGCGAATTTCAGTATCTCCTCTATTTCCTTCTGCCCCAAATCCATGCAGGAGATGGCCAGGCAGGTGACGGAGTATTTGTCAGCCAGCTCGCGCCGCAGTTCCTCCGCCTCAGCGCTGTTGGGCTCTGAGCAGTTGAGCAGCAGCACGAACGGCTTGCCGATGGCCTTCAGTTCCTGCACCACCCGCTCCTCGGCCTCCACATAGCTCTCACGCGGTATGCCGCAGATGCTGCCGTCGGTGGTCATGACGATGCCCAGCGTGGAGTGGTCGTTGATGACCCGCCGGGTGCCCTCCTCCGCGGCCTCGGATATGCCCACCTCGTGGTCGAACCACGGCGTGGTCACCATCCGCTCCTGGCCCTCCTCCAGCTGCCCGGCGGCCCCGGGCACCATGTAGCCCACGCAGTCTATGAGCCTGACGGAGAAAGAGACTCCCCCATCCAGCTCCACGGTGGCCGCGTCCTCGGGCACGAATTTGGGCTCCGCCGTCATTATAGTGCGGCCTGAGCCGGACTGTGGCAGCTCATCCCTGGCCCGTTCGCGGGCGTAGGCGTCCTCGATATTGGGGATGACCAGCGTCTCCATGAAGCGCTTGATGAATGTGGACTTCCCGGTGCGCACCGGCCCCACCAGCCCGATATAGATGTCGCCGCCGGTGCGCGCGGCCATATCCTGATATATAGAAGTATTCATGCTCCGCCCTCTTTTCCCGTGAACTCTTGTTAGACGATATGAGCCCGGGGGACGAATTATGACCTCCATGTCCGCTCTGCCGGGGGCAAAAGCATAGCCCGGCCTTCCGGCCGGGCTATGACACATATTAATTATTCGATTACTCGCTCACACCTTCTCGGGGTACACGGCCCGCGCTCCTCCTATGAGCTTCGGCCTGGTCCTGGCGGCGCTGACCGCGGCCTCGCCCACCTGCTTTACCTGCAGCCTCAGCGGCACGGCCACCTCACGCAGGTGCATGCCTATCATGGTGCAGCCGATGTCCAGCCCCGCGTGCGCCCTCACGTGCTCCACGGCCACCGGGTCGGCCATGCTCTTCCAGGCCGCCGTGGCGAATGAGCCACCGGCCTTGGGCTGCGGGATAACGCACACCGGCTCATAGCCAAACTTCTCTGCCGCCTCCCGCTCGACTATCAGCGCGCGGTTGAGGTGTTCACAGCACTGGGCGGCCAGATACAGGCCGCGCTCCTTCAGCAGGGGCATTATGCCCTCCAGCACCGCCTCCGCGGCCTCCGGGGTGCTGCCCTTTCCTATTCTGGCCCCGACTATTTCGCTCGAGGAACAGCCGACAACCACCAGGCCGCCGGAGGGCACGTTGGCCGTCTCCAGCAGCTCGCGCATGGCGTTTGCGGCCTGCTCCTTTATCTCCTCATACATTGCAAAGCCTCCTTTTCAGCTTGAATATATTTTAGCACTATATGCTGTGTTTGACAACCGTTGCGGCCGGGAGTATTATAGTAAAACAGACTATAAACGCATGTGAGGTAAAAATATGAAACGCGCCTGCTGTGCCTGCCTGGCCATTCTCATGTTCCTGTCCCTGGCCGCCTGTGGTGCGGAGATTGAGGACCTGGTGCCCACCACCCCCTCGGCCTCTCCAACACCGGTTCCCACTCCCACCCCTACTCCCACCCCCACTCCGGAGCCCACGCCCACTCCGCTGCCGTACACGAACCCCCTGAGCGGAGCCGGCATGGAGGAGGACATCAGCGAGCGGCGGCCCTGGGCCATAATGATAAACAACATCGAGCAGGCGCTGCCCCAGTGCGGCGTCTCCAACGCCGAGATAATATATGAGATACCCGCGGAGGGCGGCGTCACCCGCATGATGGCCATCTTCACCGACATCTCCGACGTGGAGAAGATAGGCAGCCTGCGCAGTATAAGGCCCTATTACGCCGATGTGGGCATCTCCTACGACGCCATAGTCATCCACGCCGGCGGCAGCCAGGAGAGCTACACCGAGATGTCCGGCTACAATGTGGACCACCTGGACGGCGTGCTCGGGACCTACACCGAGGGCGCCTTCTACCGCGACCCGGACCGCATGAAGTACGGCCTGGAGCACAGCATGTTCTCCCAGGGGAGCGCCCTGGTCAAGGCCGCCCAGGACGAGGGATTCTCCCTTGAGCACGATTCCGGGGCGTACGACTACGGCCTGACCTTCTCCGAAGAGGCCGCGGAGCAGTGTACGGAGAGCGCCGAATACGTGAATATCAGGTTCAACGGCTACAAGTCCACCACATTTGAGTACGACGCTGCCAGCGGCCGCTACCTCGCCTGGCAGTACGGCGAGGAGTACATAGACTCCGATACCGGCGAGCAGATGGGCTTCACCAACCTGCTGGTCCTCAACACCTCCATGTCCGTGCTCGACAGCGTGGGACGTCTCGCCGTGCGCACCACCGGCGAGGGCGAGGGGTACTTCGCCTGCGGCGGCAAATACGTGCCCATCGTCTGGTCCCGCGAGGACAACACCTCCCCGTTCAAATACTCCCTGGCCGACGGCACCCCGCTTGATTGGGGTGTCGGCAGCAGCTATGTCGCCGTTATCGCATCCTACGGCAGTGTATCCTTTGAGAGGGAGGCCGAGTGATGTCCCGCCGCCGGAAATCTTTTGCCGCCCTGCTGTTTTGCTACCTCATCTGGGGCACGCAGCCGGTCTACTGGGACCTGCTCAGCGGCTTCAACGCCATGTTCGTCCTCTGCTGCCGCATAATAATGAGCGCCATCTGCACGGTGCTCTTTCTCGCCTGCAGCGGCAGGCTGCGCGAATACCTGTCCGCCTTTAAAAACCGCCGCTTGATGCGCTATCTGCTGCCGGCAGCCGTTTTTCTCTGCGCCGACTGGGGGCTGTTCAACTGGGCTGTGATGAGCGGCCATGTGATAGACACCGCCCTTGGCTACTATCTGAATCCCATCGTCATCTTTGTCATCGGCCTGGTGTTTTTCCGCGAGCGGGGCAGCGCCATGGAATACTCGGCCGTGGCCATCGCCACTTTGGGAGTGGTAATAAGCACGGTGCAAAACGGCTCTTTCCCCCTGATTTCCGTGCTCTGCGCGCTCAGCTGGCCCATCTACGCCTCCACCAAGAAGGCCGCCGGCGCGGACCCCATCGTGAGCGTGGCTGTGGAGTCCACCCTGCTCAGCCCATTCGCCATAGCCGCCTCTCTGCTGTTCTTCCGCGGCAGTGGCGGGCTGGGCTCCGTCTCCGGCGGCGTAGACGTGCTGCTGCTCGTGGTCAGCGGCCTGGTGACGGCTACGCCCATGATACTCTACACCTACGCTGTGGACGACCTGCCCTTCAAGGTCGTGGGCATAATGCAGTATCTGAGCTCCACCATCTCTTTTGCCTGCGGCATACTGTTTTTGAACGAGGAGGTGACCGCCTCGAAGCTCGTGATGTTCGGCTTCATCGTCGCCGGGCTCGTCGTGTTCACCGCCGGCAGCTTCCGCCGCCAGTCGCCACAGCTCAGCCTGCCCACCGAATGACGAAAAAAAAAGCGCCCGAAAGGGCGCTTTTTTCAACTCTGTTCCGCGACGTAGAGGCCCACGCGCTCCCGCACAAGCTCCGCCGCCTCCAGCACACTGCGAAGCCCGCCGAAATAGGCGTCCGCCTCCTCAAACATGATGCTCATCACCGTGTCGTCGTATATTTCCAGCCTGCGCGGCCTCTCAAGTATATCGTAGAACAGCTCCAAATCCTCCTCTGTCTCCACCGTGTCGGTGATTTCATTGTCCAGGAGGGCCTGTGACCAGGCGTCTATCAACGGCCTGTATATGGGCAGATCCATGGCCAGCTGCCGACCTATGGGCGAGTTGAGGGCCATGTACTTTATGAACTCCCAGCAGACGTCCTTGTGTTCGCCGGTTGACACCACACCCACCGGGTTTTTCAGCTCCACCACCAGTCCTGTCTCACCATCCACCGAGGGCCAGCCAAAGTACGCCCCTCTCTTCCCTGAGAACCGCTCGTCAAAGGCGCAGTAGTCGGGGTTGTTTATGCTGCAGAGGTCCATCATCAGCTGGCCCGAACCTATGCGCTCCCAGGCGGTCGTGAAGGACTCCAGCGTCTCATACTCCTCCGTGTTGTCCTCCTCCACCCGTGAGGCTGCCTCCAGTATGCGGGCGAACTCCTCCACGTCGAAGTCCATTGTCCCGCTCTCCCAGTCGATGGCGTCCTCAATATACTGGGCGCCCACGAATTCCACAAAAATGTGTTCGTCCATGGCGTAGGTCATGCACTGCCAGTCCTCCAGCGAGGCCTCGAGCTCAAGGTATTCGTCTATGGTCCAGCCGTCCATATCGCCGAAGCGCTCCTCCGTCCCGTGCAGCCCGTTGATGGAGAAGCTGTTTCCGAACAGATACACCCCTCCGATGGAGCTCAGCGCGTCGTATACGGCGATGTTCGCCCTGTTGAGCGTGTAGTCGCCCTCTATGTAGGGTGTCAGGTCCTCCAGATAGCCGCGGGCGATATAGGCAGGCGCTGTCACAGCCTTCCAGTTGTTTGCCCGCCTCCAGGAGTCCGTGAACGCTATCATGTCCGGGCCGTCTCCGGCGGCCAGTTCGGTGTTCATGCGCATCTGACCCTGCTCCAGGCTCTGGCCGGCACTGCAGTAGTTCACCGCCACTATCTCGTACATGGAGCTCTGCGCGTTGAAGCGCGCTATGTAGTCGTTCAAATCGCTGTAGGTGCCAAACACGGCGATGGTGACCTGCTCTTTCACGCCTATCTCCGAGGGGTCGGCGGGCCGCAGCATCATGTTCCCCAGCGGCCGCTCGCAGAAAAACCGCCCCTCGCCCATGGGCTCGAGCGCAAAGAGCTTGCCCATCTCTATCAGGCACTCCTCGTAGGAGATGAGCAGCGCGACCCCGCCATCCCGGCCCAAACTGTATATGCCGTCCGGCCGCGCCTCGCAGAGGAACATATCACCCAGACCGGAGCCGACTATTCCCTTGGCCTCCAGGCCCTCGCCTCCGGAGAGCGGCAGCACCTCGCCCCCGCTCTGCTTGGTGCACAGATATATCTCCCCGTCGCCGGAGATTACCAGATGGTCGTAGTCCGGCAATTGACGCGCGCTCTCAACGCCCCCGTCCGGCAGCACGCACAGCACCTCCCCGCCCATATCCAGCCACAGGTTCTCGCCGTCTGTCAGCGTGTCCGACGGCAGAGCGCCCAAGGGGACCGAGACGAGCGGACTTCCGTCGGCGGAGTACAGCCTGGCCTCCGCCACGTCGTTCACGTCGGCCACTACCCAGAAGCTGTCACCCGCCCTCTCCAGGGCGTAGGCGTTGGTGAAATCAGTCTCGAAGAGCAGCTCTCCGTTCTTTGTCAGCCACAGCGGGTCGGCCCCCGCGCGCTTTCCCTGGCTGAGGGCATAGATGTCCCCGCCCTCGTAACAGATGCAGCCGTCAACTGTCAGCTCCGGACTGTCCGGCGGCAGGGTGAGCACATAGCTCTGCCCCTCTCCGCCCCAGGAGAGCTCACCTGTCTCCGCCGTCTCCACCGGCGGCCCTCCGGACGGGCCGCCGCAGCCCGAGAGCAGCAGTATGGCCGCCATGCAGACGCATATTCTCCTATTCAAGGTAATACCCCCATGCGCTTAACTATCTTAAACGACGTGTGAGGAAGCGGGTTTGTTCCCGCACACAGGCACAAAAAAAGGGACGGCGCCGCCGTCCCTTTTTCTCACTTGAGTATTACCCGGTTGTAATTTTTCTTGCCGCGCCGGAGCACCACGCCCGCTCTCAGCTCGTCGGCGGTGAAGCTCCGCGCAATGTCGTCCACTTTCTCGTCGTTGGCCGTGACGCCGCCCTGCTGGACATTGCGCCTGGCGTCGCTGCGGGAGGCGCAGAGCCCGGATTTGACGAGCAGCGCCAGTATGTCGGCAGCGCCGTCGGTCAGCTCGTCCTCCGTGAGCACGGTCTCCGGCATGTGCTCGGCCGCGTTGCCCCCGCCGAAGATGGCCCGGGCCCCCTCGCGGGCCCTCCGGGCCTCCTCCTCGCCGTGGACGAGGCTGGTGAGCTCCGTGGCGAGCACCTCTTTGGCCTCGTTTATCTTGGCGTCCTTCCAGGTGGCCATCTCGTCTATCTGCTCCAGCGGCAGGAAGGTCATCTTGCGCAGGCAGTTTACCACGTCTGCGTCGTCTATGTTGCGCCAGTACTGGTAGAATTCATAGGGGCTGGTCTTGTTGGGGTCCAGCCACACGGCGCCGGCCTGGGTCTTGCCCATCTTCTTGCCCTCGCTGGTCAGCAGGAGGGTGATGGTCATGCCGTAGGCGTTCTTGCCCAGTTTGCGGCGTATCAGCTCGGTGCCGCCCAGGATATTGGACCACTGGTCGTCGCCGCCGCACTGCATCATGCAGCCGTACTCCTTGAACATGTGGTAAAAATCGTAGCTCTGCATGATCATGTAGTTGAACTCGAGGAAGCTCAGACCGCGCTCCATACGCTGCTTGTAGCACTCGGCGCGCAGCATGTTGTTGACGGAGAAGCAGGCCCCCACGTCGCGCAGCAGCTCGATATAGTTGAGCTTCAAGAGCCAGTCGGCGTTGTTGAGCATCAGCGCCTTTCCCTCGGAGAAGTCGATGAACTTGCTCATCTGCACCTTGAACTTCTCGGCGTTGGACTGGATTTGCTCGGGGGTGAGCATCTGGCGCATGTCGGTGCGGCCGGACGGGTCTCCCACCATGGTGGTGCCGCCGCCCAGCAGGGCTATGGGCCTGTTCCCGGCCAGCTGCAGCCGGCGCATGAGGTTCAGCGCCATGAAATGCCCTATGTGCAGCGAGTCCGCCGTGGCGTCAAAGCCGATATAGAATGTGGCTTTGCCGGCGTTTATCAGCTCCCTTATCTCCTCTTCGTCGGTGAGCTGGGCTATCAGCCCGCGCGCTTTGAGTTCCTCAAAAATCTGCATCGATCTTTCCCTTTCATCAGTTATTCGGCGCGCCGCGCCATTTGCCGGGATTACTCGGCCTTTTCCTCCTGCTCCTCCTGCGCCTTGCTGGAGTCGTAGGGCTCATCGTTCTCGTGCTCGGCGATATACTCAGCGGCACGGTCGGCGCACCAGGCGATGTACTGCTGACATGTCTCTTTGACACCGCCGTTGGCCTCCATCAGGTCAGAGCAGCGGATGACCTCGAACTTCTCCTTGAACTCCTGGGCGAACTGGGCAATCACCTCAGCCAGAGGCGCCTCGGGCTTTCCGTCCTCCTCGCCCTTGCAGACGGCCCTGCTTATGGCCAGCACGGCCCCACAGTAGGTCCCGCAGGCCTCGCCGGCCCTCAGTCCGCCGCCAAATCCCGCGCTCATATTCCTGGCATCCTCCACGTCGAGGCCTACGCGCTCAGCGAGGGCGCAGAGCACGCTCTGTGCGCAGTTATAGCCTTTTTTGCGGTATTCAAGTGCCTTTTCACCGTAATTCATATCAATATCCCTCCTGCTTATATTTCACCGCGGCGTCGAGCTGCTCGGCGGCGCTCGCCAGCGTGGTATCCGTGATGTTGTCCCCGCCGTGCAGACGGGCTATCTCCTGTATGCGGCCAGCACGGTCCAGCGGCGTCACCGCCGTGTAGGTCCTGCCGTCCCGCTCACGCTTCTCGATGTGGAAATGCGTGTCCGCCATGGCGGCTATCTGGGGCAGATGGGTGACGCAGATGACCTGCTTCCGGCGGGAGAGCCTGGCGAGTTTTTCCGCCACCCTCTGCGCGGCTATGCCGGAGACGCCCTCATCTATCTCGTCAAAGACCAGCGTCCCCACCGCGTCGCGCTCGCTGAGCACGTCCTTCATCACGAGCATTATCCTGGCCAGCTCGCCACCGGAGGCTATCTTCGATATGCGCCCCGGCTCCTCGCCGGCGTTGGCGCTCATCAGGAAGCGCACCTCGTCGCACCCCGTCTCGTCGAAGCCCGGGCTCCCAGCCTTGGGAGTTATCTCCGCCACGAAACGCACTGAGGGCATAGAGAGCTCCCTCAGCCCGTCCTGTATGCGGGATTGCAGCTCCCTGGCGGCGGCTTTGCGCTTTTCAGAGAGCTCCTTTGCGGCATTATACGCCGCTTTTTCGCATTTATCAAGCTCTGCGGAGAGTTTCGCGCGCCTCTCATCGGCGTACTCTATCTCCTCCAGGCCTCTGCGGCTCTCCTCCAGCGCGGATATGAGGCCGGCCTCGTCGGTGCCGTATTTTTTCTCCAGGCCGTGCAGCTGGGCGAGCCGAGTCTCCAGCTCGTCGTATTCACGCGGGGAGAAGTCCAGGCTCTCCAGCAGATCCCTTATCCTCTCGGCCGCGTCCTCCAGCGTGAGCAGCGCGCCCTCTATGTCGTCGGCCGCCGATTCCAGCTCAGGCGCCCAGCCGGAGGCTCGGCGCACCTGTTCCTCGGCCTCGCCGGCCAGCACAGAGGCGCTCCCCTCATCGCCATAGAGCGCGACATATGCCGCCTCCAGGGCCTCGGTCAGCCTGCCGGCATTGCGCAGGAGGTCACGTCGCGCGGTCAGCTCTTCCTCCTCGCCGGCCCGCAGCCCGGCGGAGGACAGCTCCTCCACGCGGTATCTGTAGGCGTCGGCCAGGCGGCGCTTCTCATCCTCGCCCATATTGAGCCTCTGCAGCTCAGCCAGGGTGGCGCGGTAGCGGGCATACACCTCGCCATACGCATCGAGCGCGCTGTCAAGCCCGGCAAAGCTGTCCAGATACGCGCGATGCCGCGTCTCGTCCATCAGCTGCCTGCCGTCGTTCTGTCCGTGGATATCCAGCAGCAGCGCGCCCAGCTCCCTCAGCTCCGCGGCCGTGACGCTCTCTCCGTTCACAACAGCGCTGCTCTTGCCCTCGGCGCTCACTCGGCGGCGGATGACTATGCCCTCGTCGCCGTCGGAGCAGTGATACCCCACCGGCTCGAGGTCATTCTCCCGCAGCCAGCGCTCGGCGGGCTCGGAGACGAAGGACGCGCTGACGCTCGCCCTGGCGGCGCCCGTGCGCACCAGCTCCCGGCTCACGCGCGCGCCCAGTACTGCCTGGAGCGAATCTATGACTATGCTCTTGCCGGCTCCCGTCTCGCCCGTGAGCACATTGAGCCCAGCTCCGGGCTCGATGTCGGCGCGCTCGATAACCGCTATGTTCTCAATATGGAGCTCTGTCAGCATCCGGTCTCCCCCAAAATCTGCCTCTCATGCTGTAGTTCAGAACAGCTTCTTTATCTCCTCGCAGAAAGACTCCGCGCTCCTCACATCACGCATGGCCAGAAAAGCCGTGTCGTCCCCCGCCACGCTGCCCACCAGGGCGGGGATATCCATGCCGTCGAGGGCGGAGCTGGCCGCCATGGCCAGGCCGGGAAGGGTCTTTATCACGATGATGTTCATCGCCGTGTCGCAGGAGACGACACTCTCCTTAAAGATTTTCCTCAGCCTCTCGCTGTGCTCGCCCGTCTCGTCATGTGAGGCCGGGGCATAGCGGTAGCGCCCGCTGGGCGAGAGCTCCTTCACCAGCCTCAGCTCCTTGATATCGCGGGAGAGGGTGGCCTGGGTGCTGCTGACCCCTCTGGCCGAAAGCGCCTGCATGAGCTGGTTCTGAGTCTCGATGTCGTTGGAGGCGATGATCTCCAAGATCACGTTTTGTCTTGCGGACTTCATTCTCAGCACTCCCTGTCATCTTATTTTGTTTGTCCCGCGCGGCGGCCTCGGCCGCCTTTATATGCCCGTCAGTTTGTTCATCGCGGACTCATAAAAGGTGGTGACCCCCATGTCCGCCATTATCACCGTCTTGGGGCTTCGGCGTATGAGCACCTCGTCCCCGTCCTCCATCGCTATCGCCTTTGTCCCGTCCACCGAGAGCAGCGCCACGCGGCTGCGCAGCCTGTTGGTCTGCACCACCACGCGCCTGGCCGGAGAGAGCACAAAGCTCTTGGCCGCCATGATGTGCGCGCATATCGGTGTGATGACTATGTTTTCCGCCTCCGGCTCCACTATCGGCCCGCCGGCGGACATGGAGTAGGCCGTGGAGCCCGTGGGCGTGGAGATTATCACCCCGTCGCCGGAAAACTCCGTCACCCTTGTGCCGTCGGCTGTTATGGTGAGCCCGATGCAGCTGACATCGCTCTTCACCACCACGTCGTTGAGCGCGCAGTCCAGCACGCTGTCCCCGTCTGCCCTTCTAAGCTCCACGTCCAGCAGCATACGCCGGCTGGGTCGGAAATCCCCCGCCGCTGCGCGGCGCACCAGGCCGATGTCCTCCGGCTCCAGGGCCGCCATGAAGCCCTTGGTGCCCATGTTCACGCCCAGCATGGGTATCTCGAGGTCCATGACCTGCCTGGCCACGTGCAGGAAGGTCCCGTCGCCGCCGAAGGAGATGATGAGCTCGGCGTCCTCCGCCGCCCTGCGCAGCGGTATCATGTTTGAGTCGCCGGGCACGTCGACAAACACAGGGCTGATAACTGTCTCTCTGCCGTCCGCCTCCAGAAAGGCCTTGGCCCGCATGGTCAGCGCCAGGCTCCTGTCCCTGTAGGGGTTGGGAGAGAGCACTATCTTCTTCATTTGACAGCTTCACCTCCGTGAGATGCGGCCACCACCGCCGCCGCGGATAGCTGCGGCGGCTCGAATACACCCTTCTTCAGCCAGGCCAGGTACTCTATATTCCCCTCCGGCCCGCGGATGGGGGAGAAATCCAGGCCCATCAGCGTACACCCGGCGCCCGGCACGAAATCCATGAACTCCCTGAGCACGCGCTCGTGCACGGCCGCGTCGCGCACCACGCCCTTTTTTCCCACGTCGGCCTTCCCCGCCTCGAACTGCGGCTTTATCAGGCACAGCAGGTCGGCCCCATCCCGCAGCAGCGGCGTCACCGCCGGGATTATCAGCCGCACGGATATGAACGAGAGGTCCATCACCGCCATATCCAGCGTCTCGGGGAACATGTCCGGCTTCAGATGGCGCGCATTGGTGCGCTCCATCGTCACCACCCGGCTGTCACTGCGCAGGCTCCAGGCGAGCTGGCCGTAGCCCACATCCACGGCGTACACCCGGCTGGCGCCGGACCGCAGCAGCACATCGGTGAATCCGCCCGTAGAGGCCCCGCAGTCTATGCAGACCTTTCCCTCCGGGGTGACGGGAAACACTTTTAACGCCTTCTCCAGCTTCAGCCCCCCGCGCGACACATAGGGGCAGGCGGAACCGCGGAGCTCTATCTTCGCCCCCTCGGCCACGGGCATTCCGGGCTTTGTGGCCTTCTGCCCGTCCACATACACCAGCCCGCTCATTATATCCGCCCTGGCCCTCTCCCGGCTCTCAGCCAGGCCCAGGGCCGTGACTCTCACATCAAGTCTCTCTTTTGCCATCACATCAACTCCATGGCAGCTTCCGCTATGCCCCGGGCGTCTATTCCCGCGGCGGCGCGCAGTTCCTGAGTGCTGCCCTGCTGCACTATGCCGGTCCCCAAATCAAGCAGCCTGTATGCGAAAGCCGCTTTCCCCGCGGCCTCTGCCAGCAGGCGCGTGCCCACGCTGCCGGCGCGGCAGACTTCCTCGGCCACGACCAGCCGGCCGGTTTTCGCCAGGGAGGCGAGCACGGGCGCGGGCTCCAGCGGGCATATCCGTCCCAGTTTTATCACCTCGGCCGAAACCCCTCGCCGCTCCAGCTGCCCTGCGGCCGCCAGTACCTCGTTTATCATTGTGCCATAGGCCACGAGAGTGACGTCGGAGCCCTCCCGCAGCACCGTGGCGATTTCCACATGGCTCTCGCGGTATTCGCCCTCCCCTCCGCGGGGGTAGCGCACGGCCACGGGCCCGGTCTCGCCGCTCACCGCCCAGTGGAACATCTCGCGCAGTTCGGTGAAGGATGCGGGGCACCACAGCGCCATCCCCGGCACTGTGGAGAGATAGGCCACGTCGAACACGCCGTGATGCGTCTCCCCGTCCTCGCCCACCAGCCCGGCGCGGTCCACGGCCAGTACCACGTGCAGCCGCAGAAGCGAGACATCGTGTATCAGCATGTCATAGGCGCGCTGCAAAAAGCTGGAGTATATCGCGGCTACCGGCACCAGGCCCTGCTTGGCCATGCCGGCGGCCATGGACACCGTGTGCCCCTCGGCGATGCCGGTGTCAAAGAACCTGTGGGGGAATTTTCCGGCGAATTGGGACAGCCCGGTGCCCTCCTCCATGGCGGCGGTCAGCGCCACTATGCGCTCATCCACTTCGGCCAGGCGGCAGAGGGTCTCCCCCATGACCTCGGAGAAGGTCCTGCCGGAGCCCTTCACCACACCGGTCTGCGGGTCAAAGGGCCCCACCCCGTGGTACTTTTCCGGATGCAGCTCGGCGAAGGGATAGCCTCGCCCCTTCTGGGTGAGCACATGCACCAGCACGGGCACACGCATGTCCCTCGCCCAGGATATGGCGCTCTCCAGCGCCTGTATGTCGTGCCCGTCCACGGGCCCCAGGTAATAAAACCCCAAGTCGTCGAACATGTTCCCCGGCAGCAGGGCGTCTTTTACGAACTCCTTCACGCGGTGCAGCGCGGAATATAGGGGCTTGACCCGGCCCACCGTCGCGCGGTACCAGCGCTTGAAGCCGATATAGCCGGGCTTCACCCGCATGCGGGAGAGCAGCTTGGCCATGCCGCCGACGTTGCCGGCTATGGACATGGCGTTGTCGTTTAATATCACGACCATGGGCTCGCCGGACTGGCCGGCGTTGGAGAGGCCCTCGTAGGCCAGCCCTCCCGTCAGCGCCCCGTCGCCTATCACGGCCACCACGTCGTAGTCCGCGCCAAGTCTGGTACGCGCCCTGGCCATGCCGAGAGCCACGGACACCGAGTCGGAGGCGTGCCCGGCGATGAAAGGATCGGCCGCGCTCTCCCCCGGTTTGGGGAAACCGGATACGCCGCCGGATTTCCTGAGCTTCCCAAATCCGTATTTTCGCCCCGTGAGCAGCTTGTGGGTGTAGCACTGGTGCCCCACGTCGAAAACAATGCGGTCCCTCATGGGGTCGTACACCCTGTGCAGCGCCACGGTCAGCTCCACCACGCCCAGATTGGAGGCCAGGTGTCCCCCGGTCCTGGATATGGTGTCTATCAGGAAGTCCCGTATCTCCGAGCAGAGCTGCGGAAGCCGCTCCTCCGGCAGCTCGCGAAGGTCGGAATTGGTATTAATATCGTCAAGTATATGCAAAGATATGACCTCTTCAACCGTCATTATACCACGTCCGCAGACGGGACGTGTCATCCGCTACATTAAATATAGCAAAAATCGCCCGCTATTTCAATAGAGCAGGGCGATTTTGGATATATTCATTATATTCAACAATTATCAGCCTCGCCTGACGGCCATGCGGCGGGCCAGCTCGGAGAGGAATCCGTCCCTGTCCAGGTCCCGCACCGCCTCGATGGCGGCTTCGGTGATGTCCTCGACCAGCTGTGCGCACTTCTCCTCGCCGTAGAGGCTCATGAAGGTGGTCTTGCCCTCCTGTGCGTCCGAGCCAATGGGCTTTCCCAGCTCTGATTCGGTGCTTATCACGTCGAGCATGTCGTCGCGTATCTGGAAGGCTGCACCAAGCCGGGCGCCATACTGAGACGCCGCCTCGAGCGCGTTCTCGCCGGCTCCGGCGGCCGCTGCGCCCAGCATGCACGCCGCTGACAGCAGCGCCCCGGTCTTTCTGCCCTGCAGCTCGCTCAGCTCATCGGCGGAGAGGGCATGCCCCTCGCTGGAGAGGTCGATGAACTGCCCGCCGCAGATTCCGTCCACTCCGGCGGCCCCGGCCAGTATCTCCGCGCAACTCGCGCGCCTCTCTGCCGGTAGGGAGCTGCGGAGTATGGCGCCAAAGGCCTCCGCCTGCAGCGCGTCCCCGGCCAGCACAGCTGTGCTCTCCCCAAAGACCTTGTGGTTGGTGGGTTTGCCCCGACGCAGGTCGTCGTTGTCCATGCAGGGCAGGTCGTCGTGTATCAGGGAGTAGGTGTGCAGCATCTCCACCGCGCAGGCCACGGGCAGGGCCTCCCCGGCCTCTAGCCCGCCGAGGCGCGCGAATTCCATGGCCAGCACCGGCCTTATCCGCTTTCCCCCCGCCGTCAGACTGTAGTCCATGGCCTCCAGCAGTCCGTCAAAGGCAAAGCCGCGCACCTCGCCGAAGCGGCTCTTCAGCGCCGGCTCTATCAGCTCCAGATAGCTTTTGTATCGCTCGTCGTAACTCATTGTCCCGTAGCCTCCTCGAACGGCAGCTCCTCCGGTTCCCCGTCGGCGCCCTTGCGCAGCTTGACCACACGCTGTTCGGCCTCGTCCAGGGACTTGGTGCAGCTGGCCACAAGCCCTGCCCCCTCTTCAAAGAGCTTCAGCGAGTCGGCCAGCGGCGCGTCGCCCTTTTCCAGGGTGCGCACTATCTCGCCCAGCCTGGCCAGGCTCTCCTCAAAGCTCCTCTGTTTTTTCTGTGCCATCACTGTCTCCTTCCGTCACGCTGTCCACCGTGCACTCCGCCTGCCCGCTGGCAAAGAGCAGCCGCAGGCTGTCCCCCACCGAGAGCTCCGTGGAGGAGCGCAGCGCCCTGCCGCCTCCGTCCAGCGCGATGGAATAGCCGCGCCCCAGCACCTTCAACGGGCTGAGCGCGTCCAGTTTGGCGCCAAGAGAGGCGTACATGGCCCTCTTGGCAGATATTATGCGCGCCTCCGCGGCGTCCAGCCTCAGCCGGACGGAGTCCAGCTCCAGCCTCCGCTGGTCTATGAAACCCGTGGGGCTGCGCATGACCCTGCGCGAGGCCAGGTCCTCCAGCTCACCCCTGCGGGCTTTGATTTGCTTTGTCACGGCCTGCTGCATCCGCTCCTGCGCAGCGGATACCGCCTCCAGCAGCTCCGCGCAGTCCGGCGCGGCAAGCTCCGCGGCGTTGGAGGGCGTCGCGGCGCGCAAATCGGCCACATAGTCGGCTATGGTCACGTCCGGCTCATGCCCCACGGCGGAGATGACCGGTATCTCGCAGTCGTATATCGCGCGGGCCACCCGCTCGTCGTTGAAGGCCCACAGGTCCTCCATGGAGCCGCCGCCCCGCCCGGCTATCAACACGTCCGCCAGCTTGTACCGCCCGGCATAGCGTATGGCCCCAGCTATCTCCGGCGGGGCCTCCACCCCCTGCACCCTCACGGGCAGCAGCAGCACCTTGGCCAGGGGCCAGCGCTTGCGCAGCACGCGGATTATGTCGTGCACGGCCGCCCCCGCCTCGCTGGTCACCACGGCTATGCGCTCCGGGTATCGCGGTATTGGACGCTTGTGCTCTCTGTTGAACAGCCCCTCCGCGGCCAGCTTGGCCTTCAGCTCTTCAAAGGCCGCCTGCAGGTCGCCCGCGCCCCTGGGCATCAGCCCGTCGCAGTAGAGCTGATAGGCCCCGTCGCGCGGATAGACCGACACCCGCCCCCACGCGGTGGCGGACATGCCGTTTTGCGGCCGGAAGCGCAGCCTGGACGCCGCGCTCTTGAACATCACGCAGCGCAGGCTGGAATCCTGGTCCTTGAGCGTGAAGTAATGGTGCCCCGAGGGATATATCTTGTAGTTTGAGAGCTCGCCTCTCACGGCCACCGCGCCCAGCGCGGGGTCTGAGTCGACCAGCCCCTTTATGTGCGCGTTCAGTTCCGATACGCTTATGGGCTCAGAGCGATTCATCCGACCCCTCTCCGCGCATGAAAGTGCCCAGCACTCCGTTTATGAAGCCCGTGGTCTCCGGCAGGTCATATGACTTGGAGATTTCCACCGCCTCGTTTATGGCCACGCTCGGCGTGACGTCGGGATATCCCAAAAACAGTATTTCAGTCAGGGCACAGCGCATGGCCGCCAGCGCCGTGCGCGTGATGCGCTCGAGCTTCCAGCTCTGCGAGCAGCCGCTGATTATCCTGTCCAGCTCCTCCCTGTGAAGAGCGCAGGTGATTACCAGGGTTCTGATATACAGCAGCTGAGCCTCATCCGGGACGTCGTCAAAGAGCTCGTCCTCGCCCTGGAGAGAGGCGTAGTGCTCCTCTGCAAAGAAAGTGTCAAGTACGTCCTCCGGCTGGTCGTTGGTGGCCGCCTGGGCGTATATAAGCCGCATCGCCAGCTCTCTGGCCTTCCTTCTGGTCATTTGTCAAAAGCCACGCCGGAGACGTGCACGTTTACCACCGGGCTGCCCATACCGGTCATGGACTCCACAGCGGCGGTGACCTTGTCCTGCACCTCTTTTGCCACACTGACGACATTGCAGCCGTAGCGCACCATTATTATTGTGTCCACAGTGATTACGCCGTCATTTATCTGCACCTTGAGCCCCCGGGTGGCGGATTTGATGCCCAGCAGCTCGGCGAGCTCATTCCCGGCATTGTTGGCCAGCGAGGCCACGCCGTCAATTTCGTTTATGGCGGCGCGCACCATGGAGACAAGCACCTCTTCGGAGATGTTTATACTGCCCTTTTCAGCCTGGCAGGTGATGTAATTCTCGCCCATTTCACGACCTCCTTTGAGTTATGGCAATACAGTATAGCATATACCGCGGGGAAAATAAAGCTTTTTATCTCTCACTCCCAGGACTTCCACACATCCGGCTTATAGCCCACCGTGGCCTGGCGCCCGTTCCTCACCACGGGCGTGCGTATGTTGTCCGGGTACTCGAAGAGCCTCTCCAGCCTCTCGGCGTCCGACGGGAGATACCTTATTAGGTCGTAATCCGGGGCCTTGGGGTCTATGAGTTCGTCGAGGCCCACCGCCGCGCGCACGCTCTCCAGCTCGCGCCGGCTCATGCCTATCCTCGGCAGGTCGATGAGCTGATATTTGATGCGCCGCTCCTTGAAATAGCGCTCTGCCTTCTTGGTGTCAAAGCACTTGGCGCGGCCGAATATCTGTATGTTCATTCCGTCCTCCCCAATATGTCCAGGAGATTGTTGTAGAAGATGTCCCTCACGAGCTCCTCCCTGAATCCCCTGCGCAGAAGCTCCTCATAGAGCCTGCCCATGTCCTGCACCCCGCCTATGCCGCCGGGCAGCTCGTCGATGCCGTCGAAGTCGGCACCTATGAACACCGCCCGCTCCCCTCCCAGGGAGAGGAAATGCTCTATGTGCGCGCAGCAGGCGCTGATGTCCCTCCCCAGTCCCAGAAAGTCCGGACACAGATTTATGCCGGCCCCGCCGCCGGTGCGGGCGAGGGCGGTGAACTGCTCGTCGGTTAGATTGCGGGGGTAGTCGCCGCAGAGGGCGGCGGAGTCGGAATGGCTGGCTATCACCGGCTTTTGCGATATCCCGACCACGTCCCAGAACGCCCTCTCTGAGGCGTGCGAGAGGTCCACGGCCACGCCGCAGTCCTGCGCCGCCCCCACAAAGGCCCTCCCGCGTTCGCTGAGCCCACCCTGTCCGTCCATCGCCGAGCCGCAGAGCTCATTGTCGCGGTTCCAGCACAGGTTCACCATCACCAGGCCGTCGCGCTCGCGGGCCTCTCTCAACCGGCTTGGGGAGCAGTCAAGCTGCTCCGCTCCCTCCACGGAGAGCAGCGCGGCCGTCAATCCATCGGCGTTCGCCTCGACCACCTCGGCGGCCGAGCGGCACAGACGCAGTCCCCACTCTTCACGGGCGGCCGAGCGCAGCAGCGCGGCCTTCTCCTCGTACCGGCCGCCCCAGACGGCAAACACCTGCGCCGAAGGCCCATACATGCGGAGCCTCTCGCAGTCCACATGGAAGCTGTTGCGGCTCAGGGAGCCGCCGCGCTCGAGCACGGCGGTCAGAGTGTCGCAGTGCGCGTCAAAGTAGGGTATGCTCAAAAGCGGTCCTCCCACCCTATGTAGCTCCCCGCCCACACCTGGGCGGGGATGGCGGAGCGCGGCGGCGCTCACACCTCGTTTATCACCGGCAGTATCATGGGGCTCCTGCGGGTGGCCTTGTACAGATAACCCGTCAGGTTGCTCCTTATCTTGTTTTTTATGCCCTGATAGTCGTAGACCCTCTGATGGCGGCAGCTGGACAGGCTCTCGTTGACAACCCGTTTCATCTCATCTATCAGGTCGTCGGCCTCCTTCTCATAGACGAAGCCCCTGGTGGTTATATCCGGCCCGGCCACCAGCGAGCGGTCCTCGCTGGAGAGCGCGATGGCCACCACTATCACGCCGTCCTCTGCCAGGTGCTTGCGGTCGCGCAGCACCACGCTGCCCACGTCGCCGACGCCGCTGCCGTCCACAAAGACGCGCCCGTTGGGCACCCCCTCGCCCAGCTTTATCGACTTGCGGCTGAGCTCTATCACCGAGCCGTTCTCCGCAATCACCACGTTGTTCGTCTCCACGCCCATCATATGCGCCAGTTCCCTGTGTTTGCAGAGCATGCGGTACTCCCCGTGTATGGGGATGAAGAAGCGCGGCTTGGTCAGCGCGAGAATCATCTTCTGCTCCTCCTGGCAGGCGTGCCCGGAGACATGCAGCCCCATGCGCCGGTCATATATGACCTCGGCGCCCTTGTGGAAGAGCTCGTCTATCACCCGCGAAATGGTGATTTCATTGCCCGGTATGGCGGAGGCGGATATTATCACCCTGTCCCCCGCGTCGATGTTCACGTGCTTGTGCTCGTTGAAAGCCATGCGGTAGAGGGCGGACATGTTCTCCCCCTGGCTTCCGGTGGAGATGATGACCGTCCTGTCGCGCGGCTGGCCCTTTATCTGGTTGATATCCATCAGCACGCCCTCGGGCACGTCCAGATATCCCAGTGTCATGGCCACCTTCATCATGTTTTCCATGCTGCGCCCGGTGACGGCCACCTTGCGCTTATACTTGGCCGCGCTGTTGACTATCTGCTGCATCCTCTGCACGTTCGAGGCGAATGTGGTGACTATTATGCGCTTGTCGCAGCCGTTGAACAGCTCATCAAACTTGGCGGCCACCATGCGCTCCGAGTCCGAATACCCCGGCCGCTCCACGTTGGTGGAGTCCGAGAGCAGCGCCAGCACGCCCTGCTTGCCCAGCTGCCCCAGGCGCACCAGGTCTATCATCTCGCCCTGTATGGGCGTCAAATCGATTTTGAAGTCGCCCATGTGCACCACGGTGCCGATGGGCGTCCTGATGGCCAGGGCCACGGAATCCGCTATGGAGTGGTTCACATGTATGAACTCTATCTCAAAGCAGCCCAGGCGGAACTTGTCGCCCGCCTTTTTGGTGAATATCTGCGTGTTGTACAGAAGGTCGAACTCCTCGAGTTTGAGCTCGATTATACCGGCCGTAAGCTCGGTGGCATAGATGGGTATGTCGAGCTCGCGCAGCACATAGGGTATGGCCCCGATGTGGTCCTCGTGCCCGTGGGTTATCACCATGCCCCTTATGCGGTCGCGGTTCTGGCGCAGATAGGTTATGTCCGGTATCACCACATCGACCCCGTAGAGTTCCTCGTCCGGGAAGCCCAGCCCGCAGTCGACAATGACGATATCCTGCCCGTATTCGTAGACAGTGAGGTTCTTACCTATCTCCCCCAGTCCGCCGAGCGGGATGATTTTCAGTTTTGCCATATAGTAACTCCTTATCTTTTATATTCTTATGTACCACGGTTATCCAGCATTATAACCGCTGAGGACGAAAAATATGCCTACATCTCCACGCGCCCCTCCAGAGCGCGGCTGAGAGTGGCGTCGTCGGCGAATTCCAGGTTGGAGCCGACAGGTATGCCGTAAGCCAGGCGGGTGACCTTCACGCCGAAGGGCTTGAGCAGCCTCGAGATATACATCGCCGTGGTCTCTCCCTCCGTGTCCGGGTTGAGGGCCATGATTACCTCCTCCACCCCTCCGGCGGCCACGCGGGAGACCAGCTCGGAGATGCGCAGGTCGTCCGGCCCCACGTGGTTCATGGGCGAGAGCACGCCGTGCAGCACATGGTACACGCCGCCGTACTCCCGGCCGCGCTCTATGGACACCACGTCGCGTGGCTCCGCCACCACGCAGATTATGCCCTTTTCGCGCTTGTCGGAGGCGCAGATGGGGCATATATCGGCGTCGGTCAGATTCTGGCACACTGAGCAGCAGCGCACGCTGCCCCGCGCATCAAGTATGGCGGCGGCAAAGCTCTCCGCCTCCCCCTCCGGGAGCGAGAGCACAAAAAAGGCCAGACGCTGCGCGCTCTTGCGCCCAATGCCGGGGAGCATGGCGAACTTCTCTATCAGAGTCTCAAGGGCTGCCGGGAAAAAAGACATGTCAGATTACCTCAAACGTCGTAATTGGGCCTCACCGCCGAGGCCATGCGCAGCGCCTCCACCGCGGCGGACCTGTCCGCCCGGCCAAAGACGGCGCTGCCTGCCACCAGGACATTCGCCCCGGCGTCCACTACCAGCGGCGCGGTATTGGGGTCTATGCCGCCGTCAACCTCCAGGTCGCAGCCGGGATTCATCTGGTCCAGCAGCGCCCTCAGGCCGCGTATTTTGGGCAGCTGGTCTGCCATGAAGCTCTGGCCCCCAAAACCCGGCTCCACCGTCATCACCAGGGCCATGTCCAGCTTGTCGGCGTAAGGCAACAGCACGGAGGCCGGGGTCCTGGGCTTGACGGCCAGCGCCACCTTCTTGCCACGGCCCTTGACCTCGTCTATCGCCGCGAGCAGGTCCTGCGGCTCGTCCGCCTCCACGTGGAAGCACACGAGGTCTGCGCCCGCATCACAGAAAGCTCCTACATACCTGTGCGGCCTGTCAATCATGAGGTGCACGTCGAGGAACATGTCCGTCTCCCCGCGCAGCGATTTCACCACAGGTATCCCAATGGAGATATTGGGCACAAACAGCCCGTCCATCACGTCAACATGCACATAGTCGGCACCGGCCGCCCTTATCTCGGCCACCTCGGCGGCCAGCTTACCGAAATCCGCCGACAATATGGACGGAGCTATCTTTATCATACTCTCTTGCCCTCCCGCTTCATCACCCGGCACATGCTGTCCGTATGCAGACAGGCCCTGGATACGCCGGGCTAATCAGTTAATTATACATCCGTATTCCTTTTCATGCAACAGTTTTAGTTTTTCTTGACGCACTATATTTTTAGATATAAAATACCTGTAGCCTGTGAGTCCGTTGACAGGAGGTAAGGGCCTTGAAACGCAGAAGAAGCGGCTCAGCCGCCCCCATATTTGCATTTGCCGCCGCGTGGATAGTCTGCGCGATAATATTCCCGCTCTATGAGCTCGTCTGGCTCATAGCCGCCCTGGCCGTCTCTCTGGGAGCGGCCATCGCCACCGCCTCCGTGGTCGGCCGCCGCCCCGCTGCGCGGGAGGAAGCGCGGGAGCGCCAGCCGGAGGAGGCCTCCCCCAGGGCGGAGGAGCCCGCGCAGACCTATTCCCCCGAGGTGAAGAAGATAATTGACGACGGCAAGCTGGCCATGCGGGAGATGGGCCGCCTCTACTCCTCAATTAAAAACCCCGATGTGCGCAAAAAGATAAATGAGATTATGCGCATTTCGGACAAAATAGTCCAGGACGCCGTGCAGGACGAGTCAGACGTCCCCCAGATAAGAAAGTTCCTCGATTTTTATCTCCCCACGACCATCAAGCTGCTCAACGCCTATGACCGCATGAGCGACCAGGGCATCTCCGGCGAGAACCTCTCCAAATCCATGAGGAGCATAGAGGAGATGCTGGACACCGCCATCGAGGCCTACAAGAGGCAGCTCGACTCCCTCTTTGAGAACCAGGCCCTGGACATCGAGACAGACATCAGCGTGATGAACCAGATGCTGGCCCGCGAGGGCCTCTCCGGCGACGGAGCGTTCGACGATCTCATAACCCGCGCCGCCAGGGCGCAGTCCGGCTCCGGCGGAGCGGATAACGAATAAGAAAGGATGCACCACCCGATGGACGAAAGCAAAGAATTCATCCCCTCCCTCACCCTCGACCCCAATGCCGCCCAGACGGCGGCAGCTCCCGCCATTGAGGAGCCGGCGGCTCCGGAGGCGACCGCCGGAAAGAAGGAGGAGCCCCCCGCAGAAAAACTGGACTTCGACCGCCTCTCCCCCGCCGAGCAGGCCGCCGTGCGCGAGTTCGCCCGGCAGATAGACGTCACCAACGCCGAACAGATACTCAACTACGGCTCCGCCGCCCAAAAGAACGTGGCCGACTTCTCCGACGCCGCCCTGGGGAAGGTGCGCACCAAGGACATGGGCGAGATTGGCCAGGAACTCTCCGACCTGGTGGTCGAGCTCCAGGGCCTGGATTTCGACGAGGGCGAGGAGAAGAAGGGCTTCTTCGGCCTCTTTAAAAAGACCAGGCAGAACATCGCCTCCCTCAAGGCCCAGTACGACAAGGCGGAGACCAATGTGGACAAGATAACCGCCGAGCTGGAAAAGCACGAGGTCACGCTCATGAAGGACATCGCCATGATGGACAAGCTCTATGAGAAGAACCAGCAGTATTACAAGGAGCTCACCATGTACATCGTGGCCGGCAAGCTGCGCTGCGAGGAACTGCGCGCCAAGGACCTGCCCGAGCTGCAGCGCAAGGCACGTGAGAGCGGCCTGGCCGAGGACGCCCAGGCGGCTAATGACTTTGCCAACATGATAGGCCGTTTCGAGAAGAAAATACACGACCTGGAGCTCACGCGCATGATTTCCGTGCAAATGTCCCCCCAGATACGCATGATACAGTCCAACGACGCCGTCATGTCGGAGAAGATACGCAGCTCCATCGTCAACACCATCCCCCTCTGGAAGAGCCAGATGGTGCTGGCCCTCACGCTGCACCACTCCCAGCAGGCCATGGAGGCCCAGCGCGAGGTGAACGACGTCACCAACGCCCTGCTCCGCGCCAACGCCGAAAAGCTGCACCAGGGCAGCGTGGACATCGCCCGCGAGGCCGAGCGCGGCATAGTGGATATAGAAACTCTGCAAAAAACCAACCAGGAGCTCATTGCCACACTGGAGGAGGTGCGCCAGATTCAGGCCGACGGGGCCCAGAAGCGCGCTGCCGCCGAGGTGGAGCTGGGGCGCATCGAGGGCGAACTGAAGCAGAAGCTCCTGGAGCTGAGAGGTTGAGATATGGGATTTCTCAAGTCAAAATCGGGGGCCGTTGTGCTGGCGGCTCTGGTGGTCGTGGGCTCCACCCTCCTAAACACCCGGGTCAAGCTAGGCGCGGCGGTGGATGAGGTGGAGGACCTCTTCTTCACCGACCGCGACGGCGAGAAGTGCATCTACTCCCGCCTGGAGGAGAAGCTCTCGGCCTCCAACGGCTATGCCGCCGTCCTGGCCAGCTATGACGAGGAGGCAGCCGACACGCTCTACTACGAGCGCGACTCCCTGCTCTGGGCCTGCGAGGATGACGACATAGACTACATGGCCTGGTGCAATGCCGAGCTGGACAAGGCGTTCGGCGACGCCGAGCGCGCCATGGCCGCCTGTGAACTCAGCGAGAGCGACCGCGAGGACGCCGAATACTACGCCGAGATTTACAACGGCGCGCAGAAGATGATAGCGGAGAACAGCTACAACAGCAGCGTCACCTCCTTCAACCGCTCCGTCTACGACACCTTCCCCACCGAGATACTGGCCGCCTTTGCCGGCGTCAACGCGCCGGAGCGCTTCAGCTGACAGGTAAGAGAATATGAAAAAACGCATTTTTTCCCTGGGGCTCGTCTGCCTCATCTGCGCCGCTCTGTGCCTCCCCGGCCTGGCGGCCGACATCCCGCCGGCCGGCACGGGAGACGACTTCTACGTCCACGACGAGGCCGGCACCCTGTCCAATGCCACCCGCGAGCTGATACTGGAGGCCAACGGCCCTCTGGAGCAGTACTGCTCAGGCGCCCAGCTGGTCGTCGTCACCATAAACTACCTGCCGGAGGGCTACGACAGCGAGCAGTACGCCAATTTGCTCTTCCGCTCCTGGGGCGTCGGCAGCGACAGCGAGAACAACGGCATGCTGCTGCTGCACGTCGTGCGCGAGGACCGCGGCTGGCTCGTGCAGGGCTCCGGCATAGAGAGCCGCTTCAGCACCGACGACATAAACGCCCTCCTGGACGAGTACTTCTGGCCCTATTCCGACTCCGGGGAATACGACACGGCCGTCGCCACCCTGGTCCCCCGGCTGATAGACGTCTACGCCGAGCTCTATGGCACCGACCAGCTCTACGGAGGCACCGGAACGGCCCAGGGCCCCTCGTCCCAGGGCGGCTACGGGGACGGCTATTACGACGGCTACTATGACACCGGACGCAGGGGCGGTTCCGTATTCACCTCTGTGCTCACAGTGTTCGCCTTTATTTTCCTCATAGCGGTGCTGGCCGGCTCCTTCGGCGGGCGGCGCTACTACAGGTCGCACGGCGTCTGGCCCGCCTTTTTCTTCTGCGGCGGTCCCAGAGGGCCCAGAGGCCCGCGCCCACCCCACGGCCCCGGCGGGCCGCGCCCGCCGCGCGGCGGTTTCCGCCCGCCACCGGGGGGATTCGGCGGCGGTTTCCGCGGAGGCGGGGGCTTCCGCGGCGGCGGCTTTGGGGGAGGCGGGCGCCCCTCCGGAGGCGGCGGCGGACGCCGCTGCGAGCTCAGATACAGGCAGCTTCCGGCCGGTACCCGGCCGGAAGCTTTTTTTACCCGCCACACAGAGATTTTACACCTCCGGGCGAGCGCATTTGATGTTCGCGGCATATACTGTCCACAGAACATCTAAGGAGGCGAAGATATGAGTCACGACGTTGACGACCTCATCTTCGGCGGCGCTGACACCGAAGCGAGCGAGAGATAACCACCACGAGGAGCGCGCCTGGCCCCGGCCGGGCCCGTCTTTTTATATAGTATCAGCCAAAAAGCGTGCCCGCAGGTACTTGCGGGCACGCTTTCACTTTCACTTATGTTACGCGTCCTCCTGAGCGCCGTCTCCGGACAGCTCATTGCCGCTGCCGGGCTCATCGCTCTCGCCGTCGAGCTCGCCGACCAGCTGCTCGAGCAGGTCGTTGAGCGTCACAATGCCGGTCACGCCGCCGTACTCGTCGAGCACCACCGCCAGCCTTATGCCCTCGCTGCGCATGCGTTTGAAGAGCACGTCGGCCTTGATGCTGTCGGGCACAAAGTAGGGCTGCTTGACGGCGGATTTCATGGCCTGCTCCGCGCCGCGCTCCGGCAGCGCGAAATAGTCCTTTATGTCCAGCACGCCCACGACGTGGTCCGTGGTCTCCTCGCACACGGGATATAGAGAGTGGCGTGAGGAGAATATCTCCCTCTCCCAGTCCTCGGTCGTCTCGTCCGCCCAGAGCACGGCCATCTGAGTGCGGTGCGTGCAGAACTCCTCCGCGGTCAGGTCGTCGAACTCGAAGAGGTTCTGGATAAACTCGTTCTCGTCCTCGCCGATGGAGCCCTTCTGGCTGCCCGCCGTGGCCATCATGCGTATCTCCTCCTCGGAGTACTCGTCCTCGTCGCTGTGCGGGTCCACGCCGATGAGGCGGAGCACGCCGTTCACGGAGGCGCTCAACAGGCTGACAATGGGCTTGAACACCTGCGATATGGCATAGAGCATGCCCGCCAGCTTGAGCGAGACGCCCTCGGGGTTCTTCATGGCCAGGCGCTTGGGCACCAGTTCGCCGAAGATAAGGGTGATGTACGAGAGTATGATGGTGACGACCACCACGCCGACGGCGACCAGCGCGCTGCGGCTGACGCTCAGGCCGATGGCTATGAGCCCGTCGGCTATCACGCCGGCGAAGTTCGTGGCGGCGGCGGCGGAGCCGAAATAACCGGAGAGCGTGATGGCTATCTGTATGGTGGAGAGGAACCTCTCCGGCTGCTCGGTCATTTTCTTCAGCTTGACGGCCGCCTTGTTGCCGTCCGCTATCAGCTGGTCGAGCCTCGCGTCCTTGACGGATATCACCGCGATTTCCGCGCAGGCGAATACGGCGTTGCAGGCGATGAGCACGATTTGCAGGACTAGTTGCCAGACTAATGTTGAGTTCAAGTTAAACTTCCTCCTAAAATTAAAAGAGACATAAAACGCGCAAAAACGCCCGCACCCCCGGTGAGAGGTGCGCGCGTCTGTTATAATCCTATAGAATTATCGGTACTGTTACCAGGGCCGTCGTCGTCCATAGCTGTCCTCATGTCTCCTTTTCCAGTATTAGAACATATTTTAGGCGGTAAGTCAATATGCAAATTGGGCTTTTTACCCCTCAACCCCACCGGCGGCGCCTCCCCGCCTGAGCGCCACGGAGCCGTATATGAGGATGTAGGCGAGGAGCGCGTAACGCGCCACATCGAATGCCCGCATGAGCGCACTGCCCAACAGGGCCTGCGCATCAATGCTGCCGGCCAGCATGTAGAGCGGCGTTCGCAGAAAATACGCCGCCGCATACAGCGCGGCGCACAGCCCCAGGCGCAGCCAGGGCCTGCGCGACCGCAGCTCCGTATCGCGGAAACTGCGCATGCCGCAGACGATAAGCCCTATGCTGCAGCCCAAGAGCGCTATATAGATGATGCCGCGCATGGGGTTGTTGTATGGCGCCCAGAAGTGCAGGTCTGCCTGGCTCACGCCCGTCCCCCATTTGATATACCAGAGCACCGGCAGATACGCGGCCGCGAAGCACCAGAAGCCCACATGCCGCCGCGCTTTCAGGCACACCAGACCGCAGAGCAGCAGCGGCGAGGCATAGACGAGCCCCCACAGCCCGCCTCCCAGCAAAAACAGCAGTATGGCCAACGCCGCGCCGGTGCACAGCAGAGCCACGCCGGCTACAAAGCGCCTGTGCGGCGCAGCGTATGTCCCCTGCGCGCGTTCCGCGCCGCCGCCCTCCGGCGTGGTGTCTTTTTCCGTGCCCTCCACGCCGAGCACCAGCTCGTCGAGCGAGACGCCGAACAGCTCGGCCAGCGCCGCCACTTTCTCCAGCTCCGGCGTGGCCGCGCCTGTCTCCCATTTGGAGACGGACTGCCTGGAGACGCCGAGTTTAGCGGCCAGCTCCTCCTGCGACATGCCGCGCTCGCCTCTCAGCCGGCCTATGTTATTTGAAAGCTCCATGCCTCTCGCCTCCCGTAACGCAGTATACCCGCTCGCCCGCCCAAGAGTCAACCAATCCGGCTTTGCACAGCCGCAACCACTGGTTGCGGCTGGCTGTTCCTGGACACTTTATTATATCACGCGGGGAAATCCGATTCAACTTCCCCCCTGCCCTTGCGCCGAACAGTCCGCGGGAGGATGCGGGCTGTTTACCATCTTGAAGTGATGGGATAAGCGTGGTAAAATGAGATAGGGGGTGAGAGCGGATGTACCGGCTTGCGGTGTGCGAGGACGAGGAACAGGTGAGAGGCGCACTGTGCGCTCTTTGCAGCGAGATACTGGGCGGCTGGGGCGTGGAGCACTCCGTGTCGGCTTTTTCCAGGGCGGATGAGCTGGAAAGCGCGCTCTCCGCCGGCGAGCGCTTTGACCTGCTGTGCCTGGACATCCTGATGGACGGAAAGACGGGCATTGAACTGGCGAAGCAGCTGCGCACCTGGGATGAGAACGTGAGCCTGCTCTTTATCACCGGCAGCAGCGATTTTTTGAAAGACGGCTATGCCGTGCGGCCCATACAGTACCTGTTCAAGCCCGTGGAGCGCTCTGAGCTGGCCGACGCTCTGAGCACCGACCTGCGGCTGCACCATACGCCGGAGACAGTGTCCATACACACGAAAACGGGGGTGTTCTCCCTGCCCCTTCGCGGGCTGCGCTATATCGAGAGCCAGGACCAAATGGCCGTGGCTTACCTGCCGGATGGCGCGCGCTTTTACCGCATAAACCTATCTGAGCTGGAGCGCCTGCTGCCTTCGCGGATATTCTGCCGCTGCCACAGGGGCTTCCTGGTGAATATGAGGCACATCTCCGGCATGGACCGCCGGGGCGTGCTGCTGGACGACGGCACCCTCGTCCCCGTGGGGCGCAGCTACTATGAGCGGGTGCAGGAGCGGTTCGTCCACTATCTCAACACAACCTGAAAACGGGGCGCCGCGGCGCCCCGTTGTGTTGTTTTATGGCACCTGCAGGGCGGTCTCCGCCGTGAAGGTCTCGTCGTCGGAACTTATATTCAGGCGGCTGTGGTATTTTTCCGCCACGGCGCGCATCTGCATCAGGCCCAGGCCATGTTCGCCGGGGCCTGATTTATCTGTCAGCGGCCGGCCGGCTTCGTCCACGCGCAGCGGCCCCAGGTAGCTGTTCACGCAGGAGACGGCCAGATAGCCCTGGTGGTATTTGATGTGGCAGCTCACCTCGCGCCTGCGCGGCGCGGGCACGCGTGATGCGGCTTCAATAGCGTTGTCGAGCAGGTTGATGAGCAGCGTGCAGAGATCGGCCTCATCTATCTTCAGCCCGGCGGGCACCAGGGCGCTGCAGTGGAAATCAACTTCCTGCCGTGCGGCCCTGGCGGCGGCATTTTGCAATATGGCGTTGATGGCCCGGTGCTCGGTGTACTGCCGGGGGTCGAGTCGGTCCAGCATGCCGGAGAGCTCGTCGAGCCGCGCCTTCAGCGCCGCGGCGTCCCCGCCCTCCGCCAGGAGCCGGAGGGCGGATAACTGGTTTTTCCACTCGTGGCGCAGCACCGCCGTCTCGCGGTGCTTGTCCAGCAGGGACTGGTAGTTCTCCGCCGTCACGCGCTCTTTTACGGCCAGCGCGCGGGCCTCCGCCCGGGTGGCGGACAGCTTGCGGGCCAGCTCCATCGCGGAGAGCAGCGCGCAGACCGCCACCAGCCAGTGCGTCAGCCAAAAGAGCAGACCGCTGTAGACGCCGGTGGAGAAGAGCACGCGGATTTCGGAGTCGAGGTAGCCCGCTAGAAAACCGCCCGAGGCGCGGGAGACCAGGTAACAGGCCAGCAGCGCCGCGGCGCTGCAGAGCGTCACGCCTCCCAGCCAGCGCCAGAACAAGCGGTCCCGGCTGCTCAGCAGGTAGGCCAGCACGGCGAGGGATGAGAGGTTCTGCACCCATTGCCAGGACACGGCGTTCATCAGCGCTTCGGGGAGGAAATCGAAGCCGAAGCCAACGGCCAGCGGCGCTATGGTCAGTCCGGCAGCGGCGAATATGAGCAGCAGCAGCCTCCAGACGGCCACGCCGTTATACAGCCCCAGAAAAAACAGCGCGCAGAGCAGCAGGAAGAATGCCGCTGTCATGCCGGCGGGGATGGAGTAGTAGTTGGCGTAGGCTATGGAGCCCGCCTGGTCCATGGGGTCTGACGTAAGGCGCGCCAGGGGCGGGAAAACGCCCTGTGCCTGGCCCAGCGGGCGCAGCTCCATCACCAGCGTGCCGCCGCCCCCGGGCAGAGGGAGCTGCACCTGGCCCAGGTTGGCCGTGCTGCCGGACTGCAGCGAGGCGGAGCGGTAGATTTCCTGCCCGTCGAGATAGACGGCGATTTCCAGATTGGCGACCTCGAATATGAGCCAGTCGCCGTTGGCTGTGTCCGGCGGGACCGTGGCCTCGAAGCGGTAGTATTCCCCCTCGCCTAAGATGGGGATGCCGTCCGCGGAAAACGGCTCGGCCGCGCCGTCGGCCGTGACCAGCCACTGCCCGCTCCACTCCAGATAGGCAGTGGTGCTCTCATATTTGGCAAAGCGCTGCAAAAACAGCGCCGTGCCCACGCACAGCAGCAGGAATGCCGCCGCGCAGCAGCAGCGCAGTACCCGTTTTTTCACAGCCGACACCTCTCTCTTTGACTGACATTATAACCACAACGCACCGCCGGGGCAAGGGCGAACCTGGCGCGTGACGTGAACGACGCGTATCTGACGCAGACGACATCTCCACCGGCCCGGGCTTGATGTTATAATTTTAATGGATGGTTTCGCCGCGGCGGGCCATCCACAGAAAACCCTGAGGGGAGAGTGTAACGGATGAAAAAGGGAACGGGAAAGCGGCTGATAGCCGTTATAATGACGCTGTCTATTGTGATGACGATGCTGCCCGTTTCGGCCCTCGGCGCCGGGCGCGTGGGCTTCACGGACGTGCGCGACGGCGACTGGTTCAGCGAAGCGGTGGACTATGTCGTCAGCCACGGCATATTCAACGGCACGTCCGACACGATGTTTGAGCCCAACGGCGGCATGACCCGCGCGATGATGGTCACCGTGCTGGGGCGCGTGGCTCAGATAGATGAGTCCGCTTACAGCGGCGATAGCGGCTTCACTGACGTGGAGCGCGGCAGCTGGTACGAGCCGTACGTGAGCTGGGCCGTGGAGAGCGGCATCACCCTCGGCGTGGGCGAGGGGCTTTTTGCGCCCAACGACCCCGTGACCAGGGCGCAGATGGCCCTCTTCCTCTATCGGCTGCTGCAGTATCTGCGCGTATCCGCCCCGGCGGCCGTGACGGACGGCCTGCCCGCGGACTACGACTCCATCCCGGAGTACGCGCGCGAGGCCGCGGAGCTGATGTGGAAGTGCGGCGTGTTCGAGGGCGGCGGCGACGGGCGCTTTGACCCCGGCCGGCAGCTCACGCGCGCGGAAGTCGCCATGCTGCTTATGCGCATAGACAAGCACCTGGTGGACGAGGGCGCCAAGGAGTACCCCGACGGTTCGCAGGACGACGAGGACGACACCCCGGGCACGGTGACGCCCCCCGTCA
>CALWYL010000015.1 GCA_944385765.1 uncultured Oscillospiraceae bacterium
CGCGCTCTGCCCCCAGGCGCAGCCTGGGAAACGCACGAGATACGGCCCGCTTTCAGCGCGGGCGCAAACTTTGCCTGCCGCGCACCTGCGTGCGCGCTCTGCCCCCAGGCGCAGCCTGGGAAACGCACGAGATACGGCCCGCTTTCAGCGCGGGCGCAAACTTTGCCTGACCGCGCACCTGCGTGCGCGCTCTGCCTCCAGGCGCAGCCTGGGGAAGCTGTAGTTTTTCGTGTGCTCATCAGCGCGGGCCGGAACCCGGGCCTATGCGCCCGCCGCTGTGCGCGAATTGCCTCCAGGCGCAGCCTGGCTATTCTAGGAGAAGGGTCTCGTCGGAGAAGCGGATGAGGGCGCGCGTGCCGCGGCCGGGCTCAGACTCCAGGCGCAGGGCGTGGCCCAGTTTGCGGCAGGCGCGGCTGCAGAGGTAGAGGCCCAGGCCGGTGGACTTGTGGTCCTCACGCCCGTTGTAGCCGGTGAAGCCGCGCTCGAAGACGCGCGGCAGGTCCTCGGGCGCAATGCCTATGCCGGTGTCCTCTATCACCAGCTCGCGCTCGCGGGCGTAGACGGCGACGTGGCCGCCGCGGGTGTATTTGAGGGCGTTGGAGAGCAGCTGCTCTATGACAAAGGCCAGCCACTTCTCGTCTGTGAGCACGGTCATGTGCGTCTCACGGAAGTCGAGAGGCAGCTTTTTGAGTATGAAGAGCGGGGCGTATTTGCGCAGGCAGCCGCGGAGCACGCCGTCGAGGGGGCACTTGCGCAGTACGAGGTCGGAGCTCTCGCTCTCCAGGCGCACGTAGCCCAGGGCCATCTCCACATAGCCCTCGATGCGCAGCAGCTCGGCGGAGAGGGCCCCGGCGTCAGCCGCGCCGTCCTGCTGCAGCAGCAGGCGCATGGCGGCGATGGGCGTCTTAATCTGGTGCGCCCAGAGGGTGTAGTAGTCCTCCGCCTCGCGACGCTCGCGGGCCGACTCGGCCTCGATGCGCGAGCGCTCGCGCCAGAGGATGGCCAGCAGGCGCTGGTACTCCTCCTCCACGCGCCCGCTGGGCGCGGGCAGCTCCTTGAGGGAGACGGAGACGGTGCGCCGCATCTGTTCGAGCACCCTCAGCCGGGCGCGCCAGCGGATAAGGCCGACGACGAACATCACCGCCCCGGCGGCCAGGCAGAGCAGCGAGGCGTAGGCCACCGCCTCCACGGGGAGGTCATACAGGGAGAACACGGCGGCAAATATGGCACAGAACGCGGCGAAGAGCAGCACGACTTTCCAGTGCCGGCGCAGATAGGCGAGTGCGCTCATGCCTTCACCAACAGGTGCGCCAGCAGCACGGCCAGGACACAGAGAGCGGCGCTGAGCAGGGCGTACAGCGCGGCCGCGCCGCAGGAGCCCGCGCGGAGCAGCTCAAAGGTCTCCAGCGAGAAGGTGGAGAAGGTCGTGAAGCCGCCGCACAGCCCCACGCGCGCGAAGAGCAGGAGACGCGCGTCCAGCTCGGGCCGCCGGGCCGCCAGGGCGGCTATCAGCCCTATGGCGAAAGAGCCCAGGACGTTTATGAGCAGTGTTGCGAGGGGAAAGCCCTGCGCCGCGCCGCCCAGGGGCAGCTTGCCCGCCAGGTGCCGCAGCACGGAGCCGATAAAGCCGCCGAGGCCGACGGCGATGCAGTCCAGCATTAGATATAACCTCCATGGGGCCGGGCGCTCAGTCAGCGACGTAGTAGCCGAGGCCCTTTTTGGTCTTGATGAAGTCGTCGAGGCCCAGGCCCTCCAGCTTGCGCCGGAGGCGGCCCACGTTGACGGTCAGGGTGTTCTCGTCCACGAAGCTGTCGGTCTGCCAGAGGCTGAGCATCAGCTCGTCGCGGCTGACCACGCCGCGGCTCTCCATCAGCGTCCTGAGTATGCGCAGCTCGTTTTTGGTCAGCTCCGTGCACGCCCCGCCGGCGGAGAGCTCGCCGGAGGAGAGGTCCAGCACGGCCCCTCCGCGCTCTATCACGTTCCGCGCGCCGGATAGGCCGTAGGCGCGGCGCAGCAGGGCCTGGACCTTGGCGGTGAGCACGTTGAGGTCGAAGGGCTTGGCTATGAAGTCGTCGCCGCCCATGTTCATGGCCATGACGATGTTCATGCTGTCCGAGGCGGCGGAGATGAACATCACCGGCACGGCGGAGTGGCGCCTTATCTCCGCGCACCAGTGGTAGCCGTTGAAGAAGGGCAGGGAGACGTCGAGCAGCACGAGCTGGGGGTCGAAGCGCTGGAACTCACCGAGGATGTCGGAGAAGTCCTCGGCGCACCGCACCTCCCAGCCCCAGCTCTCCAGGTGGCGGCGGACGGCGGACGCAATCACCGCGTCGTCCTCAACTACTAAAATGCGGTACATTTTTCCCTCCAGGAGGGCGCTAGGCCCGGATAAAGAGCCGGGGGAGGGCCTGGCCCTCCCCCGGTGGTCGTTCATATTATGTCCCTGTAGAGGGGGAAGCGCTCGCAAAGCGAGAGCACCTTCTCGCGCACGGAGGGCACGGCCTCCTCGCCCTCGCGCATGAGACGGAGGATGAGCTCGCCTATGCGGACGAACTCGGCCTCTTTCATTCCACGGGAGGTGGAGGCGGGGGAGCCGAAACGCACCCCGCTGCCGAGGTGGGGCGGCTGCTGGTCAAAGGGTATGGCGTTCTTGTTGGCGGTGATGTTGGCCCGGTCGAGCCGCTCCTGCATATCGCGCCCGGTGACGCCCATGCTCATGACGTCGGCCAGCATCAGGTGGTTGTCCGTGCCGCCGGAGACCAGGCGCACGCCGCCGGCCGAGAGCGTTTCGGCCAGGGCCCTGGCGTTTTTCACGGTCTGGAACTGGTAATCGCGGAACTCCTCCGTCATGGCCTCCCTGAAGCAGACGGCCTTGGCCGCTATGACGTGCATCAGCGGGCCGCCCTGGCTGCCGGGGAAGATGGCGGAGTCAATCTTCTTGGCCAAATCTGCCTTGCAGAGGATGACGGCCCCGCGGGGGCCGCGGAGGGTCTTGTGGGTGGTGGTGGTGACCACGTCGGCATAGGGCACGGGCGAGGGGTGGGCCCCGGCGGCGACCAGCCCGCCGATGTGCGCCATGTCCACAAACATGTAGGCGCCGACCTCGTCGCATATCCCGCGTATGCGCTGCCAGTCGATGATGCGGGAGTAGGCGCTGGCGCCGGAGATTATCATCTTAGGCCGGAGCTCCTTGGCCATGCGCTCCATCTCGTCGTAGTCTATGAGCTCGGTCTCCCGGTCCACGCCGTAGGGGTGCACGTCGAAGTACTTGCCGGTTATGGAGGCCCTGGACCCGTGGGTGAGGTGGCCGCCGCAGGCGAGGTCCATGCCCATTATCACGTCGCCCGGCTTGCACAGCGCCAGATAGACGGCGACGTTGGCCTGGCTGCCGGCGTGGGGCTGCACGTTGGCGTGCTCGGCGCCGAAGAGCTGCTCGGCGCGCTCGCGGGCGATGTTCTCCACTATGTCCACATACTCGCAGCCGCCGTAGAAGCGCTTGCCGGGATAGCCCTCGGCGTATTTGTTGGTCAGATGGCTGCCCACGGCCTCCATTACAGCGGGGGAGGTGAAATTCTCGCTGGCGATAAGCTCTATGTGGTCGCGCTGGCGCTGGAGCTCGCTCTCCATGGCGGAGAATATCTCCGCGTCCTCACGCCGCAGGTGCTCATAGTTCATGCTGCAGTAACAACTCCTCGACCGATATTTGCATAAAACGCGTTTTCCATTATAACACCCCCGCCGCCGCCGTGGCAAGGCACATCTTTCACCAATTTGGGCGGGAAGGGGAGGGCGGCGTGCACAGTCTCAACGGAAGTCGGGCATTCTCACGGTCCTGGCGACCGCGTCGGGCGCGAGCTTGAGCACCCGGCGGTCATAGGTGATGAGGCCGTTGAGCTCGTCCTCCACGTCCGTCAGCTGGGTGTAGACCGTGGCGGAGAGGCCCTTGCGCACGGCGGGGCGTATCTGCCCGTCGTAGAGCGTCATCAGGCCCGTCCTCAGCTCGGAGGGGGACTTGAACTTCTTGTAGCCGAAGGCCTTTTCGTTCATGGCGTGGCCGTCCACGCGGCAGGTGTAGCCGCCGAACTCGCTGAGCACCACGCAGCGCCCGCGCTTGTCCGGAGTGTGGCGGTACTCGTCGAAATAGACGTGCAGGCTCTTTATCTCGCCTATGCCCTGGTCGTGCCAGCCGCTGGCGTGGTCTATGGTGCGCGTCTGGTCGATGGAGAGTATGGCCTCCACGTTCTGCTCGGCGTCGAACTGGCCCCAGCCCTCGTTGAAGGGCACCCACATGGCGATGCAGGGGCAGTTGTAGAGAGCGAGCACCATCTCCCTCAGCTCGGCGGTGAACTCGCGGCGGCCCCGCTCGCTCTTGCGGCCGAAGGCGCCGTATTTGTCGTCGCGCATGTGCCAGCCGGTGAGCAGGGGGGCGGAGACCACGGCGGGGCTGTATTTACCGCCGCCATTGGGCATGTCCTGCCAGACAAGCATGCCCAGGCGGTCGCAGTGGTAGTACCAGCGCGCGCTCTCCACCTTCACATGCTTTCTGAGCATGTTGAAGCCCATGGCCTTGGCGGTCTGGATGTCGAATTCCAGCGCCTCGTCGCTGGGCGCGGTGTAGAGCCCGTCGGGCCACCAGCCCTGGTCGAGGACGCCGTTGTGGAAATAGGGCTTTCCGTTGAGCAGCAGGCGCTTCACGCCGTCCCTGTCCTCGCCCACGCCGAAAGAGCGCATGGCGAAGTAGCTCTCCACCCGGTCCTCCCCCAGGGTGAGGGAGAAGCGGTAGAGCTCGGGGGCCTCCGGCGTCCACTCGCGCACGCGGCCGTGCAGCTCCAGCACCGCCGGCTGCCCGGCGGGGAAGCGGTACTCCTCGCCGTCTATCACGGCGCGGCACTCGCCCTCGCCGTCCACAAAGAGCTCCACAGCCCGCTCGGCGAGCCGGGGCGTGATGAAGAGGCCGCGGATATACTGCTCAGGCACGCTCTCGCACCAGACGGTCTGCCAGATGCCGGAGAGCGGCGTGTACCAGATGCCGCCCCTCCTGCTCTTCTGCTTGCCGCGGGTGTGCCAGCTCTCGTCCGTGTCGTCGGAGACGCGCACGAGGATGGTGTTCTCCTCCTCCAGCAGCTCAGTTATGTCGGCGGAGAAGGGGAGATAGCCGCCGGTGTGGGCCACGGCGTCCCGCCCGTTCACCCAGACGCGGGCGGTCTGGTCCACCGCGCCGAAGTGCAGCAGCACCCGCCCGCGGTTGAAGCCCTCCGGCAGCACCAGCTTCCGCCGGTACCAGAGGTACTCGCCGCCGCGCAGGGTGCGCCCCACGCCGGAGAGGGCGGACTCGGGGGCGAAGGGGACGACAATCTCCCCCTCAAACTCCGACGGCGCGCGCATGTCGCCGGTGAAAGCGTACTCCCAGGGGCCGTTGAGGTTGATATAGCTGTCGCGCACCAGCTGCGGGCGCGGATACTCAGGCAGGGGGGCTGAGCGGTCGAGGGCCTCTCCCCATTCAGTCGTCAGCATTGGGCCACTTCCTTTCCTGTGTAGCTGGGCCGGCCGGAGAGGTGCGCTCCGGGGCCCGTATAAAAAATACCATGTACAGCACGGCGCTTTCAAGAGTGTTTTTGCCTCCGCCGTCCGGCGCCGCGCCTGCCAGAGACTGTATATCGCCTATTCTACACGAAAGACGGGGATTTGTTAAGCGGCATTGTTGTTATAAAATTAACATATTTATTGACAAATAAATATCGATAATGTTAAACTATTATCAATCTTACGCTGGAAAAGATGTAAAATCAGCGGATTAAAACGTGAAAGAGCGTAAAAATGCAATTTTTATTGCAATTGTCAAGGAAAAGTCATGCTCGTTAAGAAATAATCAGCATAAAATGACGTTTTGGGATTCATTTTAGCTGGACACTTTATACGAAATGTGTTACTATTGTTTAGTCAAAATTATGAGAGGTGATGCTCATGCCTTTTAAGTATTACGGCGGCGTTCACCCAAACTATGAGAAGACCGCCGCAAAGTCGCCGGTGCGCACGATAGCGCCGCCCAAAGAGGTGGTGCTGCCGATGATACAGCACATAGGCGCGCCCAACCAGCCCACGGTCAAGGTGGGCGACACCGTGAAGATGGGACAGCTCATCGGCGCGAGCGACGCGCCGATTTCCGCACCTGTCCACGCTTCCGTATCAGGCAAGGTAGTGGCCGTGGAGCCCAGGAGGCACATGCTGGGCGACATGGTGGTGTCCGTCGTGATTGAGAACGACTTCCAGGACACGCCCTGCGAGGACATGCAGCCGCTCACCCCCGAGCAGCTGAAGGACCCGGACGCCATAATCGCCCGCATCCGCGAGGCGGGCATCACGGGCATGGGCGGGGCCATGTTCCCCACCGCCTTCAAGATACAGGGGGCCCGCGGCAAGGTGGACACGCTTATCATCAACGGCGCCGAGTGCGAGCCCTATCTCTGCGGCGACCACCGCACGATGCTCGAGCACCCCGAAGAGCTGCTCAAGGGCATAGAGCTGGTGCGCATAGCCCACGGGCTCGACAAGTGCTATTACGGCATAGAGCGCAACAAGCAGGACGCCATCGACCTGCTCAACAGCCTCAATCCGGCCCAATACGGCATAGAGATAGTGCCCGAGGTGGTCAAGTACCCCCAGGGCGCCGAGAAGATGCAGGTGAAGGCCGTGACCAACCGCGAGGTCAAGCCGGGCGGGCTGCCCTCCGGCGTGGGGGCCAACGTGGTGTCTACATACACGGCCTACAGCATATACCGCGCGTGCTACGAGGGCGTGCCCGCCATCGAGCGCGTGGTCACGGTGGCCGGCAGCGGCGTGAGGGAGCCCCAGAACCTGCTGGTGCGCTTCGGCACGCCCCTGGAGCACATCTTCAGCGAGGCCGGCGGCTTCGTGGGCGACGTGCGGCGCATCTGCATGGGCGGGCCCATGATGGGCATCTGCGTGGCGGACATCTCCGCCGGCAGCGTTAAGGGCGCCTCGGGCCTCCTGGTGTTCACGGACAAGGAGGACAGGGACATTGAAGAGCCCGTCTGCATCCGCTGCGGCAACTGCATAGCCCACTGCCCGATGAAGCTTCAGCCCATATACATGTACATGTTCGTGCACAAGGGCGACTACAAGAAGATGGAGGAGTACCACGTCATGGACTGCTTCGAGTGCGGCAGCTGCTCCTACGGATGTCCCGGGCGGCTCCCGCTCACCCACACCTTCAAGCTGGGCAAGGCCATGCTCAACGCCAAGAGGGCTGAGGAGCGCGCCCGCGCGGAGGCCGCGAAGATAAACGCCGCGGCCGCGGCAGGAAAGGAGGTCCACGCCTGATGGAAGAGAAAAGGCTGTTCACCGTCTCGTCCAACCCCCTGGTGAGGACGGACAGGGACACGACGCGCATCATGCTGGACGTCATCATCGCCCTGGTGCCGGCCCTGGCCGTGGGCGTATACCAGTTCGGCGTAAAGGTGCTGCTGCTCCTGGCGGTCAGCGTGTTCTCCTGCGTGTTCTTCGAGTGGGGCTACAGGAAGCTGATGAAGAAGAGCCGCAGCGTGGGCGACCTCTCCGCCGTGGTCACCGGCTTCCTGCTCACCTGCGTGCTGCCCAGCGACGCCACCTGGTGGATGTGCGTGATAGGCGCCTTTTTCGCCATCGTGGTTGTAAAACAGCTCTACGGCGGCATAGGCAAGAACTTCCTCAACCCCGCGCTGGCCGGCCGCGCCTTCCTCACGGCGGCCTACGCGGCCTTCATGACCAGCTGGGCCATACCCACCACGCTCGGCGCCACGGTGGTGGACGCCTCCACCATGGCCACCCCGCTGAGCTACCTCAAGGCCGGCACGGCCATGCCTGAGTATTTCAACTACGGCTCCCTCTTCCTGGGCGGCATACCCGGCAGCATGGGCGAGGTGAGCTCGCTGGCCATACTGGTGGGCGCGGCCTACCTGCTCTGGCGCAAGGTGATAACCTGGCGCATACCCACGGCCTTCATCGGCACCGTGGCCGTCCTCTGCCTGATATTCGGCGGAGAGGGCTACGGCCGCCTGGACTGGACCGTGTACAACCTCCTCTCCGGCGGGCTGCTGCTGGGCGCCTTCTTCATGGCAACAGACTACTCCACCAGCCCCGTCACGCTCAAGGGCCAGCTGATATTCGGCGCCGGCTGCGGCGCGCTGACCGTGCTGATACGCTACTTCGGCTCCTACCCCGAGGGCGTAAGCTACGCCATACTGATAATGAACTGCTGCGCCTGGGCAGTCGACCGCGTCACCCGCCCGCGCCAGTTCGGCGTCAGCGCCGAGGACGTTAAGGCCGCCAAGAGCGCGAAGAAAGAGGCCAAGAAAAAGGCAAAGGAGGCGGCTTCCGCATGACTGCGACCAAGAAAGCGCCCAACCAGATAATCCGTCTGGCGCTCATACTCTTTGTGGTCTCCGCCATCACCTCCGGCGTGCTGGGCCTGGTGAACTACTTCACCAAGGACATAATCGCGGAGCGCGAGCGGGAGAAGACCGCGGCGGCCTACCAGGCCGTGCTGCCCTATGACGGCGAATACGAGACCGTGGCCTTTGACGAGGACGCCTGGGAGACGGTGAACGCCATATCCCGCGCCGGCGACGAGGGCTGGGTGGTCGAGCTCACCTTCTCCGGGGCCCAGAGCTCCATCACCGCCGCCTTCGGCGTGAGCGCCCCGGACTACTCCATAACCGGCGCCAGCGTCATAGACCACGCGGAGACCAGCGGCCTGGGCGCCAAGATAACCGAACCCGAGTTCACCGACAGCTTCATCGGCCAGACCGAGGGCATGGCGGTGACCAAGGACGGCGGCACGGTGGACTCCATCACCGCCGCCACCATATCCTCTCGCGCCATGGCCAACGCGGCCAACACGGCCATCGCCGCCGTGAAGGCGCTCGGCTGAAAGGGGGACTTGGAGTGAATCTCAAACAACAGTTCAAAGAGGGCCTCATCACCAACAACCCCGTGCTGGTGCAGCGCATAGGCATGTGTTCCACCATGGCCATCACCACCTCGCTGTTCAACGGCATAGGCATGGGCCTCTCCGTGCTGATAATCCTCACCTGCTGCAACGTGGCCATCTCCGCCCTGCGCAAGGCCATACCGAACGACATCCGCCTGGCCATCTTCGTCGTGGTCATCGCCGGCTTCGTCACCATAGTCGATTTGCTGCTGCAGGCCTTTATCCCGGCGCTGTCGGCCTCGCTGGGCGTGTTTATCCCGCTGATAGTCGTCAACTGCATCATCATCGGCCGCGCAGAGGCCTTCTGCCAGCATGAGCCCATCGGGCCCAGCTTCTTCGACGGCATCTTCCAGGGCTTCGGCTACACGGTGGTGCTGGTGCTGATGTGCCTGATACGCGAGCTGCTCGGCTCCGGTACCTTCGGCACCGGCATCTTCGAGATAGTCGACGGGGCGCTGCGCGTCTCCTTCGACGGCTCCGCCGCCGGCATACGCATTTTCCCCGAGCAGTTCGGCGCGACCATCCTCATCATGCCCTTCGGCGGCTTCCTCACTCTGGCGTCCCTCCTCGCGGCCATGCAGTACGCCCTGCGCAAGTCGGCCGAGAAGAAGGAGGCCGCGGAGCGCGCCGCCAAGGTCGAGGTAGTAAAGGAGGCTGCGAACAATGCTTGAATCCGTGCTCACGATATCGCTCGGCGCGATACTGATAAACAACTTCATCTTCTCGCAGTTCCTCGGCTGCTGCCCCTTCCTCGGCTGCTCGACCAAGATAGACACCGCCGTGGGCATGGGCATCGCCGTCACCTTCGTCATGGGCCTCTCCTCGGCGATATGCTATGTCGTCAACGAGCTGCTCGTCAGCCTTGAACTGGGCTACATGAGCACCCTGGCCTTCATCCTGGTCATCGCCGTGCTGGTGCAGTTCGTGGAGATGTTCCTCAAGAAGTCCATCCCCTCGCTCTACACCGCCCTCGGCATCTACCTGCCGCTCATCACCACCAACTGCGCCGTGCTGGGCGTGGTGCTGCTGAACGTGCAGAACAACTACAACTTCATCGAGAGCGTCGTCTACGGCGTCACCGGCGGCCTGGGCTTCATGGTGGCCATAGTGCTGTTCGCCTCCGTGCGCGACCGCCTCCAGTTTGCCGACTACCCCGAGAGCTTCGAGGGCTTCCCCATAGCCCTGGTGACGGCCGGCCTGCTGGCCCTGGCCTTCATGGGCTTCTCCGGCATGCAGATAGGCTGAGGGAGGGCGAGAGATATGCTGAATGTACTTTACGCCATCCTGGTGCTGGGCATCATGGGCGCCGTGTTCGGCGCGATACTGGCCTTTGCCGCCAAGATATTCTATGTGGAGCAGGACCCGCGCATAGACGAGGTCCGCGCGGCCCTGGCCGGCGCCAACTGCGGCGGCTGCGGCTACGCCGGCTGCGACGCCTACGCCGCCGCCGTGGTGGCGGGCGAGGCGCCCCCCAACAAGTGCGGCCCCGGCGGGGCCGCCGCCGCGGAGAAAGTGGCCGCTGTCATGGGCCTCGACGCCGCGGCCCCGGTGAAATACGTGGCCTTCGTCCCCTGCTCCGGCAGCGCGGACAAGGCGAAGATGTTCTTCAACTACGAGGGCCCGCAGGACTGCCTGGCCGCCATGCGCTTCGGCAACCGCGGCCCCAAGGAGTGCCAGTTCTCCTGCGTCGGCCTGGGCAACTGCGTGAGGGCCTGCCAGTTCGGCGCCATGCACATCGTCAACGGCGTGGCGGAGGTGGACCGCGAGAAGTGTGTGGCCTGCATGGCCTGCGCCGCCGCGTGTCCCAAGCACATAATCCGCAAGGTGCCCTATGAGCAGGCGGTGCTGGTGGGCTGCCACAGCACGGACAAGGGCGCGAGGACGCGCAAGGTCTGCGACGCGGGCTGCATCGGCTGCATGAAGTGCCAGCGCGAGTGCCCGGCCGGGGCGATAACCGTCAGGGACAACGTGGCCGTGATAGACTACGACAAGTGCACCTCCTGCGGCCACTGCGCCGAGGTCTGCCCCAGGCAGATTATCCACCCGCAGAAGATTTACGTGCAGAACTGAAAACGGCGCGGAAAAATGCGCGGCCTCCGCCATGCGGAGGCCGCGCAGCTGTTTTCTGCCTCCGGCGCGGACAAAAACGGCCGCGGCCGGGCGGGCGCCGGAGATTTTTTTGCCGGAGACAGGCTTTTTGGGCCTAAACACTTGATTTATGCCGCCCGGGGGATATATGATATCTCTGTATGGCTCAATAACGACATTCAGGATCGGGGATTGTATATGAACAGATCGGAAGCCTATCAGCAATACGTCAGATCCCTCAAGCTGGGGCAAAAATACTGCCGCAGCTGCATGATAAACGGGAACTACCCGTATATACGCGTGCTCGACGAGCTGCTGGACGAGTCCACCATCATCGGGCGCATGGACCTGGGCGTGATGGACATACCCTCGGAGCAGATAGTGGGCACCAAGAACGCAGAGCGCCGCCTGGCCTTTGCCGCCAACTACATGCCCCTGCTCTCCGTGGAGACGGAGTTCGCCGCCAAGTGGATAAGCCTCTGCTCGGCCCACCTGAGCGACGAGGGGATACACGACCCCATAAGCTGCTACGAGTACATGGGCGAGTTCTACGTGCAGGAGGGGCACAAGCGCGTGAGCGTCATGAGGAGCTACGGCGCGCCCAGCGTATCCGCGCGCGTGGTGCGGCTCATCCCCGCCTACTCGGACGACGTGCGCGTGCGGGTGTACTACGAGTTTTTGAATTTTTACAACCTGTCCAAGCTCTACAGCGTGCGTTTCCGCCGCCCGGGGGACTACGCCAAGCTGACGGAGGCTTTGGGCTATGAGTCCGACCACAGCTGGACAGAGGCCGAGCGCCAGTCCTTCGCCGCCTGCTACACCCGCTTCCGCGAGGTGTTCCGCAAGCTGAACCGGGAGAAGCTGGCCGTGACGGAGGCCGAGGCCCTGCTCGTGTGGCTGAGGGTGTACAAGCTGTCGGACATGAAGCCCATGGACGCCGCCGAGCTCACCAAGAGCATAGAGTCGGTCTGGGCGGAGATACGCCTGCTGCAGGAGGCCCACCCCATAGCCGTGGAGACCGACCCGCCCGAGCCGGAGGAGGAGGCAGCCCGGCGGGGACTGCTCTCGCGCATCATGGAGCCCCTGCCGGACCACCTCAACGTGGCGTTCGTGCACGCGTTCCGCCCGGAGAGCAGCCAGTGGACGGGCACGCACGACCTGGGCAGGCAATATCTGGAGAGCCAGCTGGGCGACCAGATAAACGTGAGGATGTACGCCCCGGAGAGCGGGCAGGACGCCTCCGGGCTGATGGAGCGCGCGGTGGCCGACGGGGCGGACGTGATATTCGCCACGGCCCCGCCGCTGATAGGCCAGTGCCTGAAGACGGCGGCCCTCCACCCGGACATACACGTGCTGAACTGCTCGCTCTCCATGCCCTACGCCAGCATCAGGACCTATTACTGCCGCACCTATGAGGCCAAGTTCATCACCGGCGCCATCGCCGGGGCCATGTGCGGCAGCGGGCGCATAGGCTATGTGGCCAACTACCCCATCCTGGGGGTGCCCGCCAGCATAAACGCCTTCGCCCTCGGCGCTCGCATGACCAACCCCGGCGCGCGCATAGCCCTGCGCTGGTCCTGCGTGGAGGACAGCCCGGCGGAGGACTTCGCCCGGGAGGGCGTCTCCGTCATCTCGAACCGCGACGCCATAGCCGCCGGCCAGGCGAGCTATGTCTGGGACTGGGGCACCTACCAGCGCCTGCCGGACGGCTCGCTCATCCCCCTGGCCTCGCCCTGCTGGGACTGGGGCAAGTTCTACGAGCGCGTGGTGCGCAGCATCATGGACGGCACCTGGGGCCTCTCGGCCGAGCGGGCCGGCGAGCGCGCCGTGAACTACTGGTGGGGCATGAGGAGCGGCGTAATAGACGTCCAGCTCAGCGACAGCCTGCCGGCCGGGGTGCGCCAGCTCGCCGGCATACTGAAAAAGGGCCTGCGCAGCGGATTTGTGGACCCCTTCCACTGCGCCATACGCGACCAGCAGGGGCGGGAGCACAACGACGGCAGCCTCTGGCTGCGGCCCTATGACGTCATGAACATGGACTGGCTCTGCGACAACGTGGACGGGCGCATACCCACCTATGACGAGCTGCTGCCCATGTCGCACGCGCTGGTCCGGCAGCTGGGGCTATACCGGGATGAGATACCGCCCGCGAAGGAGGAAAAGGCAGAGTGAAAATCCTGCTGGTCGCCGACGAGGAGAGCCCCCGCTTCTGGGACTACTACCAGCCCGGCATGCTGAAAGATATAGACCTCATGCTGTCCTGCGGCGACCTGAAGGCGGACTACCTGTCCTTCCTGGTGACCATGGGCAGGGCGCCGCTGCTCTATGTGCACGGCAACCACGACGCCGGCTACGACAAGCGCCCGCCCGAGGGCTGCGACTGCGTGGACGGCAAGCTGGTGAGCGTGAACGGGCTGCGCATACTCGGCCTGGGCGGCAGCCGCATGTACAACCGCGGCGCGCACCAGTACACCGAGAGGCAGATGATGAACCGCGTGCTCAAGCTCCAGCCGCAGCTGCTGCTGCGCGGCGCGCCGGACATCATACTCACCCACGCGCCGGCCGCCGGGCTGGGGGACGGGGAGGACCTGGCCCACCAGGGCTTCGAGGTGTTCCTCAGGCTGCTGGACCGCTACCGCCCGCGCTATTTCATCCACGGCCACACCCACCTGAGATACGGCCACAACATACCGCGGCTGATGAAGTATAACGGCACGACGGTCATCAACGCCTGCGGCTACTATATCCTGGACGTACAGCCCCCCGCGGCCGTCTGAAAAAAGCCGTGATAGAAGTTTTTGCCGCATGGGGTTGTATTTACCTTAAAACCGATGTATAATAGGCCCAAACACAAAACCGCGCCTCCACGGCGCGGCCAGTGCGGACAGTTTTTCTGTAGGAGAACAGGGCCCTACAGGCGGCCCAGGGGAGATTCCGGCTCCCCCAGGCCTGCGCAGGCGGCAGCATCGCCCACACAACAGATCACTCTGCGCCCTGCTCCACAGTATACACCACTTCCCCTCCCATAGCAACGGGGAATAACGGGTTTACTTGTGCAGCAGATCTTTGTGTCAGATGGGTTAAGGCGTTGTGCGGGTATTGTGAGGAGTTGGGCGTAAGCCCGGCGACTCGCCTGCATAGCGCCTCTGTTTTCCCCCTCTTTCCGGTCGGCGGGGCGGATAAATACTTCCTTCGGCCTTTGACGTCTCGCCGGCCTCCGGGGGGAACCCCATGTCACAGATCTGTGCAAGGAGAAAATGGATGCAGAACATATACAAGGAGATGTACCTGCACTTGTTCAACGCCGTGAGCGACGCGCTCGCGCTGCTGGAGGGCGGCGGGGCCGCCCAGGCGGAGGCGCTGCTCAAGCGGGCGCAGTGCAAGTGCGAGGAGCTGTACATCGAGTCTGCGGACGGCGGCGCGGACGGCGCCGGCGTCTGAACATCCAGCCGGGAGGGGGAAGCCCCTCCCGGCCTCCGTTTGGGCCCGGGGGGCCAAATTTTTTGTTGTAAGTTGAGCGCGGCGTGTGCTATAATCAACTATTATCGAGTCTTGTCTCTTACCTGTGCCCAGGGGGCGAAGGGGTGGTCCGGTGAACAAGAAAATCCAGAGACTGGTCGAGCCCAATCTGCGGCTCTATCTGTTTATACTCGTCGCCTTCGCGGCGGCCTCGCTGTTCGTCGAGCAGTATATCCTGGCGGCGGTGGAGGGGGGGATAATCCTCCTGCTCGTCGTCTGGTCGCTCTTCATGGCGCGCAAGCGCCGGCGCGAGCTGATGGACTACCTGGAGTCCGTCACCTACGACGCGGACACGGCCAAGAACAACACGCTGATGAACTTCCCCCTGCCGATGGCCGTGTTCTCCCTCAACGACTCGCGGATAGTCTGGGCAAACCAGATATTTTTCGACATGTGCGGCGTCTCCAGCGCGCGCTTCGAGGCCCGGATAGACGACCTGGTGCCCGAGTTCAACAGCAAGTGGCTCTACGAGGGCAAGACGCAGTTCCCCGGGCTCATAGAGACCAACGGCCGCAAGTATCAGATACACGGCAACCTGATACGCCCCTCGGAGGAGGGCGCGGGGCGCGAGCGCGGCTTTATGGGCATAGCCTACTGGGTGGATGTCACGGAGTACGACGACGTGCGCATAAAGTACGAGGAATCCCGCCCCGTGGTGTCCATAATAGTCATCGACAACTACGACGAGATGATAAGGAACCAGCCGGACCGCGTGAAGAACGAGCTGCGCGACGCCGTGGAGGACCGCATTTCCCAGTGGTGCGACGGGAAGGACGCCTTTGTGCGGCGCTATGACCGCGACCGCTATGTGTTCGTCTTTGAGGACCGCTGGCTCTCGCAGATGAAGGAGGACAAGTTCTCCATCCTCGAGCGGGTGCACGAGGTGGTCAGCCCCAGCGGCATCCACGCCACCGTGAGCATAGGCCTGGGCGTGGACGGCAGCGGCTTCGGCGAGGACTGGCAGTTCGCCTCCCTGGCCACGGAGATGGCCCTCTCCCGCGGCGGCGACCAGGCGGTGGTGAAAAACCGCTTCAACTTCGAGTTCTTCGGCGGCCGCGGCAACGAGGTGGAGACACGGACCAAGGTCAAGAGCCGCGTGATGGCCAACGCCCTGGCGGAGCTGATAGCCGACTCCTCCCGCGTGTTCGCCATGGGGCACAAGTTCGCGGACCTGGACGCCGTGGGCTCGGCCGTGGCCGTCTGCTGCATAGCCCGCAAGAAGGGCAAGACCTGCCGCATAGTGATAGACCCGGTGAAGAACGCCGCCGGGCTGCTCATAGAGCGGCTGAAATGCGAGCCGGAGTACAAGAGCGTGTTCATCAGCCCCCAGGAGGCCATGCTGCTGGCCGACAGCCGCACGCTGCTGGTGGTGGTGGACACCAACAGGCCCGAGCAGGTGGAGGACAAGGCCCTGCTGCAGACCTGCACGCGCGTGGCCGTGATAGACCACCACCGCCGCGCCGCCACCTATATCGAGAACGCCGATCTGACCTTCCACGAGCCCTACGCCTCCAGCGTCTGCGAGCTGATGAGCGAGGTGCTGCAGGAGATAGTGGACCCGGACGACATCCTCCGCTGCGAGGCGGAGGCCATGCTCGCCGGCATAGTACTGGACACGAAGAACTTCACCATAAGGACCGGCGAGCGCACCTTTGAGGCCGCGGCCTTCCTCCGCCGGGCCGGGGCGGACACCACGGAGGTCAAAAAGCTGCTGCAAAACGACATGGAGCACACCGTGGCCCGCTACAAGATACTGCAGAGCGCCCGGCTCTACCGGGGCAACATCGCCGTGGCCGTGCCGGCCGAGCCGCAGGACCGCATAGTGGTGGCTCAGGCGGCGGACGAGCTGCTGAACATCTCCGGCGTGGAGGCCTCCTTCGTCGTCTGCCCCACGGCCGACGGCGGGGCCAACATCTCGGCCAGGTCCATAGGCGACATAAACGCGCAGATGATAATGGAGAAGCTGGGCGGCGGGGGCAACCGCAGCGCGGCGGCCGCCCAGATGCACGACACAGATATCCGCAGCGCCGTCAACGGCCTCTTCGCCGCCATAGACGAGTATCTGGACGGATGAGAAAGGAAGAAGAGAATGAAAGTCATTTTTAACGTGGATGTCCGCGGACAGGGCAAAAAGGGCGAGATGAAGGAGGTCTCCGACGGCTATGCCCGCAACTACCTCCTGCCGCGCAAGCTGGCCAGCGAGGCCACGGCCGACGCCGTGAACGCCTTCAAGCTGCGCGAGAAGGCCAAGGCGGCCCAGGCCGCCCGCGAGCGGGCCCTCGCCGAGGAGAACGCCAAGCGCCTGCAGGGCATAGTGGTGCAGATACAGGCCAGGGCGGGCCAGGGCGGCCGCCTCTTCGGCGCCGTCACCAGCCAGGAGATTTCCGACGCCCTGCGCGAGCAGCACGGGATAGAGATAGAGAAGAACAAGATAGTCCAGGCCGAGCCCATAAAGCAGTTCGGCAGCTTCGAGGTAAAGGCGCGCCTGGGCAGCGAGATAAGCGGCGTGATAAACGTCCTGGTGACCGAAAAGAAATAAGTTCTCTCAAGAAGGAGCGGCCATGAACGAGCTTCTCGGCAGGCAGGCGCCGCACTCGGCGAGCGCCGAGCAGGCGGTGCTCGGCTCTATGCTCATAGACCCGAGGTGCATCGCCGACGTCATCGACAAGGTGAGGTCCCAGGACTTCTATATACAGCAGAACCGCGAGATATTCGAGACGATGTTCGCCATGTTCTCCTATGGCCAGACCATCGACCCGGTGACGGTGCTCGACCAGATGAAGGTCCGCGGCGTCTACAAAGAGGGCTCCAGCCAGCAGTACCTGATGGAGCTCATGCAGATAACGCCCACGGCGGCCAATGTGCTGGAGTACGCGGCCATAGTCCGCGACCGCGCGCTGCTGCGCGGCCTGGCGGAGGCCGCCGACGAGATAACCAACATGGTCTACGAGGGCGCCGGGCAGGCCGACGAGATGCTCGAGTCCGCCGAGAGGAAGATATACGCCCTGCGCAAGGACCGCAACACCGGCGGGCTGACGCCCGTCTCCGTGGTGGTGCAGAATGTGTACAACCAGCTCTCCGAGGCGGCCAGCAGCGAGAGCGCCATCCCCGGCCTCACCACGGGCATAGCGGACCTCGACCGCACGATACTCGGCATGGGCCCGGGCGACCTGATACTCGTCGCCTCCCGCCCCGGCATGGGCAAGACCAGCATCGGGCTGAACATGGCGCTGCACGTGGCCAAGACCTCGCACAAGACCGTGGCCGTGTTCTCCCTGGAGATGACCCGCGAGCAGCTGGTCACCCGCCTGCTGGCGGGCGAGGGCCTGGTGGACAGCCAGAAGCTGCAGACGGGCCGGCTCAGCTCCGACGAGTGGCGGCGGGTCAGCTCCGCGGCGAGCATCCTCAGCGCCACAGATTTGAGAATAGACGACAACCCCTCCCTCACCGTCTCGGACATGAACGCCCAGTGCCGCCGCCTGCAGGACCTGGGACTGGTGGTGGTGGACTACCTGCAGCTCATGCAGTCCGCGGGCAGCGGCCACAGCTGGTCGAATGAGAGCCGCACCCAGGCCGTGAGCGACATAAGCCGCATGATGAAGATAATGGCCAAGGAGCTGGGAGTGCCGGTGCTCTGCCTCTCGCAGCTCTCCCGCGCCAACGAGTCCCGCCAGAACAAGCGCCCCATGCTCTCCGACCTGCGCGAGTCCGGCGCCATAGAGCAGGACGCCGACGTCGTAATAGGCCTCTACCGCGAGGGCTATTACGACAAGGAGTGCGAGAACCCCAATGAGGCCGAGGCGATAATCCTCAAGAACCGCCGCGGCTCCACCGGCACGCTCAAGCTGATGTGGCTGCCGGAATACACCACCTTCGTCTCGGTCTCCAACAGGCACGACGATGAGTGACCGCTTTGACTACTCCGCCCTGCACGGGGCGGGGCGCGTGCTCTGCGCCGTCTCCGGCGGAGCGGACTCGGTGTATCTGCTCCACCGCTGCCTGGAGGGCGCCCGGGAGCACGGCTACGCCGTCTGCGCCGCCCACTACAACCACTGCCTGCGCGGCGGGGAGTCGGAGCGCGACGAGCGCTTCGTGCGCGCCCTGTGCGAGTCTTGGGGCGTGGAGTGCCTCGCCGGGCGCGGGGACGTGGCCGCCTACGCGGCGGAGAAGTCCCTGGGCACCGAGGAGGCCGCGCGCGAGCTGCGCTACGCCTTTTTAAACTCCGCGGCGGACGCGCTGGGCGCCGGGCTGATAGCCACCGCCCACACGGCGGACGACAACGCGGAGACCATGCTGCTTAACCTGGCCCGGGGCGCCGGGCTGCGCGGGCTGTGCGGCATCCCGCCGCGCCGGGGGCGGCTGGTGCGCCCCATGCTGGAGGTGACCCGCGCCGAGGTGGAGGCATACCTGGCCGAACGCGGCCTGGAGCACGTGGAGGACAGCACCAACGCCCTGGACGACTACTCGCGCAACCGCGTGCGCCATCTGGCGGTGCCCGTGCTGCGGGAGATAAACCCCGGCTTTTCGGCCGCTGTGAGCCGCGCTGCCGGGCTTTTGCGCCGGGACGAGGAATTTCTCGAGTTGCTGGCCCGCGAGCTGATAGAGCGCAACTCAGGGCCTCTGGGGGTGGATGCGCACGCACTGGCGGGCGCGCCGAAGCCCGTGGCCTCCCGTGCCGTGCGCCTGCTGGCCCCCCGCGCGCTCTCCGAGGCGCATGTGGAGGCCGTGCTGCGCCTGGCGGCCAGGAGCGGGCGCGGCTTTGCCGACGTGCCGGGCTGCCGCGTCGTGTGCGAGGCGGGGCGGCTGCGCTTCGGCTCCGCCGCACCCGGAGTGCTGGAAGAGCGGCCGCTGCCGCTTGAGGGCGGTCTGGAGCTGCCGGAGGCCGGGCTGAGAGTGCGCTGCGCGCGCGCGGTTTTCGCGGGAGGAATTAACAGTTCATTAAACACTTTTTTCTTCCCATATGAGAATATTTGTGGTACTATATACTGCACGTCGGCCCGACCGGGCGACAGCATGCGCCCGGCCCGCCGCCATTGCACGAAGAAGCTCTCGGATTTGTTCGCCGAGGCGCGCGTGCCGGCCTCCAAACGGGGGCTGGTGCCAGTGCTGAGGGACGAAAAGGGCGTGCTGGCGGTCTGCGGCCTCGCCGCCTCCGAACGGGCGCAGCCCCGGGCGGGGGAGAGCGTGCTGAGAGTTGAATTCGGGGAAATTTAGATATATTCGGGAGAAAAGATATGGCAGAGCGCAAAGGCATGTGCGAAGATCTGGCGCGTATACTCATCAGTGAGGAGCAGCTCCGCTCCCGCATAGGCGAGCTGGGCGCGGAGCTCACGCGCGACTACCGGGACAAGAACCCCATATTCGTGGGCGTGCTCAAGGGCTGCTTCATCTTCATGGCGGACCTGCTGAGGAGCGTGGACATCTACTGCACCATGGATTTCATGGCCGTGTCCAGCTACGGCAACGGCACCACCTCCACCGGCGCGGTTAAAATTAACAAGGACCTCTCGCGCGATATCGCCGGCCGGCATCTCATAATAGTGGAGGACATACTCGACAGCGGCATCACCCTCAGCTACCTCAAGCAGTACCTCGAGGTGCGCCGCCCGGCCTCCATCAAGCTGGTGACGCTGCTGGACAAGCCCAGCCGCCGCCGGGCGGACATCCGCGCCGACTACGTGGGGTTCGAGGTGGAGGACGCCTTCGTGGTGGGCTATGGCCTCGACTACGCGGAGGAGTACCGCAATCTGCCGTATATAGGCATACTGAAGCCGGAGGTCTACGAGACGGAGAAGTAGCGCCCCGGAGAATAAACAGCAGCTTGAAGGAAGTGACGTTTTTTTGAAACCTCAGAGAAACCGGGCGCGAGACCTCGGTTTTTACGTCCTGATAATGGTCATATTGCTGGCCGTCATCTACAGCATGGTGGCCCCCACGCACACGGAGCAGGTCATATACTCCGACGTGGTTGACCTCTTCCGCTCGGAGCAGGTGGAGTCGTTCTACATCGAGGGCTCGAACATAGTCCTCACGCTGAAGGACGCCCAGCCGGGCGACGCGCCGGTGTCCTACCGGCTCTATGACGTGGGGCTGTTCTGGTCCGACATGCGGGACCTCATAATGCAGCAGCACGAGGACGGCATAATCAGCAGCTATGACCTCGACGAGGGCTGGGTGGCCCCCTGGTGGTTCAGCTTCGTCTTCTATATCGTCATCATCATCGCCATGTTCGGGCTCTGGTACGCGCTGATGAACAAGTCCGGCGGGGGCGCCCCCGGAGTGGGCAAGTTCGGCAAGGCGCGCACCAAGCTGGGCAGCGAGGAGCAGAAGAAGGTCACCTTTGCCGATGTGGCCGGCTGCGACGAGGAGAAGGCCGAGCTGCAGGAGGTCGTGAACTTCCTCAAAACCCCCAAGGCCTATACCGACATGGGCGCGCGCATCCCCAAGGGCGTGCTGCTCGTCGGCCCTCCGGGGACGGGCAAGACGCTCATCGCCAAGGCCGTGGCCGGCGAGGCGGGCGTGCAGTTCCTCTCCATCTCCGGCTCCGACTTCGTGGAGCTCTATGTGGGCGTGGGCGCCTCCCGCGTGCGCGATTTGTTCGACCAGGCGAAGAAGGTGGCCCCGGCCATCATCTTCATCGACGAGATAGACGCCGTGGGCCGCCAGCGCGGCAGCGGCCTCGGCGGCGGCCATGACGAGCGCGAGCAGACGCTCAACCAGCTGCTGGTGGAGATGGACGGTTTCACCAACAACGAGGGCGTGATTGTCATGGCGGCCACCAACCGCGACGACATCCTCGACAACGCGCTGACGCGCCCCGGGCGCTTCGACCGGCGCGTCTATATCGGGCTGCCCGATATCCGCGGCCGCGAGGCCATACTGCGCGTGCACGCCCGCGGAAAGCCCCTGGGCGACGACGTGGATCTCAACTCCATCGCCCGCGGCACGCCGGGCTTCTCCGGCGCGGACCTGGAGAACCTGCTCAACGAGGCCGCGCTGATGGCCGTGAGCAACGGCAAGCGCTTCATCACGGCCTATGAGATTGAGGAGGCCATACGCAAGGTGCAGATGGGCCCCGAGAAGAAGAGCAAGGTGATGAGCGAGCGGGCGAAGCGGCTCACCGCCTATCACGAGGGCGGGCACGCCGTGGTGGCCGAGTTCCTCGAGCACACCGACCCCGTGCACTATATCACGATAATCCCCCGCGGGCCCAGCGGCGGCGCCACATATTTCCGCCCCAAAGAGGATTTGGAGAACTTCCACTCCTATTCCGAGCTCTTTGAGAACATCGTGGTGTCCCTGGGCGGCCGCGTGAGCGAGAGGCTCTTCCTGGACGACATCTCCACCGGCGCCAGCGGCGACATTCAGCAGGCCACGCACCTGGCGCGCGCCATGGTGACGCAGTTTGGCATGAGCGAGAAGCTGGGCCCCATCAGCTACGACAGCTCCGGGCACAGCATCTTCATCGGCCGCGACTTCGGCATGACCAAGAGCTACAGCGAGGAGACGGCGGCCATCATCGACGAGGAGGTCAAGCGCATCTTCGACGAGGCCAACGCAGCGTGCGAGCGCATCCTCACCGAGCACGCCGACATACTAAAGGGCGTGGCCGAGTATCTGCTCAAGCACGAGAGCATGGACGGCGAGGACTTCAGCTACTTCTGCCGCCACGGCGAGATGCCGCCTCCCAAGCCGACTCCGGCCCGCCGGGACAGCACCATAGAGCCCCCGGCCAGGCACATCAGCTACACCTTCGACGAGCCGACGGAGCCGCAGCCGCTTCCGCCGCAGGCCGAGGGCGGCGCGGAGGACCACGGCGCACCTGATACGGGCAAAAGCGAATAGAGCGGCGGCGGGGGGCCTGCGCCCCCCGCCGTTTTTTGCACTTCTATTACAGTTGGGGGAATTGGGCCGTATGTGATTGAAAAAAACCGGAGCCTATGCTATAGTCTTCTATTATGGCAGCTGTATATCGCCGCAAATACCGACAGACCAGGGAGATGTGAAGATATATGAAACTAGGCATCGTGGGGCTGCCCAATGTGGGCAAATCGACCCTGTTCAATGCCATAACCAACGCCGGGGCGGAGAGCGCGAACTACCCGTTCTGCACCATAGAGCCCAATGTGGGCGTGGTGGCCGTGCCGGACGAGCGGCTGGACTTCCTCGCGGAACTGTATTCGCCGAAGAAGTATACCCCGGCCACCATCGAGTTCGTGGACATAGCGGGACTGGTGAAGGGCGCCTCCAAGGGGGAGGGCCTGGGAAATAAATTTTTGGAGAACATCCGCCGCACCGACGCCGTCATACATGTGGTGCGCTGCTTCGACGACCCGGACATAATCCACGTCGAGGGCGGCTGCGACCCGGCGCGGGACATAGAGATAATAGACCTCGAGCTCATCATGGCCGACATGGAGGTGCTCGAGCGGCGCATTGAGCGGGTGAAAAAGGCGGCCAAGGGGGGGGACAAGAAGTTCCTCCGGGAGGCCGAGGTCCTCGAGCGGCTGCTGGCCCATCTCAACGAGGGCAAGAGCGCCCGCAGCTGGGAGTGCAGCGAGGACGAGCTGGCCCTGGCCGCGGAGTCCGACCTGCTGAGCCTCAAGCCGGTTATCTACGCCGCCAACATGGATGAGAGCGGCTTCACCTCCTACTCGGAGAACGGCTATTACCTCGCCGTGAAGGCGATAGCGGACGCCGAGGGGGCGCAGGTGTTGCCCATCTGTGCCAAGATAGAGCAGGAGATAAGGGAGCTGCCGGCGGAGGACCGGGAGATGTTCCTGGAGGAGCTGGGCATGACGGAGGCCGGGCTGGACCGGCTGATAAAGTGCTCCTACTCGCTGCTGGGGCTCATATCCTTCCTCACCTGCGGGCCGGACGAGTGCCGCGCCTGGACCATAAAGCGCGGGACCAAGGCCCCGCAGGCCGCGGGCAAGATACACTCCGATTTTGAGCGGGGCTTCATCCGGGCGGAGATAGTGGCCTTCGACGACCTCAGAGAGTGCGGCAGCATGGCCGCGGCGCGCGAGCGCGGCCTCGTGAGGAGCGAGGGCAAGGATTACGTGATGAGGGACGGGGATGTCACCCTGTTCAGGTTCAATGTCTGAGAAAGGAAATTGACGAGATGAAAAAGCTGTTGTCGGCCGCGATGGCGGCGGCCCTCTCCCTCTCGCTGGCGGTCACCGCGTCCGCCGGGGCGGCTCCCGCCGCCTTCAGCGATGTGCAGAGCGGCTCGTGGTACTACGAGGAGATAGGCGAGATGGTGGCAGCCGGCTACATAGCCGGATATGAGGACGGCACCTTCCAGCCGGACAGGGAGGTCAGCATAGCTGAGTTCGTGACCATAGTCGCCCGCTGCCTGGGAGTGGAGACCGGAGAGGAGTACGGCCACTGGGCGGGCCGCCAGATGGGCCGCGCATATGACGAGGGCTGGCTGAGCGAGGAGGACGCCGCCTGGACGGAGTTCAACTCCCCGGTGACGCGCGAGCTGGCCTCCAAAATCCTGGCGACCGCCCTGGACCTGGAGCCGGGGACGGCTGAGGACATGGACTTCACCGACAGCGCGGACATAGGCGGGAACTACGTGCCGCATGTGGAGGCCATGTGCGCCGCCGGGCTGCTCAGCGGCTTCGAGGACGGCAGCTTCAGGCCGCAGGCCATACTCACCAGGGCCCAGGCGGCCACTCTGATATACCGCGCCTCCGCCTCTGCGGAGGTGGAGACGCCGGACGGGAGCGGCGAGGAGCCGGAGGAAGAGCCGGCAAACGAGCCCTCCAGCGTAATCGACGCCGCCCCCGACGGGACGCCCTTCTCCTCCAGCACCCGCCTGGGGGACTACGACAACGGCAACTTCTCCATCAGTGTGGAGAACGGCGTGGCCACGGTGACCGTGAGCCATGTGGAGCTGTGGACCGACGCGCCGGACCCCGAGTCCTCGAATGAGGACGAGCGAAACGAGGCGCTGCGCCGCCAGCGCATAATGGAGGCCGTCTCCCAGCCGAGGCGCATACCGCTGCAGTCGGCGGTCAGCGCCGTATATGAGCTGCCCTCCTCCACCTGGTTCCCCGGCACGGACGCCAACGCCGTGATATCCACCACGGACGGCAAGTGGTACTATGTGGACCTGTGCGGGGCGGCCAACGACGGCGTGCCCCAGGCCGAGGAGCTGACGGCCCTGGCCGGCAAGGATGTGGAGGCCCTGGACTTCCGCACCACCAGCCACGTCTCCGGAGGCACCCAGTACGTGGGGGGCGACTACATAGTCGCCGTGCTGGCCGACGGCAGCGAGCTGCTGGCCTGGAATTCCTGAGAGAGATATGACAAATCGGACGCGGCATGCTGCCGCGTCCGATTTTCTGTATTCACCTGTGCGCGATGCTCAGCGGGCCATCAGGGTGGAGGCGGCGGAGGCGATGACCTCGCAGTCCTCGGAGGCGAGATAGAGGTGGTTCGCGCTCAGCGCGCCGCCGGCGGAGAGCAGCTCCCCGGTGGTGAGGTCCGTGAGGGAGGCGGAGCAGATGGCCGAGCCGCTGCGGAAGAGCAGCTGCGTCCCCGCGGAGCAGACAAAACCCTCGCCCTCGGCGAGGCTGACGGCCTCGAAGGCCCCGGAGGCGCCGGTGAGGCTGCTCTCCAGCTCACGGGCCTCGGCGGCTATGCGGCTGTTGTAGGAGCTCTCGATGGAGGGCTCGAGCACGTCGGTGAGATAGCTGAGGGAGACCAGCGGGTCGCTCTGCGTGCCCGCGCTGGACGCGGCGTAGGCCCCCACGCCGGCGGCCAGCGCGGCCACGGCGAGCAGCAGGACTATCAAATGCCATTTTTTCATCTTATGTACCTCCGTGTCTCCCGGGGCAGTGCCCCGGGAGATTTTTTTCTCACTGTGTCAGGCCAAAGCTGACGGCGATGGCGCTGTTTACCCGGTCCATGGTGGCGCCGTCCAGCTGCCCCATGCGCTCGCGCAGGCGGGACTTGTCGAGCGTGCGTATCTGCTCCAGGAGCACTACGCTGTCCCGGCTCAGCCCGTAGTTGCGGGCCGAGAGCTCGATGTGCGTGGGCAGCCGGGCCTTGCCTGTCTGGGACGTGATGGCCGCGGCTATCACCGTGGGGCTGTGGCGGTTGCCCGTGTCGTTCTGGACTATCAGCACAGGGCGCATGCCGCCCTGCTCGCTGCCGACCACCGGGCTCAGGTCGGCGTAGTAGATGTCCCCGCGTTTTACCGCATTCTGCATTTTGTTCACACTCCGTATTTCGCGCGCCTCCGGGGCGCGCGGAAGGTGCCCATTCACATTGTATGTAGGGCAGCGGCGAGATGTCTGCCGCCAGGAGTATTTTCACACGCGGCGCGGGATTTTATACATCAGATGTAGACGCGGGGCACGCGGGGGGAGACGGCGCAGAGCAGCTCGTAGGAGATGGTGCCGGCCTTGGCGGCCTGTTCGTCCGCGCCCAGGCCCTGGCCGAACACGGTGACCACGTCGCCCACGCGCACGTCGTCCATGCCGGTGATGTCCACCATGCACATATCCATGCAGATGGCCCCCACCTGATGCGCGCGGCGGCCGTTTATCAGCACGTCCATCGCGCCGGAGAGGCGGCGGTGCAGCCCGTCCGCGTAGCCCACGGGTATCACGGCCAGCCGCATGTCCCCCGGGCAGGTGAAAGTGCGGCCGTAGCTGATGGTGTCGCCGGCGCGGTGCTCCGTTATCTCGCTCACGCGGGTGAGGACGGTCATCACCGGTTTCAAATCCAGCCCGCCGCGCTCCGCGCCGGGGTAGAGCCCGTAGAGCAGCAGTCCGGGGCGCACCATGCCCAGGCTCATCTCCCTGTAGTTTACCACACCGCCGCTGTTGGCGCAATGGCGGATGCCCCAGCTGACGCCGGTTTCTTTTTCCAGGCGGTCGACGGCCTCATTGAATTGGGCAAACTGCCGCCGGGTGAAGGCCACCTGGCCGGGCTCGTCCGCGGCAGCAAAGTGCGTGAACACGCCGCTGATTTCCAGGCCCGGGAGGGAGGCGAGGGAGGCGGCCTCCGCCATCTCGCGCTCAGAGGAGACGTTGAAGCCGGTGCGGCCCATGCCGGTCTCCAGCTTTACATGGCACTTGAGCCTGAAGCCGGAGCCCTGCAGGCGGCGGCTCATCTCGCGGGCGCAGCCTATGTCGCCTATGGCCTGTTCGGAGCCCAGGCGGGCTATGTCCAGCGCGAGGAAGGAGGGGCTGGGGGCCAGGATGAGTATGGGGGTGGAGATTCCGGCGGAGCGCAGCTCGGAGGCCTCCTCATAGCAGGAGACGGCGAGGTAGTCCGCGCCCAGCTCCTCCAGCCGGCGGGCTATGGGCACGGCGCCGTGGCCGTAGGCGTTGGCCTTGCAGAGGCCCATGAAGCGCGTGCCCGGAGGGAGGGCGCGGCGTATCTCGCGGTAGTTGTGCTCCAGGTTGGCCAGGCTTATCTCAGCCCAGGTCCGCTTATCTTGATTACGCATTGGGTTCGCCTCTAATCTTCCGTATCTGAAGTAGAAAATTCCGTTATGTCGCAGCTTATGAGCACGCGGCCGTCGCCGCCGGAGATGAACTCCGCACCTGTGGGGCGGCCGGCGGGGTCCAGGCACAGGTCGATGCCCGCCACGCCCGTCTCGTCGTCCGGCACCAGGCTGACGACGCTCTCGCTGCCCTCTTCCCAGGTGAGGGCCACATGTGCGCCGCAGATGGCCTCCACGAGCAGTGGCAGCGCGGTGGCGGCGCTCAGCCCGGCGCCGTTGACCTTGCCGGCGCCGAGCATCAGCCCGTCGTACTCCAGCCAGGCCTCGCCGCTGTCGTCAAAGCGGGCCGTGATGCCCGCGAGGGCGGCGGGGGCGGAGACGGTTATGACGCAGTCCCCCCCGGAGAGGGAGAGCGACATGGAGTAGGTCTCCGGCGTCTCGCCGGCGGCGGTCACCTCGGCGGAGAGGCTTATATCCCCCGCGGCGGAGACCTCCGCGCGCAGGCTCTCGAAATCCCCGCCCGACGCGCCGCCGCAGGCGGCAAACGTCAAAAGGGCGAGGGCTGTCATCAGTGCGGCCGCTCTTCGCCGCATGGTTCAGACCTCCGTTATTGATTTCATCGCGGACGGGAGTTTTTCGATGATGTCGGTGGGCGTCATGCCGTACTCGCCCATCTCGGCGGCGCAGAGGTCGCCGGCGAGGCCGTGCAGATAGACGGCGGCGCACACCGCCTCCCGCAGGGGGAGCTGGCAGAGCAGCGCGCCCATCAGGCCCGTGAGCACGTCGCCCGAGCCGCCGCGGGCCATGCCGGGGTTGCCGGTGTGGTTGACGTACAGTTCCCCGTGGGGGAAGGCCACCACGGTGTCCTGTCCCTTGAGGACCAGCGCGCAGCCGTAGCGCGCGGCAAAGGCGAGGGCGGCGCCCACGCGGCCGGCGGAGAGGTCGCCGCCCAGCCGCGCGAACTCGCCCTCGTGGGGCGTGAGCACCAGCGGGGCGGAGAGCGAGCTCAACACGTCCGGGTCCTGCGAGACGGCCCAGAGCCCGTCCGCGTCGAGGACGGTGGGCACGCGCGAGCGGCGCAGCAGGGCGAGCACCAGCTCGCGCACTCCCCGGCTGCGGCCCAGACCTGGGCCTATGGCCAGGCAGTCCGCCCTTTCCAGCCGGGGGCACAGCTCCTCCAGGGCCGCGGCGGTCAGCAGCCCGCCGCCGTCGCAGGGCAGGGGGAAGGGCATGGCCTCGTCATTCTTCACGGCGGTGATGGCGTAGATGTCGCGCGGCACGCCGAGATACACCAGCCCGGCGCCGCCCCTGACGGCGGCGCGCGAGGCCAGGGTGGGCGCGCCGGTGTAGCCCACGCTGCCGGCGACTATCAGCAGCCGGCCGAAATCGCGCTTTGAGGCGGCCCGATCCCTCCGGGGGAGGGATATGGGGGCGGCGTTTTCCATCTCGTCTGTTTTCATGGCATAATATTATACACGCCCGGCGGCCGGCAGTCAAATCCGAAGCGCAAAACTCCCGCCGGCGCATAAAATCATTTGACTTCCCGTCTGCGATGTGCTATAAATGTATTCTGGTTGATACAGATTAATGCTGAGAACGGGAAAATAGCCCATGACAGGCGCTAAGAGAACGGGGGCCGCCGGCTGTAAGCCCCCCGCGCGCTGCGGGCTTGGTTCGCCCGGGAGCACCGGCCAATCACCGGCGGGTTCGGCCCGTTACCGCCGTCACGAGTGCGGCGCGCTGCGCCGAACACGGGTGGTACCGCGGAAGAGAGCCTTTCGTCCTGTGCACGGGATGAGAGGCGTTTTTTTGTCCTGTGAGAGGCTCTTTGTATATCGTTGGCAGGAGGCGCAACATGAAGGAACAACTGGAAAAGCTTGCTGGAACTTCGCTGGAGGAGGTGTCCTCGGCGTGCGACATCGCGGCGCTGGACGCGCTCCGGGTGAAGTATCTGGGCAAAAAAGGCGAGCTCACGGCCATCCTCAAGCAGATGGGCAGGCTCTCCGCCGAGGAGCGGCCGGCCATGGGGCAGCTGGCGAACAGCGTGAGGGCCTCCCTGGAGGCAGCCATAGAGGAGCGGCGCACACAGCTGGAGGAGGCCGAACTGGAGAAGAGGCTGGAGGCGGAGGCGCTGGACGTCACCCTGCCCGGCAGCCGCGTCAGGGGCGGGCACAAGCACCCCATGGACGTGGTCATAGACGAGCTCAAGGAGATATTCATCGGCATGGGCTTCGAGGTGGACGACGGCCCCGAGGTGGAGCTCTCGACCTACAACTTCGACCGGCTGAACACCGACGAGGGGCACCCCGCCCGCGAGTGGACGGACAGCTTTTACCTCGACGAGCAGAGCCGCACCATGCTGCGCACCCACACCTCGCCCATGGAGCCGCGCATCATGGAGACGCGCTCTCTGCCCATACGCGCCGCGGTATTTGGGCGCTGCTACCGCAAGGACGAGGTGGACGCCACCCACAGCCCCATGTTCCACCAGATGGAGGGGCTGGTGGTGGATGAGCACATCACCTTCGCCGACCTCAAGGGCATGCTGAACAACATGGCGGTGCAGCTCTACGGCCCGGGCACCGTCACCCGCTTCCGCCCGCACCACTTCCCCTTCACCGAGCCCAGTTGTGAGATGGACGTGCAGTGCCACAAGTGCGGCGGCAAGGGCTGCCCCACCTGCAAGGGCGAGGGCTGGATAGAGCTGCTGGGCGCGGGCGTCTGCAACCCGCACGTGCTGGAGATGAGCGGCATAGACCCACAGACGCACTCCGGCTGGGCCTTCGGCATGGGCCTGGAGCGCGCGGCCATGCGCCAGTTCAAGATAGCCGACCTGCGGCTCATGTTCGAGAACGACGTCAGGTTCCTGGAGCAATTTTGACTGAGGCGGGGAGCGTAGGCTCTCCGCACTGAGGCACCGCGCGGGCAAGGTGCCGCGCGGACGGATTGCGATTTTTATCTAACGCCTGAAAAAGGAGTATGACTGACACATGAACCTATCGAGAAAGTGGCTCACCGAGTTCGTCGATGTGGGCCTGGATGAGATAAACGACCACGATTTCGCCGAGGCCATGACCATGACCGGCTCCAAGGTGGAGGGCACGCGCTACATGGGCGAGGGAATCTCCCGCGTCGTGGTGGGCAGGATAGTGGAGATGGTGCGCCACCACGACTCAGACCACATGTGGACCTGCCAGGTGGACGTGGGCGGCGAGCGCAACATACAGATTGTCACCGGCGCGCAGAATCAGAAGGTGGGCGACATGGTGCCCGTGGCTCTGGACGGCTCCAGGCTGCCCGGAGGGGCGGAGATACACACCACGGTGTTCCGCGGCGAGCTCTCCGAGGGCATGATGTGCTCGCTCAAGGAGCTGGGGCTCACGCAGCACGACTTCCCCTACGCCATAGAGGATGGGCTCTTTGTGCTGCAGGAGGACTGCCGCCCGGGCGACGACATAGTACCCGTGATTGGCCGCGACGACCACGTGGTGGAGTTCGAGATAACCCCCAACAGGCCCGACTGCCTCTCCGTAATCGGGCTCGCGCGCGAGGCCTCAGTGACCTTCAAAAAGCCGCTGCGGCTGCACACGCCCGTGGTGAAGGGCTCCGGCGGAGACATAAACGACTATGTGAGGGTGGACGTGGAGGACCCGCGCCTCTGCCCGCGCTACACCGCGCGCATGGTGCGGAACATCAAAATCGAGCCCTCGCCCAAGTGGATGCGCGAGCGCATAGCCGCCATGGGCATGAGGCCCATAAACAACATCGTGGACATCACCAACTATGTGATGATGGAGTACGGCCAGCCGATGCACGCTTTCGACTTCGCCTGCGTGGACGGCGGGCACATCGTGGTGCGCACCGCCCGCGAGGGGGAGGTCTGCCGCACCCTGGACGGCAACGAGCGCCGCGTTACGCCCAGCATGCTCTGCATCTGCGACGAGCACAAGCCCGTGGGCCTGGCCGGCGTCATGGGCGGCGAGAACTCTGAAATCACGGAGAGCACCAAGATGGTCCTCTTCGAGAGCGCCAACTTCAACGGCACCAGCATCCGCCGCACGGCGGCGGCGCTGAACATGCGCACCGACGCCTCCGCGCACTATGAGAAGGGCCTCGACCCCTATCTGACCAAGGCCGCCGTGGACAGGGCCTGCGAGCTGGTGGAGCTGCTGGGCGCCGGCGAGGTGGTGGACGGCTTCATCGACGTGTTCCCCGCCCCTCCCGAGCCGCTCGTCCGTGAGCTGGATGTGGACCGGGTCAACTGGATACTGGGCACGGACATAGACGGGGAGACCATGCGGGATATACTGCGCCGGCTGGACTTCGGCGTGGAGGGGAATACCATCACCGTCCCCAGCTGGAGGCTGGACATAGACGCCAAGTACACGCAGAACGACTTCGCCGAGGAGGTCGCGCGCATCTACGGCTTCAACAACATCCCCAGCACCATGATGGCCGACTCCGGCACCAAGTCAGGCGGCTTCACCAAGGAGCAGTCCGCTGAGCGCCGCCTGGGCGAGGTCTGCCGGGCCGGGGGCTATGACGGCATCATCACCTATTCCTTCTACAGCCCCGCCGGCTGGGACCTGATACGCCTGCCGGCGGACGACCCCAGGCGCGACGCGATACGCATCCTCAACCCCCTGGGCGAGGACACCAGCTGCATGCGCACCACCACGCTGCCCAGCGTGCTGGAGGTGCTCGCGCGCAACTGGAACTACCGCAACAAGGCCGTGAAGGTCTACGAGTTCGCCAGGGTATACAAAAAGCGCGCCGACGGCCTGGCGGATGAGCCGAAGGTGCTCACCCTGGGCGCATACGGCGGGGACATGGACTTCTATGCGCTCAAGGGCACGGTGGAGGAGCTCTGCGACGCGCTGCGCATAGAGGGAGTGGAGTACCGCCCGGTGCGGGACAACCCCAGCTACCACCCCGGGCGCTGCGCCGCCGTATATGCCGGGGAGAGGTATCTCGGCGTCTTCGGGCAGGTCCACCCGCTGGTGGCCAAGAACTACGGCGTGGGCGAGGCGATGTACGCCGCGGAGCTGGATTTCCCGGCCATGTTCGAGCTGCGCGGGAGAGAGGTATACTACAGGCCGCTGCCGCGTTTCCCGGCCGTCATGCGCGACATCTCCGTCGTCTGCGACGAGAGCCTGACCGCCGGTGAGCTGGAGAAGTGCATACGCAGGGCCGGCGGCGAGTATCTCGACAGTGTCGAGGTGTTCGACGTCTACAAGGGGCCCAATATCCCCCAGGGCAAGAAATCCGTGTCCTTCTCCCTGGCGCTGAGGGCGGAGGACCAGACCCTCACCGACGACCACGCGGAGGAGGCCGTATCGGCTGTGCTCGATGCGCTACAGCGCGAATACGGCGCCGTCATACGCTGAGCGATGTAATCAAAGCGTAATACTACACATCTTTACACCCCCGGATTTTTTGGTATAATAGCAGCTGTAAGCGGAAAATATACCAGAGACCGAGGAGGGTTTTAGATGGAGGACGCCACCAGGAAATTTACCGCGATAGATGATCGTAAAGAGACGCGCGAGATACTGTCATCCGTATATGACTCTCTCAAGGTCAAGGGCTATAACCCCATAAACCAGCTCGTGGGCTACATCATCTCCGAGGACCCCACGTACATCACCAACTACAACAACGCCCGCAGCCTCATCTGCCGGCTCGACCGCGACGAGCTGCTGCAGGAACTGCTGGTTAGCTATCTCGGTAAGTGAACAGATAAGCGACGCCCCCGGGGCCATGCCCCGGGGGCGCTTTTTTGCCTTTTCAGAACTCCAGCGTGTCGCCGGCGGCCAGGTAGCTTATCTGGGAGCCCAGGCGCGCCCGGAGGCGCTCGTAGCTCTTCACGCCGGTACAGTGGCCGGTGTGATAGCGCGCGGGGGTGGCGGCCAGGCGCTCCGCCAGGGCGTCGGTCAGCCCGTCGTCCGTCTCGCCGGTGGCGGGTATCATCAGATGGAAGCCGCCGACCACGTCCTGCGGCGGCTGGGGGCAGAGTTCGGCGCAGCGGCTGAGGATGTTCAATATCCCGCAGTGGGCGCAGCCGTCTATGAGAACACGCTTGCCGTCCTCCTCTATCAGCAGGTTCTGCTCGTGGGAGAAGTCGTCAGGCGTCTCGCCGTCGGGGCCGAAGAGCACGCGGTTGGCCGGGGAGAAGAGCTCGCGGCCGCGCACGCCGGAGAAGAGGGTGAGGCCCTCGGCAATCTTGTGCTCCGCGCCGGTGTAGATTATCCGGCCGCCGTCCGCGAGCTGCGGGTTGAGGCCGATGTTCCGCTTCACGCCGGGTGCGGGGCGGGACCAGCGCGGCTCAAAGCCGCCGCGGCGCAGATAGACTGGGGAGCCGGGGCAGAGCTCAAGAAAGGCGGCCAGGCCGCCGCCGTGGTCGTCGTGGGCGTGGGACAGCACGGCGAACTCGGCGAGGGAGACGTCTATGCCCAGGCGCTTCGCGTTCTCGATGAAGCCGGCGTCCGGGCCCAGGTCGAAGAGAAAGCGGTGGGAACAGGCCTCGACCCAGAGGCTGAGGCCGTGGGCGCACTCCAGCCCGGGGCGGGAGACGTTGTCCATCAGGCAGGTTATCTTCACGCGCGCACCCCCTAGCGGATGATGTCGCGGATTATGGGCTTGAGCTCCGGGCGCGCATCGGAGAAGGAGAAGCAGTCGGCGAGGTCCCGGGCGGCCCGGGCGGCGCTCTCCGCGTCACGGGCGTGGACAATGGCCAGGCTCTCGCCCTTTTTCACGGCGTCGCCGGACTTCTTGTTCAGCACGAAGCCGACGGAGAGGTCTATCTCGCTGTCCTTGGTGGCCCTGCCGCCGCCCAGGTGCATGCTGACGAGGCCGCTGCGCTCCGCGGCGATGGCGGAGACATAGCCGTCCGCCGGAGAGGGCACGGGGACCGTGACGGGGGCGGAGGGGAGGAGCGAGGCGTCGTAGACGGCGCGCGCGTCGCCTCCCTGGGCGGCGACGAACTCGGCCAGCTTGGCCAGGGCGGAGCCGTCGGCTATGCCGCGCTCGAGCTTCAAGCGGGCCTCGCCGTCCGAGGCGGCGGCGCCGCTCTCCGTGAGTATGCAGCTGCCCAGAGTGAGGCAGAGCTCCAGGAGGTCGCCGCCGAAGTCCCCGCGCAAGAGGGCCATGGCCTCCTTGACCTCCAGGGCGTTGCCCACGGCGCGGCCCAGGGGCTGGTCCATGCCGGTGATGCAGGCCACGGTGCGGCGGCCGGCCAGCTTGCCTATCTCCACCATCTCGCCGGCCAGGGTGCGGGCGTCGGACTCGGTCTTCATGAACGCGCCGTCGCCGCACTTGACGTCGAGCACGATGACGTCCGCCCCGGCGGCCAGCTTCTTGGACATTATGCTGCTGACTATGAGGGGGATGGAGGAGACGGTGCCGGTGACGTCGCGCAGGGCGTAGAGCTTCTTGTCCGCGGGGTCCAGGTCGGCCGTCTGCCCGGCTATGGCGAAGCCCACGCGCTGCACCTGGGAGAGAAAGGCCTCGTCGCTGAGCGCGCAGGAGAAGCCGGGGAAGCTCTCCAGCTTGTCTATGGTCCCGCCGGTGTGCCCCAGGCCGCGGCCGGACATCTTGGCCATATGCACGCCCTGGGCGGCCACCATGGGCAGGAGGGCGAGGGAGGTCTTGTCTCCCACTCCGCCGGTGGAGTGCTTGTCGGCCTTAACTCCGGAGATGGACGAGAGGTCCAGCGTCTCGCCGCTGTGCATCATGGCCAGGGTGAGGTCCAGCGTCTCCCGCCTGGTCATACCGCGCCAGACTATGGCCATCAGCAGGGCGGAGGCCTGGTAGTCGGGGATGGAGCCGCGCGTATAGCCCTCGATGAAAAACTGTATCTCCTCGCGCGAGAGCTCGCCGCCGTCGCGCTTGCGGGCGATGATATCGGTCATCTGCATGGCAGATACTCTCCTTTGCATGTGTCATTGGGATGATTATACCAGTTTCAGCGGGGAAATACAACGTATTTGCGGCCGTCTATCACCCGCTCCACCCCGCCTGCCCAGCTGGGCAGGCGCACGTCGCCGGCAGGCAGGGCCACCAGGCTGCGGCGCCCGTCAAAGGTGGTCAGCGCCCCGTCGGGAGTGGTGAACCAGAGCGTGTCGTCCTCCGAGGGGGGCGGCGGCTGCGGCTCCGGGGCGGGCGGGGCCTCCTCCTCCGGCCCGCCGGCGGTCTCCGCCGCGCAGGGCTCCGCCTCCTCCATCGGGCGCGGGGCCGGCAGGCCGCCGGCGGGCGCGGCGAACTCTATGGGGTCCGGGAAGCCGGAGAGGGCGGCGCGGCTGAGCCGCTTCCTGAGCGCCACGCGCCCCGAGCCGGCGGGGGCCATGACGCCCAGGTAGCCCTCGGCGCCCCCGCCGTAGACGGAGAGGCGCAGCAGAGAGCCGGGGTCGTCCGCCGCGGCCTCAAACACCGTCATCAGCCCCTCGGGGTAGACGTGGAGCGAGCCCCGGGACTCGCCTCCGAGCAATATGGGATAATCCCCGTACATAAAAACACCCCCGTTCCATTCACAGCAAGGCTATGAAGGGGACGGGGGATTTATGACGGCGCCCTACATCCGGGCCTGCTCCGCCGCGCGGCGGCGGAGGCTCAGGCAGTCAGCTATCATGGCGATGAATTCGCTGTTGGTGGGCTTGCCCTTGATGTTGGACACGGTGTAGCCGAAGAACTTCTGCAGCGTCTCTATGTCACCGCGGTCCCAGGCGACCTCTATGGCGTGGCGGATGGCGCGCTCCACGCGGGAGGGCGTGGTGTTGAACTTGCGGGCCACCTCGGGGTAGAGCACCTTGGTGACGGCGTTGATGATGTCCATATCGTTTATCGTAAGTATTATGGCCTCGCGCAGGTACTGATAGCCCTTTATGTGGGCCGGGACGCCAATCTCGTGGATGATGTCGGTGACAACGGCTTCGAGGCTGGGCTCGTTGCGCGCCGGCACGGCCTTGGGGGCTGAGGGGACGCCCGCCGGGGCAGCAATCTGGTGCAGGTTCTGCAGCAGCGCGGCGGTGTCGCAGGGCTTGGGGACGAAATAGCACGCGCCGAGCTCGCTGCACTCGGCCACCACCCGCGCGCTCCAGAAGCCGGAGACGACGACCACCCGGGGCGACGCGCCGGTCTCAGGCAGCCGGCGGAGCAAGGCCAGCCCGTCCAGCTTGGGCAGCACCAGCTCCGTGAGGAGGATGTCCGGCTTCAGCTCGGCGGTGAGGGCCAGGGCCTCGATGCCGTCCTCGGCAAAACCGACGGCTTCCAGCCCGCTCTCGGCCTCTATGGCCTCGGAGAGCGAGCGCCGGAAATCCTCGCTCGGGTCCGCTACTAGAACGCGCGTTTTAGTTTCCATAATACTTACCTCCGTTATTTTACAATTACGGACTGCAATATATTTTTTTAAGCAGAATTGCCGCTCTGTAGATAATAATCTAACATATCTCCGAATCCTTTGCAAGTATTTAGACGCCTAATTACAGGGAAAACTTATTTACATAATTCGACGTTTTTCGACGGCGGAGGGGCGAGGTCAATGGGTGCGGCGGCGCGTGCGCGCGTTCAGCAGCGCCACGGCGGCAAGCACCAGCGCGGCGCCGGCGGCGGCAGAGGCGGTGAGGCCCTCGTGGAAGAACACGACTCCCACCAGCGTGGCCACCACCGGCTCCACGGAGGCCATGACGGAGGCCCGGCCGGTCTCCAGCCCCGTGAGGCCGTAGGTATAGAGCAGGTATGGCAGATAGCAGCTGACCACGCCTGTGGCCAGGCAAAGCAGGGCGCTCTCCCGGGAGGCGGTGAGCAGTTCAACCGGCTCGCGCGCGCCCCAGATGAGCGCGGCGCCCAGGGCGGCGAGGAGGCAGGAGTAGAAGTTTATCGTGTTGCTCGAATAGCCGCGCTCCAGGGCAAAGCGGGCGAAGATGCTGTAGAGCGCATAGCCCACGCCGGAGCCCAGGCCGAAGAGCACGCCGGAGAGGGTGAGTTCCATCTCCCCGCCCAGCCCGGAGACCAGGGCGCAGCCGGCGAAGGCCAGGCCCACGGCGGCGAGCTTCACTCCACTGAGGCGCTCGCCGAAGAGCGGCGCGGAGAGGAGCGTGACGATGGCCGGGGCGGTGTAGAGCAGTATGGCGGCGGCGGAGAGGCTCATGCGGCCCATGGCCTCAAAGTAGCAGTAGGTGAAGAAGAGCAGGCTGAGCAGCCCGCTGCCCAGAAAGCACCAGAGGTCGCGCAGGCGCAGTTTGAACTGTGAGGGGCCGGTGAGCGCGAGGGTGAGGGCGAAACAGAGGGCGGCTATGCCGCAGCGGAGGACGATGGAGGAGGCGCTGGAGGCGCCCAGATCCTCCAGCAGCCGCCGGAACAGCCCCATGAAGCCCCAGAGGCAGCCGGCGGCGAGCACGGCCGCCGTGCAGCGCCCGCGCATCAGAACAGCCCTCCCAGCCAGGCGCTGAGGGGGACGTAGGCCATGGGCAGGAACACCGCGGGGAGCATGTTCGCAATCTTTATCGGCTGGGCCCTCAGCCCCAGCAGGTTCATGGCCAGGCCCATCAGGAGCACGCCGCCCACGGCGCTCATCTCGGCCACTATGGCGTCGGTCATCAGGGGGGCGAGAGTGGAGGAGAGCAGGGCCAGGCCGCCCTCTATCACTAGCACGCACACGGCGCTGGCGGGGGCGCCCACGCCCATGGCGGCGCCATAGGCCAGGGAGCTGATGAAATCGAGCACCGACTTGGCGAAGAGTATGGAGTTGTCGCCGCTCAGCCCGGCCTCTATGCTGCCTATCACCGTCATGGAGCCGACGCAATAGAGGATGGAGCCGGAGACGAAGGCGTTGGTGAAATTGCCGCCGCGGCCCCCGAGACGCCTCTCGGCCAGGCGGCCCAGGGCATTTATGCCGCCGTCTATGCGCAGCAGCTCGCCAATCACCGTGCCGACGGCACAGCAGACGATGATGCACAGCACGTCCTGCGTGCCGACGGCGCTGACCACGCCTATGCCCATGGTGGCCAGGCCCAGCGCGACCATCAGCGAATCTGTGAAGCCGCTTTTTATTTTGCTCCCGCAGAGCATGCCAATCAGCCCGCCGAAGAGCACGGCGAGCGAATTTACCAGGACGCCCAACACTGATATCACCCCGTGTCGAATGTTGAAAACAGAAAAATGATACCCTTGACACAGCTCAAAGTCAAGTGTTGCGATTGACAGCCGGGGGGAAAAATAGTATTATTAACTGGATACGCGGGTATGGCGGAATTGGCAGACGCGCAGGATTTAGGT
>CALWYL010000016.1 GCA_944385765.1 uncultured Oscillospiraceae bacterium
ATCTCGGGTCCCTCAGGCCCCCGCGGGACTGGTCCACCCGCTTCTCTGCCGGATAGGCGCAGGGGAGGGCCCTGCGCATGGCAGTTCCACCCCATTTCTTTGGTCTTGCCCAAAGAAACGGGAGTGGAGCCCCAAAGAAAGGCGCTTTCGTTGTAACATGGCGTCTGCAAATACGCCGTAGTCGGATAACGGCCCGCATCGCCGGCCGCGCGTTGCTCCCTGCGGTCGCGGCGCTGCCGGACTGATATCTATGCCGGTAGCGCCGGCGCTGACTTGCGGAAAGTTGAAGGGTTGCACCCGCGCGGGGCGCGCTCTGCCTCCGGACGCAGTCCGGTAGCGCCGCGAGCGAAGCGAGTTATGCGCGTTCGGCGGTGGGCAAGGCCATCCGACCTCGGCGACCTCAACCTGCCGCCGTACCGGGCCCGCAACCTCCCGACCACCGGCCCCAAGCGATTTTCTCTTTGGGGGTCCGGGGACATTTCTTTTTGACAAGCCAAAAAGAAATGCCCCCGTTTACCGCCCCCGGGGCCTCCGGCCCCGGAAATCCCCTGCCCTCCGGGCAAATCTCTTCCAGAAAGGAGCACCCATGCCTCTCTTTCCCATTTTCCTGGACCTGCGCGGCAAAAAGGTCCTCATCGTCGGCGGCGGCCATGTGGCGCTGCGCAAGGCCGAGCGCCTCGCGCCCTACGGGGCGTCCATCACCGCCGTGGCGCCCGAGTTCGCCCCCGGATTCGCCGCTCTGGGCGGCGTCACGGCGCTGGAGCGCCGCTTCCAGCCCGGCGACGTGGAGGGCTCGGCCCTGGTCATAGCGGCCACGGACGACGCCGAGCTCAACGCCGCCGTCAGCGAGCTCTGCGCCTGGGAGGGCATCCCCGTCAACGTGGTGGACGACCTCGCCCTGTGCAGCTTTGTGTTCCCCGCTCTGGTGCGCCGGGGTGAGCTCTCCGTGGGCATCAGCACCGGCGGCGCCAGCCCCAGCGCGGCGCAGTACATACGCCGCCTGGTGGAGGAGCAGGTGCCCGATGGCTTTGAGGAGATTCTGGACTTCCTGGCCGCGCGCCGCGCGCAGCTCAAGTCGGCCCTGCCGGCGGAGCGGCGCTCCGCGGCCTACGCCGCGCTCTTCTCCCGCTGCATGGAGCTGGGCCGCGCGCTGACCGACGGGGAGTTCGCCGGTTTTATGGAGGAGATATGAGTACAGGCAAGGTCTATATCACCGGCGCCGGCTGCGGCGGCGCCGGGCTGCTCACCGTCCGCGCCCGCGAGCTGATATCCGGCTGCGGCGCGCTGGTATACGACGATTTGGTCCACCCGGACATCCTGGCCCTGGCCGGGGCGGGCGCCGAGCTCATCTATATGGGCAAGCGCGCCGGCCAGCCCTCCGCCCGCCAGGAGGACATCTGCCAAAAGCTCATAGAGCTCGCCCACGCCGGGCTCACGGTGGTGCGCCTCAAGGGCGGCGACCCCTTCGTGTTCGGCCGCGGCGGGGAGGAGCTGCTCGCCCTGCGCGCCGCGGGCATACCCTGCGCGGAGGTGCCCGGCATCAGCTCCGCCCTGGCCGTGCCCGCCGAGGCGGGCATCCCCCTCACCCACCGCGCACTCAGCCGCGGCTTCCACGTCGTCACCGCCCACACGGCGGACACGGCCGACGGCCTGCCGGAGTACTTCTCCCGCCTGGCCTCCCTGCCGGGCACACTGGTCATATTGATGGGCCTCTCCCGCCTGGAGCGCATAGCCGCGCGCCTGCTCGGCTCCGGCGCGCCGCCGGACACGCCCGCGGCCGTCATCTCCGGCGGCAACACCCGCAACCCCTCCGCCGTACGCGGGACGCTGCGCGACATCGCCCGCCTGGCCTCCGAGGCCGGCCTGGAGCCCCCCGCCGTCATCGTGGTGGGCCAGGCCGCGGCCCTGGAGCTCAGCTCCACCCTGCCCCTGGCCGGCGTGCGCGTGGGCCTCACGGGCACGGCCCCCTTCCAGGCCAGGCTGCGCCCGCTGCTGGAGGCCGAGGGCGCGGAGGTGTTCACCGCCGCGCTCAGCGAGGTGCTGCCCCTGGAGAGCGGCTTCGACGTGGAGCGCCTTGCCGCCGACTCCTGGGCCGTCCTCACCAGCGCCAACGGCGTGGACGCCCTCTTCGAGCTGCTCTCCGGCGCCCGCATGGACCTGCGGCGGCTGCGCTGCCGCTTTGCCGCCATCGGCGAGGCCACGGCCTCCCGCCTGGCCGCCCATGGCATCTACGCCGAACTGATACCCCCTCAGGCCACCACGGCCTCCCTGGCGGAGTCCCTGCTGGAACGCGGCGGGGCGCGGGAGCTCTACCTGCTGCGCTCCCAGCGCGGCGGGGAGGAGCTGCCCCGCGCCCTCTCCTCGCGCTTCACGGTGAGCGACATAGCGCTCTACACCGCGCGGCCCTGCGCGCGCGTCACCGCCGCCGCGGCGCCCTATACCGCCCTGGCCGACCACCTGGTGTTCCCCAGCGCCGGCGCGGCCGACGACTTCTTCGCCTCCGGTGGGGAGATAGCCGCCCGCACCGTCCCCGTGGCCATCGGCCCCATAGCCGCCGCCGGCCTCGCCGCCCACGGCGTCCCCAACGCCCTGGTGCCGCCGCAGATAGGCCGCGCCCACATCGTCTCCGCCCTGCTGGAACTGCACCGCGGGCGCTAGGCGCAAAAACCCCGGGAGCCCTCAGGCTCCCGGGGTTTGTCTCTCATATCGATTCCGCGCTCAGTCCCCCACGCGCTCCCGCGCCGCGTCCACTATGATGTCCACGCAGCGCTCAATGCCCAGCTTCCCGGAGTCGAGGCAGATGTGGTAGTTCTCCGCCGCGCCCCAGATGCGCCCGGTGTAGTGCCGGTAATAGGCCCGGCGCTTGTCGTCCTTCTCCTTCAGGCGCTTTTCCGGCGTGTCGGTGCGCTCGCCGTACAGCCTGACTATCCTGTCGGCGCGCATCGCCTTGTCCGCGTGGATAAAGGTGTGCAGGCAGTCGTCCCGGTCCCGCAGGGCGTAGTCCGAGCAGCGGCCCACGATGACGCAGTGCCCCTTGTCCGCCAGGTCCTTGATGATGTTGTTCTGGATGATGTACAGCTGGTCGGACATGGGCAGCGTGCCGTTGTAGCCTCCGGCCGCGTTCATCACCCAGCTGAAGAGGAAGCTGTTCGTCGAGCAGGCGTACTCTCCGCTCTCCAGTATGTAGCTCTCGGCGAGGCCGCTCTCGGCCGCTATCTTCTTCACGAGCTCCTTGTCGTAATAGGCCCAGCCGAGCCTCTCGGCCACTTCCTTGCCCACCGTGCGTCCTCCGCTGCCGAACTCACGGCTCACGGTTATCACTTTCACGCTCACGACGATCCCTCCTTTTCCATTTACATTATATCACATCCCGCGCATTTTGCACAGGCAAAATGCCCGGTTTTTTGTCCCCGCGCCGAAAAAAAATCCTTACATCCCGCCCGAATTTGTGTTAAAATAGCTTATATCAGGTTAAAGCGGCCCAATCGGGCATTTCAGAGGCGGTAAAATGTATAAAGTAGGCGAGCTGATATTTTACGGCGGCACGGGCGTGTGCCGGGTGGAGGGCATAGAGGAGCGCCGGGAAAAGGGCGTCTCCCGCCCCTACTACGTGCTCAAGCCCACCTGCCAGGACGGGACAATCTACATACCGGTGGACACCAAGGTCTATATGCGCCCCGTCATCTCCCGCGAGGAGGCCGAGCGGATAATAGACGCCATCCCCGGCATCAAGGCGGAGGCCATACAGGAGCGCAGCTTCACCCAGCTGGCGGCCCGCTATGAGCAGCTCATAGCGGGGCACGACTGCGAGTCGCTGGTGCGCCTGGTCATGTCCATCCACGCCAAAAAGCAGTATGCGGAGAGCCACGGGCGCAAGTTCGGGCAGATAGACGCCCGGTATATGAAGCGCGCGGAGTCCCTGCTCTACGGCGAGCTGTCCGCCGCCCTGGGGCTGGAATACGACAAGGTGCAGCCCTACATAGCCCGGCGCGTCTCGGAGATGAAAAGCTGAAACCGGCAGGAAGCCATGAACTTCCTGCCGGTTTTTTCATCTCCCTCACACGTGCGAGAAGATGAGCTCCATCTTCCCGTGCATGTCCATCTCGCCGTATCCCGCCGGGGCCACCAGGTGGTCGCCGGCCCTCACCTCGAGACCGTCTATCTCCCCGTCCCCGGATATCACGCTCACATCCACGAAGGGCCGGTCCCAGCCCAGCTTCGCCGCTCCGTCCAGCGCCGCGTGGTAGACGGAGTAGTATTTGCAGCGCACCAGCCTCGTCACCTCGGCCCCGGAGACGCGGCGGGTCTCCCTCTCCGGCTCATGCGGCACGAACGGCACCGTGGCCACCGCCAGGCTCTGCTCTATGTGCAGCGGCCTGGGCCTGCCGTTCTCCAGCCGCCCGTAGTCGTAAAACCTGTAGGTCACGTCGCTGCTCTGCTGGGTCTCCAATATCATCGTGCCGCCCTTTATGGCGTGTATGCAGCCCGGGTCTATCTGGAAGAAGTCGCCCTGGCGTATGGGCACCTCGCGCAGCAGCTCCTGCCAGCGGCCGGCCTCCACCATGGCGCGCAGCTCCTCGCGCGTGGCGCAGTTGTGGCCGATTATTATCGTGCTGCCCGGCTCGCAGTCCAGCACATACCAGCACTCCGTCTTGCCCAGCGAGCCGTGCTCGTGCGCCGCGGCGTATTCGTCGTCCGGGTGCACCTGCACGCTCAGGTCCTCCCGGGCGTCCAGTATTTTGATGAGCAGGGGGAAGCTCTCCCCCTCCAGGCCGCCGAAGAGCTCCCGGTGCCCGCGCCAGAGCGAGCCCAGGGTCTGCCCCTCCCAGCTGCCCAGCATGGGGCAGTCCCCGTTGGGGTGTGCGCTGATGGCCCAGCACTCCCCGGTGTGATTGCTGGGTATGTCGTAGCCATAGGCGCGCCTCATGCGCTCCCCGCCCCATATCTTCTCGTGGAAAAGCGGCCGCGGCCGCAGCAGCTCAGCTCCCATGTTGCACCTCCTCCAGGGCGTCCGCCGCCAGGCGCAGGCAGCCCATTATGCCCTGCCTGCCGCCGAGCGAGCTGGACACGATGTAGCTGTCCAGGTCGTTCAGTCCCTTGCCCTTTATGTAGCCGCCGAGCTGGCGGTTCACCTCGGCGCGTATCAGCGGCAGCAGCTGCTGCTGGTTCATCACGCCTCCGCCGAGCACGATGCGCTCGGGGGAGATGGTGTAGATATAGCTGCACAGCGCCTGCCCCAGATAGTAGGCCTCCAGCGCCCACACGGCCTCGCAGTCGGCCAGCTCTGCCGGGCTGCGGCCCCAGCGGCTCTCGATGGCGGGCCCGCAGGCCAGCCCCTCCAGGCAGCTGCCGTGATAGGGGCACACCCCCCGCACCATGGGGTCGTCCGAGCGGCGGTTCACCGGTATGTGCCCGCACTCGGGGTGTATCATCCCGTGGTGCGGCTTGCCGTCCACTATTATGCCCACGCCTATCCCCGTGCCCACGGTGATGTATATGCTGCAGCCCAGCCCGCGCGAGCAGCCCCAGGTGGCCTCGGCCAGGGCGGCGGCGTTCACGTCCGTGTCTATGCCCACGGGCACGCCCAGTGCGTCCTGCAGGCAGCGCATTATGGGATAGTTGCGCCAGCGCAGCTTGGGCGTGGTGGTGATGCAGCCGTAAGTCTGCGAATTCCTGTCCAGGTCCAGCAGCCCAAAGCAGCCGACGCCCAGGGCGTCTATCCCCCTGCCCTGGAAGAACTCCAGTATCTGCGGCATGCAGCGCGCCGGCTCCGTGGTCGGTATGCTCACCGACTCCAGCACGCTGCCGTCCTCCCGGCCCAAGGCACATATCATCTTTGTGCCCCCGGCCTCTATAGCTCCTAAGTAAGACACGATGCCCCTCCTGCACATATAGTTGTCGTTGGATTTAAGCCCACGCTATCACAGCGGCATTGGGCAAACAATCCCGTAAAGGGAACTTCTAAGTATGTACAGGGTAGATTATATCTCTTACATATCTATTTTCTACCCTTATATATTGATTAAAAAGAAATTTCTATCCTTCTTATACTATACTTTTTACTCATTTAGGTATAGAATAGATACACCGAAATTGTATATTCTTGTATGTTCTCAAAATAGTATGTATAATAACCGCAGAAATTGTTTGCCGCGCCGCTCATCAGCCGCACCGCCGCACAGTTGGGGAGGTCTCTTTGGCGGTCCCGGCGGGGGGCGCCGGCCCTGGGGGGTGGCCGGTCTGAATAGCAAGAGAGCAAATCGCTACTTTTTCCACATGCGGATATACCGGCGCACCTTCCTGGTATATCTCCTGATAGTCCTGTTCCTGGTGACGGGCGTGCTCGCCGTGCTCTCCTACACGGTGCGCAGCGTGGGGCTCAACGCCTTCTCCTCGGAGGCGAACAGCTCCTTCATGCTGCTGGAGCAGCAGCTGACCCACGTCTCCAGCTCCATAGACGCGCTCTTCGTGCGCCTCTACTCCACCACCGCCCTGCGGGAGGACTTCTTCCACTTTTTTAATTCCTCTCCCAGCGAGTACGTGGCCTATCACCTGGACAACCCCAGCCGCGCGGAGAGCTACCTCGACGAGTGCGGCTCGCTGGTGGCGGAGACCGACTACTGCATCAGCCACATCCTGCACTACGGCGAGGGGCAGATAGCGGACACCGAGTACAGCCGCGAGGGCTACTCGCGCTGGCGCTCCCTCAGCGAGCGGGAGGCCGAGGAGCTCTGCCGCGACCATCTCACCATCTCCAAGGACGTGGACACGGCCGGCAGCGTCACCTTCGTGATAGAGCCCACGGGGCTGATATACGACTACTACTGTGCCGGCGGCGAGGTCGCCGCCAGCGTCACCATAGGCGGCACCACCTCCGTGGTGGGGGACACCGGCTGGCAGCAGGAGGTGGACTGGGAGTCCCTGGCCCAGTCCGGCCCCCGCCAGCCCGGCATACGGCGGGAGCCGGAGGGCCTGCTCTTCTCCGTCCGCAGCTCCTCCCTCTTCGGCTACACCCTGGTCTCCGCCGCCCCCTGGGGCGACTACATGAGCCTGCCCCTGCGCGCGGCGCTGCTCATCGGCCTGGCCGTGGCCGCCGGCCTGGTGCTGATAACCCTGCTCTACGCCCGCAAGTTCTCCAGCGACTCCGGCTTCATCCAGTCCATCCTGGACAGCATGTCCCGCGCCGAATCCAGCGACTTTGTCCCCGTGGACCCCGGTTCCCGCCGCGACGAGTACGCCGCCATCGCCCAGCATCTGAACAGCCTCTACGAGCACCTGCAGGCGCTGATAGAGCAGCGCTACGTGCTCACGATAAGCCAGCAGCGGGCGGAGATTCAGCGCCTGAGCGCCCAGCTCAACCCGCACTTCCTCTACAACACGCTGGAGAGCATGCGCCTGCGCGCCCTGCGCGAAGGCGATGCGCCGATGGCCGAGGCCACCGGCGGCCTGGGCTCGCTCTACCGCAGCATAGTCAAGACCCCGCCCGTCATCACCATCGGCGAGGAGCTGGAGATAGCCCGCAAATACCTGGACCTCATGAGTTTCCTCCAGGGCGACAGCTTTGTCTACCACCTGGACGTCCCCAGCGAGTCCTTCGACATCCCCACGCCCAAGATATGGATGCAGCCCATAGTGGAGAACTTCTTCAAGCACGACTTCCAGAGCACGGACGACATCAAGGTCGTGGTGATAAGCGGCGAGCTCACCCCCGGCCCTGACGGCGTGGGCCCCGCCAGCGGCCGCTGCCTCTCGCTGGAGTTTTTCAGCAACCTCGGCCACATAGAGCCCGACAAGCTCGCCGAGCTCAACCGCGCTTTCAGCTCCTCCGCCGCCGACGGCGAGGACAGCGGCGGCATCGGCCTCACCAGCGTCTGGTATCGCCTGCGGCTGTTCTACGGCGGCCGCATGAGCATGGAAATGTCCAATAACGCCCCCACGGGCGTCAGTTTACACATCAGGATAAGTGAGGAGGCGTCCGAGAGCGATGTACCGGCTTCTGATAGTTGACGACGAAAAGGATATCTGCGAAAACCTCAAATACCTCATCGACTGGGAGCGTTACGGCATCGACTGCATCATGACCGCGAACACCTTCGAGTCCGCCATAGACATCGCCGTGGACTTCCAGCCCCACATGGCGCTGGTGGACATCAGCCTGAACGACGGCCACTGGGGCTATGAGCTGGTGGAGCACCTGCGCAGCGTCTGCCGCGGCACGGTGATATGCATGATAAGCGGCTACGACGACTTCTCCTTTGTCCAGCGCAGCATGAAGGCCGGCGCCAAGGACTACCTGCTCAAGCCGGTGGACGTGGGCGAGCTCTGCGCGTACATAGAGCACACCATCGTCAACGACCTCCACGGCACCCTGCCGGAGAAGGACGTCTCCCCCGAGGAGATAGACCCCGTCCTCTGCCTGGAGTACTCCAAGCTCTCCAAGATAACCAACAAGATAATCCTCATAGTCAAGAGCAGCTACCGCAGCTCCCTCTCCCTCACCAGCATAGCGGAGATGTTCCACATGAGCAGCAAGTACATAGGCCGCATATTTCTCAAGGACACAGGGCTCAAGTTCTCCGAGTACCTGATGGTCTACCGCATGCTCATGGCCCGCAATCTCATCGTCAGCACCAAGGAGAAGATATCCGTCATCGCCGCCAGTGTGGGCTACTCGCAGATAAACAACTTCTACGTCCATTTCAAGAACTACTTCAACGTCTCCCCCAGCTCCCTGCGCAATTACAGCAGCTCCGTCGAGCCCGCCGACGGGGGGCAGACGCCGTGAAAAAGCGCCGCCTCTTCCTCATCCTCGCCGCGGCGCTGCTCGCGGCCGCCGCCGTGGCCGCCGCGCTCATCCTCGGCGGCGAGCGCGACGCGCTGGAGGACGGCTCCGGCAGCTCCGTCGAGCTGGTGTACTACACCATCGGCGACCCGGACGAGGACCTGGAGCTGGTCAACCAGGCCATAAACGAGCTGCTGCTGGAGCGCTACGGCTTCACCATCGACTACCGCAAGCTGGGCTGGAACGAATATGAGGCCTATCTGACCTCGCTCGTAAACACCCACTCCGGCTTCGACATCGCCTTCACCTGGACCGAGGGCTATCAGGAGAACGCCGTGGCCGGCCACTGGCTGGACATCACGGACTTCCTCTCCACGGAGGACTTCCAGGGGCTCGGCTCCGCCGTGGACGAGCGCTTCTGGCACGGCGCCGCCGTGGGCGGCAGGGTCTACGGCGTGCCCACCAACAAGGAGCTGGCCACCCCTCTGCACTTCCTCTACTCGGCGGAGCTGGTGGAGAAGTACGGCGTGGACATCGAGTCCTACGACAGCATAGCCTCCCTGGAGGGCGTGCTGGAGGAGGTCGCCGCCGGCGAGAGCGGCTGCATCCCCCTCTTCTTCGACTCCTCGCACGTGAATCTGGTCGCCACCCTGGGCTATGAGTACGCGGCCTACTCCGACCTGCCCCTGGTCGTCCGCAGCGGGGACAGCTCCTGCGCCGTGCTCAACGCCTTTGAGCAGCCGGACGTCCTGCAGCTGCTGGACACCCTGCGCCGCTACTACCTCCTGGGCTATATCAACCAGGACGCCGCCATCCGCAGCAACCTCTCCCGCTTTGACGACGAGCGGGTGTTCCTGCGCATCGCCAGCGGCGGGCCGGACTCCGCCGCCAGCTACAGCCAGACCTTCGGCTACCCCATAGTGGTCCACCAGTCCAGCGAGAGCATAGTCACCAGCGAGTCCACCCAGGGCGGCATCATGGCCGTGAACGCCTACACCGCCCATCCCCGGGAGTGCCTGGTCTTTCTGCAGGCGCTGAACACCGACCCGGAGCTGCGCAACCTCTTCAACTACGGCATAGAGGGCGTGCACTACACCCTCACCGACAGCGGCCAGGTGCACAGCATCTCCGGCGGCTACACCGGCGTGGAGTACACCCAGGGCAACTGGTTCATCCTGCGCACGCGGGAGGGCGAGCGGCCCGACAAGTGGGAGGTCTACCGCGAGTTCAACGACGAGGCCCGCGAATCCGAGCTGCTGGGCTTCAGCCCCTCCTACGACGGGCTGGAGAGCCAGCGCCAGGCCGTGGCCGACCTCTACCAGCGCTACGGCAGCGCCCTCTTCACCGGCACGGTGGACCCGGAAATATATGTGCCCCGCTTCCTCGAAGAGCTGGAGGCCGCGGGGCTGGACGAGCTGCAGAGTGCTCTGCAGTCTCAGATTGACGCTTTTCTCACTGAAAACAAGGGGGATGCTGTAGAATGAAGAGGAGATTCGGGGACGGCCCCGTCTCGCGGCTGCTCTCCGCGCTTTTTGACCTGGTGATGATAAACCTGCTGCTCATCGTCTGTTCCCTGCCGCTGTTCACGGCCGGCGCGGCCGCCTGCGGGGCCTTTATGGCCGTGCGCTCTGTGCTGCAGGACGGCAGGAGCAGCGCCGTGGGCACCTTCTTCTCGGGCTTCAGGGAGAACTTCCGCCAGGCCGCCTATCTCAGCCTGGGCTCCATAGTGGTCACCGCTGCGCTCTTCAGCTACTACCTGCTGCTGAGGCTCTACTTCGAGGGCACGGCCTACACCGTGCTGCTGGTCGTGCTGGGCCTGGTGGCCTTTGTGTTCCTGGCCGTGCTGGCCTATGCCGTGCCGCTGATAACGCGCTACCGCAACAGCCTGCGCGAGCACCTGCACAACGCACTCATCCTCAGCGTGCTCAACTTGCCCCGCACAGTGGTGATGGTGTTTTTGCACGCCCTGCCCTTTATCCTGTTCTTCCTCATCCCCGTGGCCTTTGTCTACACGCTCCTCTTCTGGCTGCTGCTCGGCATGTCCTTCGCCCTGCTGGTGGACGCCCTGCTTCTGAGGGACGTGTTCGACCGCCTGGAGCGCGGGGAGCTCAGCTCAAGGTGAACTCCCCGCTCAGCAGCGTCTCTCCCCCGTCGCACACGAACCACTCTATGCGCCCCGGCGGGGTGACCCATCTCTCCCCGTCCCACTGCCTCAGGCTCTCGGGCGCTATCCTCAGCGTGAACTCCCCCCGCTCTCCCGCGGGTATGAACAGCTTTTTGAAGTCGCACAGCTGCCTCGCGCGCGAGGTGGCTATGCCCTGGGTGCGGTGGATATAGAGCTGCGGCACGGCGTAGCCCCCGCGGCCCCCGGTGTTCACCGCCTCCACGCCTATTTCCACCCCGTTTTCCCCCGGATTTTCCCCCTCAAGGGCCCCATGCGGGCCCTTTTTTTCGCGCCAGGAGAAGCTCGTGTAGCTCAGCCCGGCCCCGAAGTGCCAGCGCGGGGCGCTCTGCGGCGAGTCGTAGTAGCGCATGGCGGCGTAGGAGTCCTTGTAGTTGTAGTACACCGGCAGCTGCCCCACCGTGTCCGGCAGCGAGGCCGGCAGCCTGCCCGCCGGCTCTATCTCGCCATATATCAGCCCGGCTATGGCCTTACCGCCCATGGGGCCGGGGTAGAAGGCGTAGATTATGGCGTCCGAGAGCCGCTCTATCTCCTCCATGGCATAGGGCCTGCCCGCTATGAGCACCGTCACCAGCGGCCGCCCGGTCCGCCTCATCGCGCGCAGCAGCTCCATCTGGGCCCCGGGCAGGCGCAGCTCGCAGGCGTCCACGCCCTCGCCGCAGTCCATGGTGGCCCGCTCCTGGGCCAGCAGGGCCCCGTTGGCGTCGAACTCCCCGCCGGAGAATCGGCTGGAGCTCCCCCCCAGCACCACGACCACCAGGTCCGACTCCCGCGCGGCGCTCTCCGCCAGGGCCAGCGCGCCGTCGGAGTGCGCGCCGAACATGGGGCAGCCCGGCATATAGCTCATCGCGTCCCCCCGCTCACCGGCCAGGCGCTCCATGGCCTGGTGGATGGTGGAGCCGCTGCCCGGCCTCTGCGGCGGCGTGTAGTCGCCCAGCTGGGCGTAGATGTTGTCGGACGCCGGCCCGGTGAGCAGTATGCGCCGCCCGCCGCCCGTGAGCGGCAGCAGATTGCCGCTGTTTTTCAGCAGCACGGGCGTCTGCTCCGCCAGGCGCTCCGGCTGGGGGAAGCGCTCCGGCGAGGCGTAAACCTGCCAGTGCGCCCCCTCGGCCACGAAGGGCTCCTCAAATAGCCCGCGGCGGAACTTCAGCTCCAGCACGCGCCCGGCCGCCTCGTCTATGCGCTCCTCGCCCACCAGGCCCCGCTCCACGGCCTCCTCCAGCAGGGAGAACGCCGTGTCCCAGAGCCCCATGTCCACCCCCGCGTTCATGCCCAGCGCGCCGGAGAGCAGCCGCGAGCCGGTGACGGCGTCCAGCTGGTCGAGCGCCACGCCGTCGGACATCACTATGCCCCCAAACCCCAGCTCGCCCCTCAGGTAATCCGTCAGCAGGCGCCTGTTGGCGTGGCAGTATATGCCGTCTATCTCGTTGTAGGCGGCCATCATCCCGGCCGCCCCGGCCCTCACGGCCGCCTCCGCCGGCGGCAGGTGTATCTCCCTCAGCTCGCGCGGGCCTATGCGCGCCGCGCTGGCGTTCACCCCGCCGGTGGTCTCCCCCTGGGCGCAGAGGTGCTTGGCCACCACGTCCACGCCCTCGCCCCTCAGCGCGCCGATGACGGCCTCCGTCAGCCGCGAGCAGAGCAGCGGGTCCTCGCCGAAGCACTCCTCGCTCCGCCCCCAGCGGGGGTCGCGCAGCACGTCCAGGCAGGAGACCAGGGCCAGGTCCACCCCCATCTCCCTCAGCTGCCGCCCGCATACCGCGGCGGCCTCGGCCAGCAGCCGGGGGTCGAAGGCCGCCGCCGCGGCCAGGTTCACCGGCAGCAGGCAGCCGTCCAGCGCCTGGTGCCCATGGGGGCACTCCGTCGCCATCAGCACCGGTATGCCGAAGCGCGAGTGCTCCATCACATACCTCTGCACGGCGTTGCGCGCGCGGGGGCTCAGCTCCCCGTCCAGGCCGCTGGCGAAGTCCCTGGCCGACCAGGGGTCCGCCCTGTACAGCCCGTAGAGCGCACCCATGCCCGAATAGCGCTCCACCTCTGCACGGAACTCGTCGTTGAACACTATTTGCTCCCCGCTCCGCTCATATATGGCGAAGCCGTAGAGCCTCTGGTTGAGCTGCCCCACCTTTTCGCGCAGGCTCATGCGCCCGAGCAGGTCCCTCGCCCGCTCAGCCGGCGGCAGGGATTTGTCGAGATAGGCCTCCATCCATGTCCTCCCATTTCCAAAAAATACGGGGGCGCGCCTCAGACGCACCCCCGGATGCGCGCGGTGATGAGCGCGCTCTTTTATTCGCAGAGTATGGTAACTACCTCATAGGGCTTGACGCGCAGCTCCACACAGCCGTCGGGGCCGACGGCCAGCTCGCTCTCGCGCTCCTCCAGCAGGTTGCAGCTCCAGGCGCGGCTGGTGCCCTGGGGCAGGCGGACCCTCGCCCTGGTCAGCGCGTTCTCGCTCTCGTAGAGCCTCAGCACCGTGCCCTGGCCGTTCTCGGCCCTCTTCACCGTCTCCAGCACTATGTTGTCCGGCCCGGCCGAGGCGTAGGAGAAGCACTTGCCCTCCTGCCCGCCGGCGAGCGCGTACATCGGCTGGTTGAGCTTATAGCCCTCGCGCACCACGCCGCCCTCGCGCCAGTCTCCGCCGTGCGGCATGATGGCGTAGGTGAACACGTGCCTCTCCACGTCGGCCATGGGGTTGGGCTCGATGCCGGACTTTATCAGCGTCAGGCTCAGCACGCCGTCGTGCACGGAATGGCCGTACTTGCAGTCGTTGAGCAGCGCCACGCCGTAGTGGCCCTCGGAGAAGTCCATCCACTTCTGCCCGCAGGACTCGAAGCGCGCCTGGTCCCAGCTGGTGTTCTTGTGCACCTTGCGTTTGAGGTTGCCGAACTGTATGTCGAACGTGGCCTCGTCGCTGTGCACCTGCACGGGGAACTCCACCTTCAGCAGATGCTGGTGCAGCGTCCAGTCCACCTCGGTCTCGAAGTCTATGCGGCGGCTGTCGGCGTAGAAGTACACGTTCTGGGCGATGGTCACGCCGCTTATCTCATACTCCAGCCTCAGCGCGGCGCGCACGGCGCCCAGCTCGGTCCACTCCATCTTCGTCAGGTTGTCCACGGGCCAGGACTTCTCGGTGTAGTACATGTCGATGTCCCAGTTGTCGTAGTAGATGGGCTTGTCCTCGAACATGCGCATCAGGTTGCCGAGGCGGCCCTCCTGCAGGACCTCCCTGTCAAACTCGCGGTCGAATATGGAGCTGAAGTGCCCGTGTTCGTCGAACTTTATCACATAGAAGGGCGTCACCAGCGTGTCACCGTCCAGGTGGAAGCGGGCGGCCGGCGGTTCGGCCCCCACGCCCATCAGGGCCTTGTAGCCCTTGGGCGGTATGCCCCTCACGTAGGCGACGGCCCCGTCCGCCGTGCGCTGCACGGGGAACACGTTGCCCGCGCCGTCGGTCAGCGCGTCCGCCTCCACGCCCTCGAGCCTGACCAGGTCGTCGCGCTCAAAGCCGAGTGTGTTGAACACGGTGACGGCCTCTCCCTCGACGGCGAGGGCGGTGAGCCTCTCGCGCAGCAGCCCGGAGGCCTTCTCCGCCAGCTCCGCGTACTCGCGGCGCGTGACCTCGTACACCTCGTGGATGGAACTTCCCGGGAGTATGTCGTGGAACTGGTTGAGCAGCATGACCTTCCACATGCCGTCCAGCTCCTCCGCCGGATAGGGCAGAGTTTCCGAGGCGATGGAGCTCAGCAGCTCCAGGTCCATCAGCAGCAGCTCATTCTTGCGGTTGGCCCTCTTGTTGCGGGCCATGGAGGTGTAGGTCCCGCGGTGGTACTCGAAGTAGAGCTCGCCCTCCCAGGTCTCCAGGCGCGGGTTGTCCCTCACGCGCTCGTCGAGCTCGCGGAAGTACTCCCCGGCGAACTCCTGCCGCACACAGGGTATGCCCTTGACGCCGCGCTCCATGCGCCTGGACACCTCCAGCATCTCCCTCGTGGGGCCGCCGCCGCCGTCGCCATAGCCGAAGGCGATGAGTATGTCCTTGTTTATCTCCTTGTTCTGATAGCGCTCCCAGCCGCCCATGATGGCGTCGGGATGCAGCAGCCCGTTGTAGGTGGTGAAGAAGTTTTTCTTCACGTCCTGGCCCACACCGGCGGTGGTTATCAGGTGGGTGAGCACCTCGCTGCCGTCAATGCCGCGCCAGATAAAGGTGTCGTTGGGTATCTTGTCTATCTGGTTCCAGGCCAGCTTGGTGGTCATGAAGTACTTTATCCCGCTGCGCTTCATTATCTGCGGCAGCGCGCCGGAGTAGCCGAACACGTCCGGCAGCCAGAGCACCTGGCAGTCAATGCCGAACTCGTCTTTGAAAAAGCGCTTTCCGTGGACAAACTGCCTTACCAGGGACTCGCCGGAGGTGAGGTTGGTGTCCGCCTCCAGCCACATGCCGCCCTCGCCCTCCCAGCGGCCCTCGGCCACGCGGCGCTTGATGCGCTCGTACACCTCGGGATACCTCTGGCGCAGGAAGTCATAGAGCACGGGCTGGCTGGACATGAACTTGTATCCGGGATACTCCTCCATCAGCTTGAGCACGGTGGCGAAGCTGCGCGCCACCTTCTCGCGCGTCTGGGCCACGGTCCACCACCAGGCCACGTCGATGTGGGTGTGCCCGATGCAGGTGGCCACCACGTCGGAGAAGCCGCCCATGCCGCTGTACAGCCTGCGCTCCAGCAGCTCGCGCGCGGCCAGCACGGAGTCGGCGAACTCCCCGGAGTAGGGGCGGCGCAGATCCAGCAGGTTGACCGCCTCGTTGAGCGCGGTCTGGATGTCCAGCCTGTTCTTGTCGTCCTCGTCCATGCGGGGGAAGGCCCAGAGCGGCACCTGCAGGTCGTAGTACAGCCCGTTTACCTCCTCGTCGAGCCAGTAGAGCTCGGCGATGAACTTGAACTCGCTGTAGAGCGTGCCCGTGTAGGACTGCAGGTCCAGACGCAGCGTCTCCCCGCCCCGCGCGCGCTCGAGCAGGCGCACCTCGCGGTGGTTCATGTCCAGTCCCTGGGTGACCTCCCCGTCCACGAAGAGCAGGAACTGCGGGTTCTTGCCGTCGTCGTACTCGTCAATCTGCGTTCGCACATTGAGCCACACAGACTTGCCGGCGAACTCCTGCGGGACGGTTATCTCGCTGCGGAACCAGTAGTGCTCGTCCGGCCCATACCAGTGCATGGTGTCACAGTTGAAGTCCTCCCAGGGCTCGGCGGCCGCGTCGGCCTCCTCGGGGCGGAAGAACAGCCCCTTTTTATACCTCCAGCCGGCAGTGGCGGAGCAGTCTCTTATGCGGAGCCGGCGCAGCTCGTCGCATATCACCTGAATGCGTTTGTCCAGAAAGTACATGTGGCCCTCCTAAAGGCTGTTTTCTCTGATGTAGGCGAGCAGGTCGTCCACCGTGGTGAAGGCGAGGCCGGTCACGGTGTCGGCGCAGCCGTAATAGATGGCTATCCTGCCCGTGTCCGCGTCGGCGAGCGCGGCGCAGGGGAAGGTGACATTGGGCACGTCGCCCACGCACTCATAGAGCTCGTAGGGCGCCAGTATATAGTCCGCTCCGCGGCAGAGGACCTTCCAGGGCTCGTCGCGGTCCAGCAGCGCGGCTCCCATGCGGTAGACGAAGCCGTTGCAGGTGGTTATGACCCCGTGGTAGATGAGCAGCCAGCCCTCGTCCGTCTCGATGGGTATGGGCCCCGCGCCTATCTTGGTGCTCTGCCAGGCGGAGCGGTCCCCGGGGACGGTGCTCATGACATGCCTGTGCATGCCCCAGAAGTTCATGTCCGGGCTGCGGCTGATAAAGATATCGCCGAAGGGGGTGTGCCCCGTGTCGCTGGGCCGGCTGAGCATGGCGTACATGCCGCCTATCTTCCGCGGGAAGAGCACCCCGTTGCGGTTGTAGGGCAGGAAGGCGTTCTCCAGCTGGTGGAAGGTGCGGAAGTCCTCCGTCCAGCCCACGCCTATTGTGGGCCCGTGGTAGCCGTTGCACCAGGTGATGTAGTATTTCCCGTCCAGCAGGCAGACTCGGGGGTCATAGCGGTACTCGCGCTTGAGTATCTCCGCATCGCCGTCGGCGAAGGAGATGGGCTCGTCGTCTATCTTCCAGTGTATGCCGTCGTCGCTGAATCCGGCGAACAGGTCCATGCTGACGGAGCGGCTGTCGCAGCGGAACAGCCCGGCAAAGCCGCCCTTATAGGGCACCACCGCGCTGTTGAACACGCTGTTGGAGCGCCTGTTGCCGTCGCGGCCGATTATGGGGTTGCCGCTGAAGCGCCACACCGGCATTTTGTAGCCGGCCGGCCTGTCCTCCCAGGGCATATTGGGCAGGGAGGAGCCCAGGATTTTGGTCATAGCAATACCTGCCTTTACAGTCTTGTAGGGGCTGCCGCGTTTTTAGGCGCGGCAGCCCCTTTTCGTTGATTAGGGGATGGGTCTGTTGCTATTCTGCGCTCTCCTCAGCGGAGAGGCTCGCTCAGTTCGGCTCAGCCGGCTATGAAGGCGTCGATCTGGGCCTGGGCCTCGGCCATCAGCTCGTCGAAGCCGGCGGAGCGCAGCTCATCCATCATCTGGGGCACGCCGGTGGCGGGATCCATGGTGCCGGTGAGCAGCTCGGCCTTGTAGCGCTGCCAGATCTCCATGCAGGAGCTCAGCTCGTTGCTCAGGCTGCTGGTGTCGAACACGAAGCCCAGCAGCGGGGAGACGATGGCGGCGTCGTTGAGGGCGGCGACCTCGTCATACTGGTTGTAGTCGGTGTCGTCCAGCATGGTGACGTTGAAGAAGGAGCCCTGGGTGTAGCCGGCCATCGGCCAGTCGTTGTTCAGCTTGTGCACGCGCTGGGTGCCGTCCTCGGCCTCGACGTACTCGAAGTTCTCGCCCTCAAGGCCATAGAACAGGGCATCGCGGACGTAGGAGTCGGTGTTCACCAGCTCGAGGAGCTGCAGGGCCTTGTCGGGGTGGGCGCTGGAGTTGGCGATGCAGCTGACGGAGCCCTGCACGGTGTCGTTGGACAGGTAGGTGTTGCCCCACTGCACGGCGGTGGCGTCAACGCCCATGTTCGGGCCCCAGGTGGTGACGGCGGCGTAAGGCCAGCCCTGAGCCACGAAGCAGGCGCGGTACTGCGGGGCCTCGGCGAGGGTGGCGGCGTCGGCGTTGATGATGCCGGCCTCGTACCACTCATGCAGAGTGCTGAGCTTGCTCATGACGTCTTCCTGCTCGAACACGGAGACGACAGTGGCGCTCTCGTCGTTGTAGTTCACGCCGATGGGGGGCAGGCCGGTGCCCATGGCGTCGTAGTCCATGGTCACGGCGGACAGGCCTTCGCGGCTGAGGATGAACGGGCTGATGTTCTCGCCGTCCTTCATGGCGGTGAGGGTCTCGGTCAGGCTCTCGAGGGTGTTGAGGGACTCATAGTCGGGGTTATACTTCTCGGCCAGGGCCTTATCCCAGACAAAGTACTGGGTGACGGAGACGTCCTTCAGGGTGGGGACGCCGTAGATTTTGCCGTCGATGGAGACAGCGCGCCAGTAATCCTCATCGACAGCGCTGTACAGGTCGGGGGTGACGCTCTGCACCAGCTCGGTGATATCCTCGAAAGCGCCTATCTTGACGTCGGAGCTGAAGGTGCCGAGGTTGGTGAACATGATGTCATAGGGCTCGTTGGTGCTGACGATGGTGCTGCGGCGGCCGTCCCAGTCGCCCCAGCCGACGACGTGCACGTTCAGGTGCACGCCAATCTTCTCCTCCAGGTAGGTGTCGAGGTTGGCCTTCCAGGCGTCGTAGTTCTCGGGCATGCCGTTGCCGACCATGTACCAGGTGAGTTCTACGATCTCGCCGTCGTCGCCGCTGGGCTCTTCGCCGCTGGGCTCTTCGCCGCTGGGAGCGCTGGACTCGTCGGCGGGAGCGGGCTCCTCGCTCTCGGTGCCGCAGCCGGCCACCAGGACCAGGAGCATCAGGGCGGAGAGCAGCAGGGCAAGAAGTTTCTTCATTTTCTTCATAATGACCTCCAGATTTTTATTTCGGGGCCCGCCCCCGCGGGCCCTGGGATACTTTTTCAATGCGCGTGTATCAGCCCTTCACCGCGCCGACCGTCAGGCCGGAGATGAAGTACTTCTGGAAGAAGGGGTACACGCAGGCTATGGGCACAGCGATAATTATCGCTATGGCCATTCGCACGGACTCCGTGGGCATCGCCAGCTTGTAGTCCTGCAGCGACATGCCGGCCGTGGGGTTCTTGGTCAGGAACTCCATGTTCTTCTGCAGCTGGTTCAGCAGGGCCTGCAGGGAGAGCAGGTTGTCCTTGCTGATGTACAGCGAGGACTGGAACCAGTCGTTCCAGTAGCCGAAGGCCAGGAACAGCCCGATGGTGGCCAGCAGGGGCTTGGAGATGGGCAGCACTATCCGCACGAAGATGGTCAGCTGGGAGGCGCCGTCTATCTTGGCCGACTCGATGACCGCGTCGGGTATGTTGGTTCTGAAATATGTACGGCATATCGTGACGTTGAACGAGGACACGCACAGTGGCAAGATGAGCGACCATACCGTATCTCTCAAGTTGAGTATCTGCGCGATGACCACGTAGCTCGCGACCATGCCGCCGCTGAATATCATGGGTATGAACACGACGGTGGAGAAGAAGCCGTTGAGCTTGTAGCCCGGGCGGGAGAGGACGTAGCCCATGGTGGTCGTGAGTATGACGCCGAGCACGGTGCCCACTACGGTGACCTCCACGGAAATCCACAGCGCCTGGAGTATCATCGCCCTCTCGCCCCATAGGAAGCTGTACGCGCTGCCGGAGAGCAGGTCCGGTATTATCTGATATCCGTTCTGTGCTATGCTCTGTTCGTCCGTTATCGAGATGACGAATATCAGGATGATGGGGACGAAGCAGATGAGGGAGAGGAGTATAAAGATTATGTTGAAGACCACGTTGGTGCCCGGCTTGATACGGTTGAGCACATTGGGGGCTCCGCTTTTATTCATGTTTCCCCCTCCTCCTCAGATAATGGCGCTCTGGCGGTCCACCTTGCGGACTATCGCGTTGGCCACCAGTATGGTGATGCAGCCCACCACCGACTGGAAGAAGCCGGCGGCCGCTGTACGGCCTATGGGCACGTTGGGCGTGAGCAGCATGTTGTAGATGTACACGTCGAAGGTCATCGTGGCCTGATACAGCGAGTTGGTGACGCCGCGCGGTATCTGGTAGAACAGGCCGAAGTCCGTGCTGAATATCCTGCCGACGCTGAGGATGAACATCATGATGATGACGGGCTTGAGGGCTGGCAGCGTGATATGTATCGCCTGCTGGAACTTGCTGGCGCCGTCGAGCGCGCCCGCCTCATAGAGCGAGGTGTCTATGCCGCTGATGCTGGCCAAGTAGACGACCATGTTGTAGCCCACGGTCTTCCACACCTGCATGAACACCAGGATGAAGGGCCAGTACCTGGCCTCGGTGTACCAGTTGATGGGCTCCTTGCCGAAGGCCTCGAGCAGGGAGTTCAGCAGGCCCTTGTCGTAGCTCAGGAAGGCGAAGACGAAGTAGCTGACCACGACCCAGGACATGAAGTGCGGCATGAACATCATGGTCTGGTAGGTCTTGGACTTGCGCTTGCTGTACAGCTGGTTTATCAGGATGGCCAGCGCCACCGGGATGACGATGTTGAGCACGATAAACACGATGTTGTACAGTATCGTGTTGCGCAGGACTATGCCGAACTGGCTGGACTTGATGAAGAACTCAAAGTTTCCGAACAGCGTCCAGTCGCTTTGGAACAGGTTGTAAATAAAGCCCTTGGTCGCGTCCACTATCCGGTAGTCCTTGAACGCCAGGATGAGGCCGAACATCGGGAGATAGCAGAAAATGAGGTACCACACGGTAGTGGGGACTGCGAGCAGCGTCAGCTCGACGTCGTCCCTCAAGGAGCTTCCCCTTCTCTTCTTGTTCTCCTGGTTCTGCCCGCTGGTCTTTTCAAGCAGCTTGGCAGATTTCACATAGCATACCACCTTCCAGGTTTAGTTCACGCCCCCCAAACCAGAGCGCATTGACTTGATTGTTATTATAAACTCAATACCCATTTCCGGAAAGTCTTTAAGGGTCATTTGATAGTATAGAACGGCTACCATGCCGCCCCCAAAGTTTCTTTTTCGTGGGGTCCCGGCAAGCCGAGGGCGGCCGGGGCATGAGCCCCGGCCGCCCGGAATAAGGTAGATTTTGTCGTATCCCGTCTATTTCAGGTATTCGGCCGCCGCCTCGGTGAGCGCGCGGTTGGCGCGCTCAGCGCTCTCCATGTCCCCCGCGCGGGAGGAGACATATACCTTTATCTTCGGCTCGGTGCCGGAGGGCCTGATGATGAGCTTGCTGCTGCCCATCCTGTACTCCAGCACGTTGCTGTGCGGCAGCGGCAGCGCCACGCCCTCGCCGGTCTGGTAGTCCGCCCGCGCCGTGACGGCCGCCCCGCCTATCTCCGCCGGGGGCGCGCTGCGCAGCGCGTCCATCACACTGCCCATCTTCTCCATGCCGTCCTCGCCCTCAAAGGCGAAGCTGCTCACGCCGCAGCAGGTGAAGCCGTGCTTCTCATAGAGCGCGCGCATGGCGTCGGCCAGGGTCATGCCCCGCTGCCTGTACCAGGCCGCCATCTCGCAGCAGAGCATGGAGGCGTTCACGGCGTCCTTGTCCCTCACATGGCTGCCGGAGAGGTAGCCGTAGCTCTCCTCGAAGCCGAAGATGAACCGCTCGCCGTGCCCCTCGGCCTCCAGCAGGCCTATCTGCTCGCCGATGAACTTGAACCCCGTGAGCACCCGCCTGAGCTCCACGCCGTACTCCGCGGCCACGGCGTCCGCCATGTCGGTGGAGACTATGGTGGTCACCGCCACGGGCCTCTCCGGCATGGTGCCCTGCTCCAGCCGGCGGCGGCAGATGTAGTCGAGCAGCAGCACGCCCATCTCGTTGCCGGTGAGCAGCTTATAGCCGTCCCCGTCGGGCACGGCGGCGCCCATGCGGTCGCAGTCCGGGTCGGTGCCCAGCAGCAGGTCCGGCTTCAGCTTTTCGCACAGCTCCAGGCCCAGCTGCATGGCGGCCCTCTCCTCGGGGTTGGGGTAGGGGCAGGTGGGGAAGTGCCCGTCGGGCCTCTCCTGCTGCGGTACCACGGTGACGTTCTTCACGCCGATGCGCCCCAGTATCTTGGTCACGCACTCCAGCCCGGTGCCGTTGAGCGGCGTGTACACCACGCTCAGCTCCCCGGCCCCGCCGGAGAGGCTCAGGGCCTGCACCGCGTCGAGGAATTTTTCCAGGCACTCCTCGGGTATGTACCTTATCAGCCCCGCGTCCACGGCCTGGTCGAAGTCGCTCACCTTCACGCCGTCGAAGGGGTCCACTCCGCCTATCTCGCGCTGCACGCGCTCGGCCGCGTCCAGGGTTATCTGCCCGCCGTCCGGGCCGTAGACCTTGTAGCCGTTGTACTTGGCCGGGTTGTGGCTGGCGGTGACGCAGATGCCCGCCCCGCAGCCGAGATAGCGCACGGCCCAGCTGAGGGCCGGCGTGGGCTCCAGCCGGGGATAGAGCCAGGCCGTTATGCCGTTCGCCGCCAGCACCCTGGCCGCCTCGCGGGCGAAGAGCTCGCTCTTTATGCGGCTGTCGTGGGCGATGGCCACGGCCCTCTCCCCGCCGGACTCCAGCAGCCAGGCGCAGAGGCCCTGAGTGGCCTGGCGCACCGTGTAGATGTTCATGCGGTTTGTGCCCGCGCCCAGCACCCCGCGCAGCCCCCCGGTGCCGAAGGCGAGGTCCCTGTAGAAGCGGTCGGAGACCTCCTCCCCCTCCGGGTCCAGCGCGGACAGCTCGGCTCTCAGGTCCGCGTCCTCGACGGCGCGCTCCAGCCAGCGCTCATATGCCTTCCTGATGTCCATTTTTATCCCCCTTATCTATTTTTTCAGCACTTCTCGTCCAGTGTCTGTCCGAAGAGGGAGATGATGGGCGCGGTCTTGCCCACCACGGCCGTGCCCTCGTCCGGCCCGTCGCTGTCCGCCATGTCGCACCAGATGCAGAACATGGCGCCGGCGGCCTCCGTGCGCCCGGCGCAGCCGTTGAACACCTCCGGGTCGTAGCCCCTTATCTTCTCCGGGCCGTCGGGCCACTCGTTCTTGCCCAGGACCCAGTAATAGGTGGAGTCCGCGTTTATCAGCCTCAGCCCCTTGGAGGCCAGGTAGGCCGCGGAGGCCAGGCGGTAGCCCTCCCAGCCGTGCACCCAGTAGCAGACCTCCACTCCCTCAAAGGCGACTCCCTCGTCGTCCTCGTTGTAATACACCCCGTCGTTGAAGCAGCGGGGCACCATGCCCCTGGCCCTTATCAGGTCCGCCGCCGCGTTGAAAAACGGCGCAAAATGCCTGCGGTAATCCCCGTTGGCGTATATCATCTCATAGCCCATGCGGTGCTGCCCCAGGTCGTTGGCGAACTCGTCGGCGCAGAAGTTGAAGTAGCGGCAGCCGCGCGAGGCGAAGTAGTCCACGTACTTGCCCAGCAGCGCCAGGGCGAAGTCGCGCCCCTCCCCGCGGGTGATGTCCACGGAGCCGCGGGAGCCGGGATAGCGCAGGTGCTCCGCGTCCGGCTGCATGAGCACGGCCCCCAGATGCCCGGGCACGCCCATGGCGGGCACTATCTCCACGCCCCGCCCCCGCGCGTAGGCCAGCAGGCCGTCCATGTCGGACTCCGTGTGGTACTTGCCGGTGCCGTCGGGGTTGTTGCCCTCCTCGCCGAAGCCGTCCCCCGGCGCGCCGGAGAGGTCGTAGGTCCTGCCGGAGGCGGTGACCGTCATGTCGTCCAGGGCAAAGCGCAGGCCCTGGTGGTCGGAGAAATAGAGCTCGAGCTGATTGAGATGCGCGCCGGCGGCGGCGTCAATGATTTTGCGGAGATTATCGATGCTGTAGAATTTTCTCCCTGCGTCCAGGTGCAGGATACGGTACTCGCAGCCTTTCATGCGGCCGACCTCCATAATTTTCATTTGTTGGGCCCGTCTGGCCCTTTCCACGCCGATAATATACTACCCCACAGGCCATGTCAACACAAAATAATGCCCCGCGCCTCCCGGCGCGGGGCATTGGGGTCTCTATTCTTCCTCCCCGGACCGGGGGCTTATCCTCACGTTCACGCGGTCCACGCGCAGGCCGTCCATCTTGAGCACGGTCACCGTCAGGTTCTCGTAGTCGAAGCTGTCCCCCGCCTTGGGGTAACGGCCGAACATCTCCATCGTCCAGCCGCCCACGGTGTCGGACTCGAAGTCGAAATTCTCCTCCGGTATGCCCGCCAGCTCCAGGAAGTCCCAGATGGACATGTCGCCGTCCAGCTCGTACTCCCCGGCGGAGCGCTCCACCACCTCGTGCTCCACCTCGTCCGTCTCGTCCCAGATGTCGCCGACTATCTGCTCGAGGACGTCCTCCATGGATATCACGCCCAGCGTGCCGCCGTACTCGTCCGTGACTATGGCCAGGTGCTTCTTGGCGTGCCTCAGCTCGGTGAGCACCTGGGGCAGCTTGATTGTCTTGTATATGTAGAGCGGCTCCATCAGCAGCGACCTGATGTCCGGCTTCTCCGACTCCGTCATCGCCTTGAGGAAGTGGTTCAGATAGAGGAAGCCTATCACATTGTCGATGCTGTCCTCGTACACGGGCAGCCGCGAGTGGGTGGTGTTGGCGATGGTCTCCAGTATGTCCTCCCAGTCGTCGTCTATGTCTATGGCCACCACGTCCACGCGGGCGGTCATGGCCTCGCTGGCGCTTATCTCGGAGAAGTCGAGGGCCGAGCGCAGCAGCTCCGATCTCCCCTCGTCCAGGACGTCCTCGTCCTCCGCGGTCTCGATTATGGACTGCAGCTCCTCCACGGCCGCGTCGTCGTCCTCCGCCGAGCGCTCCCCCCGCAGGGGCAGCGTGAGCAGCCGGGCCAACCCGCCGAGGACGAACACCACCGGCGAGAGCAGCAGCGACAGGGCCCTCACCGGCAGGGCAAAGCGCAGCGCGAAGCGGTTGGCGTTCTTCCGCGCCACCATCTCGGGCATGCTCTCGCCCAGCACGAGCACCAGCACGGCGGTGAGCACGCCGGCGAGCCAGGTCCAGCTCCCGCCGCCCGAGAGCTCATAGGCCAGCGCCACGGCTATGGTGGCGGCCGATATGTTTGCCAGGTTGTTGCAGGCCGTCAGGGCGGCCAGCGAAAAATCCAGATGGTCCAGCACGGCCAGCGCGCCCTTCACGGCGCCGGCCCTGGCCCCGTTCTCCTGCGCGGACTCAATCCTCAGCCGGTTGGCCGAGGAGAAGGCCACGTTCGCCGAGGAGAAGAAGGCCGACAGCAGCAGGCAGAGCAGCAGTCCCAGTATGTACTCCGTCATCTGTCCCCGCCCTCCTCTCTTTCGGGCGCGGGCAGCAGCCGGCACACGAGCTTCACAATCCTGTTCTCCCTCATCTCGGACACCGTCACTTCCAGCCTCTCGTATACGAAGCTGTCGCGCACGTCCGGTATGCGGTCGAACTGCTCATAGGCCCACTCGCCCATGAGCTTGTATTCCAGCCCCTCCTCTTCCTCGGCGGGCTCGAAATCCAGCCGGTCGAACACGTCCCCCACCGTGAGGTCCGCGCTCACCTCGACCCTGCCCCCGCCCAGGGGCACGAAGCTCTCCTCAACCACGTCGTCCTCGTCCCAGATTTCGCCCACCAGCTCCTCGAGTATGTCCTCCACCGTCACCAGGCCCAGGGTGCCCCCGTAGCCGTCGGTGACTATGGCCATGTGCAGCTTCTTCGCGCTCATCAGCGGCAGCAGCTCGTCTATCTTCATGTCGCGGGGCACGAAATAGGGCTCGTCGAGCAGCTCGCGCAGCTCCACCTTGCCCTTCGTGCGCAGCCAGGCCTTTATGTACCGCCTTATCTGCAGCACGCCCACTATGTTGTCCACGCTGTCCTCGTATACGGGCAGGCGGCTGTGGCGCTGCTCGCGCACGAACTCCAGCACGCGCCCGCCGTCCCAGTCCAGGTCTATGGCCGCTATGTCCACCCTGGCGGTGAGCACCGTCTCCACCGTGAGGTCGGCGAACTGCAGCGCGGAGCTGATGAGCTCCCCGCGCTCCGGCTCCAGCGTCCCCTCGTCGGTCATGTCCTCGATGATGTCGTAGAGCTCATCCTCCGTCACCGAGACCTCGGGGTCCCCCTTCGTCAGGTGGGAGGCCGCCCGGCCGATGGCTGTCACCGCGGCCGTCGCCGGGCGCAGCAGCGCCTGCAGCAGGGCGAACGAGCCCGCCAGGCGCAGCGAGAGGCCCTCGCTGTACTTGCGCCCCAGGCACTTGGGCAGGGCGCCGGAGAGGAAGAACACGACTCCCGCGCAGGCCAGCGCGCCCCAGGGCAGCGCCCCGGCGCCCCAGAGGTCCAGCGCGAGGGCCGCCGTCACGGTGGCCGCGGCGATGTCCAGTATGTCGCCGCCCACCAGCACGGTCATGGACGCGCGCTCCTCGTCCTCGAGCAGGTCCAGGGCCCTGGAGGCCCTCCGGTCTCCGCGCTCCTGGCGCACCCGCAGGGCGGACTTGGACGCCTCGCTGAGCGCCGTGCCCACCAGGGTGAAATAGGCTGAAAATACGACTAGGATGACAGCTGCGGCGAGCAGCAATCTACTGCCTGTGTCCATTGCGGACGTTCACACTCCCGTTATGAGATTTCCAGAAAATTCTCAGGTCATATTTATATGATATTAGCACCCGCGGGCCCCTATGTCAATATCCGCCGCCCGCCGCCCCGCCGCAAAAACGCCCCCGCCGGTGTGGACGGCCCGCGAAACCGTGGTATAATTTTTTTGCCGGCGCGCAATGTGCGGCGCGGCGCGGTGTGTATATGTACAAAGGGCCCTGCGCCCCGGAGAGGAGGCCGCGATGGACGACAACGAGATAATAGGCCTGTACTGGCGGCGGGATGAGTCCGCCATCACCGCCAGCGCGGACAAATACGGCGGCTACTGCCGCGCCATCTCCTACAACATCCTGCACGACGCCGGGGACGCGGAGGAGTGCGTCAACGACACCTGGCTGGGCGCCTGGCGCTCCATACCTCCCCACCGCCCGCAGCGCCTGGCGGTCTACCTGGGGAAGATAACCCGCAACCTCTCCCTCAACCGCCTCCGGGGATACTCCGCGGAAAAACGGGGGCAGGGCCAGGCCGCGCTGGCGCTGTGCGAGCTGGAGGAGTGCGTCCCGGACCGCACGGGCGTGGAGCAGCTCGTGGGCGAGAGGCTTTTGGTGAATGCGCTCAACGCCTTTCTGCGCGCCCAGCCGGAGCAGAAGCGCGCCGTCTTCATCCGCCGCTACTGGTACCTCTCCCCCATCGGGGAGATAGCCGGGGAATTCGGCATGAGCGAGAGCAAGGTGGCCTCCATGCTGTTCCGCATGCGGAAGGCGCTGAGGCAGTTCCTGACAAAGGAGGGCATCGAACTGTGAAAAGCGAAAAACTGCTGGACGCCGTCGGCCGGATAGACGACGAGCTCGTCCAGGGCGCCCTCGGCGCCGCCCGCCGCCCCCGAAGGCCCGGCTGGGCAAAATGGGCCGCCGCCGCGGCCTGCCTGTGCCTCCTGGCCGCGGCCGCCGCCGCGCCCGCCCTGCTGAGGTCCCAGCAAGACGGCGGCCGGGTGGTCTCCGCCTCCGGTTTTCTGACCCTCACCGCGCACGCGGCCTCCCCGGAGGACGGCGCGGCGGGAAATCCGGGCACAGCGGGGGACGTCGTCATGCTGGAGGGCATGGAGATACCCGTGGACAGCTGGAGCCCCGCCATGAGCAGCCGTCCTGGCATCCCCTTCAGCCTGTCCGCCCCGGAGTGCCCGGACGCGGTATTCGAGGTGTCGGCGGACGGCGGCGAGCTGATACTCTGGGAGGGCGGCCATGTGACGCCCCTGGAGACGCCCTTCACCGCCGGGAACGGCGGCACCATATACTGGAGCAACCTCTCCCCGGCCGGGAACGGCGACCGGGCGTATATCGACATAGTCACCCTGGTGGGGGAGAACATCGTGGGTTACGCCGTCGTCGAGATATACGTCAGCGACTACGTGTATTACGCGAAGCTGCTCAAATCCGTGTCCTTCCCCCAGGTGGACGGCAGCTACCAGGCCATAAGCGGCGAATACGTGAGGGCGGAAATGGAGCGCGCCAGAGGCGAAGGCTCCGGCGGATAACCGCCCCTCCGCGGCCCCGCCCCCAAGCGCGCCGCGCGGGCCATATTGGCCCGCGCGGCGCGTTTCGCTCCCTGTGCTGTGTCACTCGGCCGTGAAGCCGATGTCGTCCAGCTCGGCCCTGGCCCGCTCCACGTCGGCGGCGGAGCCGTCCACGGTGACGGTCTTGTCCTCCAGGGAGACGCTGAACTTCAGCCCCGCCCCATTGAGGGCGTTGGTGATGCGCGCGACGCACTTCTCGCAGTGCATGTCGGGAACTCTCAGAGTGGTCATGGTCTTTTCCTCCTGTTTTGGTCTATTTGAGCAGTTTTTGCAGCATGTTGCAGAGCTCGTCCACCACTTCCCCGTCGCCGGCGCGTATGCCGTCGGCCACGCAGGTCTTGATGTGGCTGGAGAGCAGCTCGCGCGAGAAGGCGTTCAGCGCGGCCTGTATGGCGGAGACCTGCATCAGCATGTCCACGCAGTAGGCCTCGCCCTCCACCTGGCGCTTGACCCCGCGCACCTGGCCCTCTATGCGCGAGAGCCTGTTTATGAGCGCGCGGCGCTCCTCCTCGGAGCGGTGCTTCATCTTTCCGGTGTTTTCCAGGGCGCAGCAGTCGCTCACAGCTTCTTCCCCCTCAGTCTCAGGGCGTTGCCCACCACGCACACGCTCGAGAGGCTCATGGCCAGCGCGCCCAGCATGGGGCTGAGCAGTATCTCAAAGAACGGCCAGAGCACGCCCGCGGCTATCGGTATGCCTATGGTGTTGTAGCAGAAGGCCCAGAAGAGATTCTCCTTGATGTTGGTTATGGTCAGCCGGCTGAGCCGCACGGCCCTGGCCACGTCGCCCAGGTCGTCCTTCATCAGCACCACGTCGGCCGACTCTATCGCGATGTCGCTGCCGCCGCCCACGGCGCAGCCCACATCCGCCTGCGTGAGGGCGGGCGCGTCGTTTATGCCGTCCCCCACCATGATTACGCGGCCGCCCCGCTCCTGTATGGAGCGCACCACGTCCGCCTTGTCGCCCGGCAGCACCTCGGCTATCACCTCGTCCGCCCCCACCCGGGAGCCGATGTAGTCCGCGGCGCGGCGGTTGTCGCCCGTGAGCAGCACCACGCGCAGCCCCAGCTCCTTCAGCCGGGCTATGGCCGCGGCGCTGCCGCCCCTCACGGGGTCGGACACCGCCAGAGCGCCCAGCAGAGCGCCCTCGCGGGCGACGAACATCACCGTCTTGCCCTCTCCGGAGAGCCGCTCGGCCTCCGGCGCGAGCGGGGAGACGTCCACGCCGCTCTCTTCCATCAGCCTGCGGCTGCCCACGAGCACGCGCAATCCGCCCAGCCTGGCCGAGAGCCCCCGCCCGGAGAGGTTCTCAAATTCGGTCACGGGCGCGCTGTTGCAGACACCCTCCTCCCCGGCGGCGCGCATAACGGCCTCCGCCAGCGGATGGGCGGAGACGGCCTCCACCGCCGAGGCCACGGAGAGCAGCTCCGCCCTCTCCGCTCCGGCGCAGAGCACGTCCGTCACGGCTGGCTTGCCCTCCGTCACCGTGCCGGTCTTGTCCAGCACTGCCGTGTCCACGCTGTGCAGCGTCTCCAGGGCCTCGCCGCTCTTTATCAGTATGCCGTTTTGCGCCCCCAGGCCGGTGCCCACCACTATGGCCGTGGGCGTGGCCAGCCCCATGGCGCAGGGGCAGGCTATCACCAGCACGCTGGTGAACACCTTGAGCACAAAGGACAGCGGCTCGCCCGCCAGCAGCCATATCGCCGCCGCGAGCAGGGCTATGGCCATCACCACGGGCACAAACACCCCGGCCACCTTGTCCGCTATCTTGGAGATGGGCGCCTTCTTGCCCTGGGCGTCCTCCACTATCTTTATTATCTTGCTCAGCGTGGTGTCCGCGCCCACGCGCGTGACGCGCACGTACAGCGAGCCGTTGACGCCTATGCTGCCGCCTATCACCTCGCTGCCCGGCGCCTTGTCCACCGGCAGGCTCTCTCCGGTGAGCATGCTCTCGTCCACGCCGCCCTCGCCCTCGACCACCTCGCCGTCGAGCGGCACCCGCTCGCCGGGCCTCACCAGCACCACGTCGCCCACGCGCAGGATATCGGTGGGCACCTCGGTCAGGCTGCCGCCCTCGCCGCGCAATATGGCCGTGTCCGGCGTCAGGGCCATCAGTTTGCGTATGGCGCCGGTGGTCTTGTGCTTGCTGCTGGACTCCATGTGCTTGCCCAGCGACACCAGCGTCACCACCACGGCGGCGGACTCGAAGTACAGCCCGTCATGCACCAGCGAGGGGTCGTCCGTGAGCCTGAAGAGCGTCACCACGCTGTAGATGAACGCCGCCGCGCTGCCGATGGCCACCAGCGAATCCATGTTGGGGTTCAGGTGCCTCAGCGCCTTGAATCCGCTGACATAGAAGCGCCGCCCGATGTACATGATGACCGTGGAGAGCATGAGCTGGACCACGGCGAAGTTCACCGCGTGCGTGTGCATGTCTATTATATCCGGCAGCGGGGCGCCGAACATGGAGCCCATGGACACATAGAGCAGCGCCGCCGCCAGCGCCAGGGCGGCGATTATGCCGTTGCGCTCCCGCCGGAAGGCCGCCTCCTGCTCCTTTTCCCGCTCGTCCAGGTCCCTTCTCTCGTCGCGCCCGGCGTCCATCTGCCGCGCGCCGAAGCCGGCCTTCTCCACCTTGGCGATTATCTGCTCCGGCGTCACCTTCGCCTCGTCGTACTCGATGGTCATCCGGTTGGTCGTGAGGTTCACGTCGCTGCGCGAGACGCCCTCCAGCTTGCGCGTCACGCGCTCCACCGCCGCGGAGCAGGCCGCGCAGTGCATCCCCTCTATGAGATATACCTCTGTCTTCAATATACCACCCCCGGGTATTTTTATCCTATGGCCAGAGAATATACCCCCAGAGGGTATTTGTCAAGCGTTTTTTCCTCAGCGCGGCAGCGAGCCCAGGTAGCCCTCGAGTATCAGGGCGGCGGCCAGGGCGTCCACGCTCTTTTTGTGCTTTTTCTCCCGCTTGCCGTTGGCGTGGAGTATGTTGTGCGCCTCCACGCTGCTGCGCCGCTCGTCCCAGAGCACAGGCGCGCGGCCGCACATCCGCTCCAGCAGCGCGGCGAATTCGCGGCAGCGCTCCGCTCTCGGCCCCTCGCTGCCGTCCATGTTCCTGGGCAGGCCCATCACCACCGTGCCCACCTCCCGCGCGGCGCACTCGTCGGCTATGCGCTGCGCCAGGCGCTGGGCGTCGCGCTCCTCCACGGTGAAGGCGTCCCCCACCAGGGTGTTCGTCAGGTCGGAGAAGGCGAGGCCCGTGCGGCGCTCGCCGTAGTCTATTGCCATAACTCTCATATAATCACCTCAAACCCAGGCAGGCCCGGACGGCGCCCGCCATATAGAGCGAGCCCACGGAGCAGACGGCCCCCGCCGGCCCCGCCAGCTCGCGGGCCCTCTCCACGGCCCGCGGTATTTCTCCGCCGTCCTCGGCCCTCAGGCCCCGGCGGCGCAGCTCCGCCGCCAGCTCGCCGGCCGGCAGCGCCCTCTCGGAGTCCGGCGTGGCGCACACAAAGCCCTCGGCCACCGGCGCGAGTATGTCCAGCATGCCCCGCCAGTCCTTGTCGGCGAGCACGCCCATCAGCAGCACGCAGCGGCCGCCGGGCATGTACTCGCGTATGGCCCCGGCCGTGGCGCGCACGCACTGGGGGTTGTGCCCCCCGTCCACCACGAAGAGCGGCGAGCGGGAGACGAGCTCGAACCTTGCCGGCCACGCGGCGCCGGCGAAGCCCCGCCTCACCGCCTCCTCCGGCAATACCCAGCCGCGCTCCCTCAGCGCCGCGAGCGCCGTGAGGGCCGTGGCGGCGTTCCTCAGCTGATGCCGCCCCAGCAGGCGTATGGAATACTCCCCGCCGGCGAACCTGAAGTTCTGCCCCTCCAGCGACGAGCCCAGCGGCTCTATCAGCGAGAAGTCGGCGAAGCGCAGTTCCGTGCCCGTGCGCGCGGCGGCGGCGCGCAGCACTGCGGCCACTCCGGGCTCCTGGGCATAGCTCACGGCCGCGCCGCCCTTGAATATGCCGGCCTTTTCGGAGGCTATCGCCTCCACGGTGTCTCCGAGGACGGCGGTGTGGTCCAGCCCTATGTTCATGATGACGGCGCACTCCGGGCGAGGTATGACGTTCGTGGCGTCCAGCCGCCCGCCCATGCCCGTCTCCAGCACCACTATGTCGGCCCGCCGGCGGGCAAACCACAGCAGCGCGGCCGCGGTGACCAGCTCGAACTCCGTGCAGGGCTCCTCCAGCCCCCGCGCGGCCTCCGCCAGCCCGCCTATCAGCTCCGCGAGCTCCCCGTCGCCTATCTCCTCCCCGTCGAGCCTCATGCGCTCGTTGAAGCGCAGCAGGTGCGGCGAGGTGTACAGGCCGGTTTTGTATCCCGCGGCCGTCAGGGCGGCGGCCATCAGCGCCGAGGCGGAGCCCTTCCCGTTGGTCCCCGCCACGTGCACGAATTTCAGCTCTCTCTGCGGCTCTCCCAGCCTCTCGAGCAGCGCCCGCACCCGCTCCAGGCCGGGCCTCACGCCCAGCCAGGACACGCCCTCGATGTATTTCAGCGCCTCCGCGTAGTCCATCAATCCACCCTCTCCGCAGCTTCAGGTACCTCGATTATAGTTGCCGCCCTCCCCCCTGTCAACTTCCCCCGCGCGGGAGGCAGAAAATGCCCAATGGACAAGCGGCGGGATGTGTGTTAGAATACGGGGGAATGAATTCTGCCCGGGCGCGGCCTTCGCCGCGCAGTCCCTCCGAGAGAAAGGAAGAACCTATGAAAAAAGCAGTCTCTCTCCTCCTGGCCCTCTCGCTGCTGGCCACCTGCGCTCTGGCCTACGGCGACGGCACCGGCGCCGCCACGTACACCAACGAGTGGGCCCTGGCGGACGGCCTCACCTACGAAAACGCCGTCTCCCGCAACAGCTCCGGCGGCCGCGTGGAGACCTTCTCGCTCGAGCTCCAGCCGTACAGCGGCGTCTACCCCATAGTCCTGGCCTGCGACACGATATACGGCGGCATGACGATAAACAACATGATAAGCTACGCCGAGTCCCTGGGCTACAACGTGGTGGGCGCGGTCAACGCCGACTTCGGCTATTGGGACACCCGCATCCCCTGCGGCATGGTGGTGGAGGACGGCATATACAAGTCCTCGCCCGAGGGCAACCACGCCATAGCCTTCACGGAGGACGGGGCCTTCGCCTCCTCCCGCCCGGAGGTGTACATCACCCTGGAGAACAACACCACCGGCCACGTGGCCGAGACCACGCATCTGAACAAGACCCGCGCCGACGACGGGCTCTACCTCTACAGCGAGTACTTCTCCACCGTCTCCACCCGCACCTCCAGCTCCGGCTGGTACGTCATACTGCGCGTGATTGGCGGCGGCGAGCTCTCCCTGGAGGGCGGGATGGAGTGCGAGGTGGCCGACATCGTCGAGGGCGAGGACGCCGTGATGATAGGCGAGGACCACCTGGTGCTCACCGCCTCCGACGCCGCCGGGCTGGACGGCGAGCTCGCCAAGTTCGGCATAGGCGACAGCGTCACCGTCTCCACCAGCTGCTCCGACCCCGACCTCGCGCGGGCCGAGTGGGTCTCCGGCTGCGGCAACATACTGGCCCTGGACGGGCAGATTTACGAGCGCGAGTGGTGGGACAGCAGCATAGACGAGGCCAACCCCCGCACGGCCATCGGCATCCGGGACGACGGCAGCGTGGTCTACTACGTGATGGACGGCCGCAGCGAGGCCTCCCGCGGCTCCACGCTCGACGAGCTGGCCGAGGACCTGCTCTCCATGGGCTGCAGCACCGTCATCAACATGGACGGCGGCGGCTCCAGCGCCCTGGCGCTGAGGATGCCCGGCAGCGAGGGCTTCACCGTAGTCAACACCCCCTCGGACGGCACTCTGCGCTCCGTCTGCTCCTACATCCTCTTCGTCACCGACGAGAGCCCCAGCGGCACGGCGGAGAACATCTTCCTCACCGAGGACGGGTCCTATATACTCGCCGGCAGCTCCCTCCCCCTGGAGCTCGCCGCCACCGACAACGCCATGCGCACCGTGCCCCTCACCGGCTCAGTCCGCGCCAGCGCCTCCCGGGGCAGCGTCTCCGGCGGGGTCTACACCGCCCCCGCTTCGGCCGGCGCGGACGTGATAAGCCTCTCCGCCGGCTCCGCCGCCGGCAGCGGCACCCTGCACGTCGTCGCCGCCGCCGATGAGCTGCGGCTGGTCGACGCCGCCGACGGCCGCGAGCTCAGCCGCCTCATCATCGGGCAGGAGGAGAGCGTGACCATCGGCGTGCAGCCGCTCTACGACCTGCGCCCCGTCCTCTTTGACGAGAGCGGCGTGAAGTACTCCGTCAGCGGCCAGATAGGCGTCGTGTCCTCCGACGGCGTGTTCATCGCCTCCGGCGCCCCGGGGGCCGAGGGCAGCATCACCGTGGAGGCCGCCGGGCTCAGCGCCACGGTGGAGGTCAAGATAGAGGTGGAGTTCGCCGACATGAAGGGCCACTGGGCCGAGGAGGCCGTCAAGCGGCTCTATGAAGCCGGCGTGGTCACCGGCATGACCGACACCACCTTCGGCCCCGACGGCACCATGCGCCGCTGTGACTTCGTGCTCATGCTCTACCGCGCGGCCGGCTCCCCCGCCGTCAGCTCCGCCGGCGGCTTCACCGACGTGGCCTCCGGCGCCTACTACGCCCAGGCCGTCGCCTGGGCCAAGGAGAGCGGCATAACCACCGGCCAGACCGAGACCACCTTCGCCCCCGAGGCCACGCTGACGCGCCAGGAGGGCTTCACCTTCCTCTACCGCGCCCTAGGCGCGCTGGAGGTCAGCTACGACGTGGCGGACACCGCCGTGCTGGGCGGCTTCAGCGACGGGGCCTCCGTGGCCGTCTGGGCCGCCGAGGCCGCGGCCACCCTGGTGGACATGGGCGTCGTCCAGGGCTCCGGCGGGGCGTTGAACCCCACCGGCGGCCTCACCAGGGCCGAGATGGCCAAGATGCTCGCCTCCGCCATATTCTGAGAGACCGCATAAAAATATCCGGGCCCGCGGCGTCTGCCGCGGGCCCGGTTTTTGGCTTTCATCTCAGAGCGCCCTGCGATAGGCCCAGCCGCGCTCCGTCTTTGCGTACGGCTCAAAGCCCGCCGCCATGAAGCAGCGCCGCGAGGCCTCGTTCCAGTCGTATATCTCCTCCACGGCGAGCTCGCGCCAGCCCAGGCCCCGCGCCCGCTCGCACAGCGCCGAGATAACCCTGCGCCCAATGCCTCGGCCGCGCTCGGCCCTCTCGCCTATGACGATGGGCATGTCCTCCTGCCAGAACGTCACGTCCCCGATGGGGACGAACTCCCCGTCCCGCAGCAGTTCTATGAAATAGAGCTCGCCCCGCGCGTCCAGGTAGCGGTACATGACCTCCAGCCGCGCCATGTCATATGGCTCCCGCTTGCCGTCCACCAGGTAGAGCGTCTCCCCGTCCTGATACCAGGGCAGGGCGAAGTCAAACCGCCCGTCGAAGCGCCTCAGCCTGAGGTCCGCCCCTATCTCCAGCAGCTCCGGCTGCTCTATGCCCGCTATCGGCATCCGCTCAGAAGGGCAGGCCCTTCATGCCCGTGAGCCTGGCCATGCCGCTGGAGGAGGCCTCGTCCACCTTCCTCAGCGCCTCGTTCACGGCCGCCGTCACCAGATCCTGCAGCATCTCCACGTCCTCCGGGTCCACCGCCTCGGGGTCTATGGTGAGGGAGACGAGCTCGTGCTTGCCGTTGGCCACGGCCTTGACCACGCCGCCGCCGGCGGTGGCCTCAAAGCTGGAGTTCTCCAGCTCCTCCTGCATCCTGCGCAGCTCCTCCTGCATCTTCTGCGCCTGCTTGAGCATGTTCGCCTGGTTCATGCCGCCGTAGCCGCCGCGGAAACCGCCCTTTGCCATGTCTGAACACAACCTTTCAGGTAAATTGTACTTCCTTGAACTTGCGGAGCTCCTCTATGCTCCTGGTGGCAATCTTCTCGCCCGAGTCCATCTCGCCCACGCTCACGGCCACCGGCGCGCCGGCCAGCTCCGCGGCCGCGGAGCGGAACTTGTCCAGCACCTCCGGCCTGCCGAGCATGTCGTGGGCAAAGCCCCTGGCCAGCAATATGTGCAGCCCCTCCGGCGTGAACTCCCCCGACGCCTGCAGCGGGTCGGTGAGCAGGTTGAAAATGCCCACCGGCAGGCGGCTCCGCATCAGCTCAGTCAGCCGCTCCCAGCTGAGCTCGCCTGGGCGGGGCGCCGGCCCGGCGCCCTCCGCGGGGGCTCCCGATGTCCCCCGGAATTCCTCCGTTTTATCCCCGGACTCCGCCGGTCTCTCCGCGGGTTCCGCCCCGGATTCCCCCGGCCGCCCGGGTTCGGCCCCGGGCATCCCGGCCGCTGGTTCACCTCGCCCGGGAGCGCGCTTTCGCTCCTGCGCGCGCGCGGGAATCCCCTGCTGCGCGTCTCCCCGCTCTTCCGCCCCGGCGGGCAGCCCGGCCCCGGACGCCGCCGCGGCCTCCAGGCGGGATATGCGCGCCCTCAGCTCCGGCAGGCCGTCGCAGGCCCCCGGCTCGCAGAGGGCCACCAGGCAGAGCTCCACCGCCGTGCGCGGCGAGGGGTTGTCCCTCAGCGCAGCCAGGGCCTCCTGTATGCGCTCCATGCCCCTCAGCAGCTCCTGCCGCGTGAAAAGCCCCGAAAAAGCCCTCAGCGCGTCCGCCGTATAGGCCCCGGAGAGCAGCTCCAGAGCCCCTCTGGGGGCCACGGAGAGCAGCAGGACGTCCCTCATCAGCGAGCAGAGGTCGCCCAGCAGCACGGCCGGGTCCTTCCCGTCGCGCCAGAGCCCGGCAAATATCTCCAGCGCCGATGCCCCGTCGTGCCCGGCAATGGCGCTCAACAGTTCCCCGATGCGCTCGCCCCCGGCGAGGCCCAGGGCGTCCGTCACCGCCCGCTCGTCTATCACCTCAGCGCCGGAGCACTGGTCGAGCAGGGATATGGCGTCGCGCATGCCGCCGTCGGCCAGCCGGGCGAGCAGCTCGGAGGCCCCCGGCGTGAGCCTGAAGCCCTCCTGCCCGGCGATGTAGTCCAGCCGCGCGGAGATGACGCCGCTGTCCAGCCGGCGGAAACTGTAGCGCTGGCAGCGCGAGAGTATCGTCGCCGGCACCTTGCGCAGCTCCGTGGTGGCCAGGATGAACATCAGGTGCTCCGGCGGCTCCTCCAGTATCTTCAGCAGGGCGTTGAAGGCCGCCGTGCTCAGCATGTGCACCTCGTCTATGATGTACACGCGCTTTTTCACGCTGGCGGGCGAGAACACGGCCTCCTCCCGCAGCGCGCGCACGTTCTCCACGCCGTTGTTGCTCGCGGCGTCGATTTCCACCACGTCGAGCACCGCGCCCTCGTCGATCCCGCGGCAGGCGGCGCACTCCCCGCAGGGGTTGCCGTCCACGGGGCGCAGGCAGTTGACGGCCTTGGCCAGTATCTTGGCGCAGGTCGTCTTGCCGGTCCCCCGCGTGCCCACGAACAGATAGGCGTGCGACAGCCGGCCGGAGGCCACCTGGGATTTCAGCGTCCCCGTTATATGCTCCTGACCGCAGACCTCGTCGAAGGTCCGCGGCCGGTATTTGCGGTACAAAGCCTGATAGATGGCGCCCAAGTCCTTTCCGAGTTATTCGCGCGGCATAAAAATGCGGCTCTTTGCAAGACTGCACACCCTCGCTCGAACACGTGACCCATCCGTTACTGCGGCAGCCAGCTCGGCCCCGGCCGCCCCGCGGCACACGGGCTGGCCCGCTTAATGCTGCTCGGTTCCCCGCCTGACATGGTTCACGGGGGCCCGTTGCGCGGGACCGGGGCTTCAACGCCGCTTACCACAGGCAGCGACACATCACATATCCTCACTTGGGAATCCATCCCTGCTATAGCGGATTGCAGGTTACAGGGCACCGCTGGCTCCCCGACTGGTGCAGCCTTGCAAAGAGCCGCAAGGGCATTTTACTACAAAACAAGATTTTTATCAATATAGATTTTTTCTCTTTACAAAACGGATTTTTGTGCTATAATGTCATAGCGTCCATGGGCCTGTAGCTCAGCTGGGAGAGCGTTCGGTTCGCATCCGAGAGGTCGAGAGTTCGAGTCTCTTCAGGTCCACCA
>CALWYL010000017.1 GCA_944385765.1 uncultured Oscillospiraceae bacterium
GGAGGTTCCCCAACCCCCCTGCAATATTATCACATTATTTTACACCGGAATGTGGCGTTATGTCAAGCTAAAACAGCGTATCTTGCCGTGGCCGCGACTTGACCGGAGGGCGGGTTTGTATTAGAATAGGGCGACAGCAAAATAACACGGGTGCCGCGCCAGCTGGCGCGTCTGAGCGCCGCGCCTGACGCGGCGGGAGGAGATGTGGGAAGCGCGGTGAGAATCCGCCGCAACAGCCATTGCCGTATTTCCCCGGGAGGGGATGAGCCGGAATGCCGTCGCGCCCGTGTGAGTGTGAACGGCCCCCGGGCGATTGGGGGGAAGCGGACACGCATCGCGGCGGCGCGCGCATCCGGCGCCGGGCGGAGCTTTGTCGCGGCCGGACGCCCGCAGGGGCGGCGGCCGTTTTGCCATTGGGTTGTCAAAAATCGAGGAAAAGAGGCTGACAAATGAGGACAAAGCGAATCGCGGCGCTGACCCTGGCGCTGCTGCTGAGCCTGGCCCTGGCCGCCTGCGGCGCCGGGAGCGGCGGAGGCATCTGGGAGGGCGCGAAGTATACGGAGGACACCGAGCTCGGCGAGGGCGCGGGCACGATAAGCTTCGAGTGCACGGCGGAGGGGCGCACGGTCACCTTCACCATCCACACGGACGCGGAGTTCCTGCGCGGCGCGCTGGAGGAGAATGGGCTCATCGCCGGCGACGAGAGCGAGTTCGGGCTCTACGTCAAGACGGTGAACGGCATGACGGCCGACTACGACGCCGACGGGCTCTACTGGTCGCTGTATGTCGGCGGGAAGTACGCCACCAGCGGCGTGGACACCACGCCGGTGACCGACGGTGGCAGCTATGCCTTCGTCTGCGAGGAGGCGTAGGGCCCTTAGCGCGCGGGAGATGGCGCTGTTCGCCATGTTCGGCGCCGCCATGTACGCCTCAAAGGAGCTCATGGCCGTGCTGCCCAACATACATCTGCTGGGCATGTTCACCATGCTGCTGACGCTGGTCTACCGCTCCCGCGCGCTATACCCCATATATATCTACGTGTTCCTCAACGGGCTGGTCTATGGCTTCCCCACCTGGTGGGTGGCCTATCTCTACGTCTGGGCCGTGCTCTGGGGGGCGACGATGCTGCTGCCCCGCGGCATGAAAAAGGCCGCGGCGGCGGCCGTGTGCCCGGTGATATGCGCCCTGCACGGCCTCGCCTTCGGCGTGCTCTACGCGCCCTGGCAGGCTGTGGCCTTCGGCCTCAGCTGGGACGGCATGCTGGCCTGGATTGTGGCCGGGCTGCCCTTCGACGCCCTGCACGCCGCGGGCAATCTGGCGGCCGGGCTGTTCATAGTGCCGCTCACGCGCCTGGTGGCGCGGCTGAGCCGGCGCGCCGGGGTGGAGTGCGCCCCGCCGGGCTGGGCGGCGTAGGAAAATCTTCAGGATTTCCGGCGAAATTGTTTATACACCGGCCGGTGGGCCGTGGTAAAATCTACAGGTGGCCGCGGCGGGATGCGCGCCGCGGCCGTATACGCCCCACGGGGCTCACGGAGGTATATTATGGCACGCCCGTATTACGACGAGGACTATTATGACGACGAATACTACCGGCCCAGGCGGCCGCGCCGCCGCAGACGCAGGCGCCGCGGAGGCAAGCTCATACTGCTGCTGACCGTGCTGCTGGTGCTGGGCGGGCTGTATATGATAAAAAACGGCGGGGCGCGCGTCCTGCTGGCCCCGGATGAGAACATAGTGAGGGACTTCCAGGTGGATTTGGACGCGCTGGCGGCGCGCATAACGCCGGAGATGGCCGCGGCGGCGGGCACCCTGGGCCAGGCCGAGGCGGCGGAGCTCTCCTCCGCGGCGGAGGAGGCCCGGGGCGAGCGTGCGGAGATGCTGGAGTTCATGGCGGCGCACATAGGGATATACACGGAGGAAGCCTACAAGACCGCCCTGGTCACACCGGAAAAGACGGCGTTCGCCCTGCTCACGCCCTTCATGTCCGAGGACCCGGGCGGCGCCGACGCGGCGATAGAGGTGGAGGAGGGAGAGCTGCCGTATCTCCTGCAGTATGACAGCCGCTGGGCCTGGCACGGCTATGGCAGCTCATACATGGGATACACGGCCTGCGGCCCCACCTGCCTCTCCATGGCCGCCATCGGCCTGACGGGGAACGCCTCCTACACTCCGGCCTATGTGGCCGACTGGGCCGAGGCCAACGGGCACTATGTCCCCGGAGCGGGCACGGCCTGGACGCTCTTCACCGACGGGGCGGCGGCCTTCGGACTGCGCGGGGAGGCCATAAGCGCCGGCCGGGCGGACCTGGAGGACAGGCTGGAGCGCGGCGAGGTGATAGTGGCCTCCATGCTGCCCGGCGACTTCACCACCAGCGGGCACTTTATACTGATTGTGAGTTCGGGCGCCCTGGGCTTCAGGGTATATGACCCCAACAGCGTGGCCCTCACCGAGCGCTACTGGAGCTACGACACGCTGGCTCCCCAAATAGCCCAGCTCTGGGCGCTGAGCGCCGCGTAACAGCATAATAAAACAGCCCCGCCTCCTCACGAGGCGGGGCTGTTTTGGGGGTTAGGTTTAAATCGCGGCGTGGCGGCTGCGGATGCTGCGGGCGACGAAGGAGAGGGCGATTATTATCGCCAGGCCTATGATGTCGGTGACAAGCCCGGGGTAGAGCAGCAGCAGCCCGCCGACCAGATACGCGATGCGCATATACCACTGCAGCTGGACGTAGAGGAAGCCGTTTATGGACACGGCGACGCCGAACATGCCAATCACGGAGGTGATGCAGATGAGGATTATGTCCAGCACATCAGCTCCTATGAACAGCATGGCCGGGTTGAGAGCGAAGATGTAGGGCACGATGAAAGCCCCTATGGCCAGCTTGGTGGCCTGGACGCCGGTCTTCATGGGGTTGCTCTTGGCAATGGCGCTGCCGGCGTAGGCCGCGAGGGCCACTGGCGGGGTGATGTCGGCCACAATGCCGAAGTAGAACACGAAGAAGTGGGCGGCGACCTCGTTCACGCCGAGGCGGGTGAGGATGGGCGCGCAGGTGGTGGCCATGATGCAGTAGTTGGCGGTGGTGGGCACGCCCATGCCCAGGACTATGCAGCAGAGCATGGTGAGCACCAGGCCGATTATCATGCTGCCGCCGGAGAGGCGCACGACAGCGCCAATCAGCTGGGAGCCGAGGCCGGTGACATTGATGCAGCCGGCTATGATGCCCGCGACGGCGCAGGCCACGGCGACGGTTATGGTGCCGCGGGCGCCTCCGGCCAGGGCGTCGAGCAGTTTCCTGGGGGTGATGCGGGTCTCCTTCTTGAAGAGGCTGGCCACTATGGCCACCAGGATGGACACCGCGGCGGAGAACTGTATCGTCCTGGAGTTGGAGCCGACCAGCACCACCAGCACTATGATGGGCGCCAGCAGGTAGATGTCCTTCAGCAGGGAGCCCACGCGGGGCAGCTCGCTGCGGGGGATACCCTTGAGCCCGCTCTTCTTGGCCTCCAGATGGACGGCGATGAAGATGCCGAGGAAGTACAGTATGGCGGGCAGTATGGCGCGGGTGGCCACCTCGGCATAGCTCACGCCGAGGAACTCGGCCATCAGGAAGGCGGCCGCGCCCATGATGGGCGGCATTATCTGGCCGCCGGTGGAGGCGGCGGCCTCCACGGCGCCGGCGAACTCCGCGCGGTAACCGGTCTTCTTCATCATGGGGATGGTGACGGAGCCGGAGCCGACGGTGTTGGCCACGGAGGAGCCGGAGGCCATGCCCTCGAGGGCGGAGGCGATGACGGCCACCTTGGCAGGGCCGCCGGAGGCGGAGCCGGCCACGCAGTTGGCCAGGTCTATGAAGAAGTTCGCGATGCCTGTGCGCTCGAGGAAGGCGCCGAAAATCACGAACACCACGATGAACTTGGCGCAGACGTTGACAGGCGTGGAGAGTATGCCGTTGACGCTGTAGAATATGGTATAGATGAAGCGGTCGAAGGCGATGCCGTCGATGAAGGTGTAGAGCACCAGCACGCCGGCCACGCAGAGTATGGGCACGCCCACACAGCGGCGGCAGAGCTCGACGACAGCGAGCATCCCCACGAGGCCGATGATGGAGTGCGTGGAGGTCATGGAGGAGGCGCTGCGGACCGTCTCCACGAAGGTGTCGTAGGTGAATGCGTAGTAGAAAAACGCGGCCGCGCCCACGAGCATAATCACGATGTCATACCAGGGCAGGGTGTTGGGCCGCACGTGCTTCTTGCTCGCCGGGTAGGTGATGAAGCCCAGGATGAGGATGCAGCCCATGAATATGGTGAGGCGTATCTCCACGCCGGCCTTGGAGTACAGCGTGGACCAGATGCAGTAGGCGGAAAAGGCCGCCATCAGTATATCTATGACGAATTTGGGCCAGCCGACCCAAATACGGGTGTTGGACTCCTTGTCATACTTGCGCATGACCGCCTCGACGTCTTCCATGGTGCCGACGTCCACGTCGTCGTTCACGTCGTAGGTGGCGCCGTCGAAGTTGTGCACGTGGGCGGACTCGTAGTGGGGCTCACGTATCTCCTCCACGACATCCTCGGTGGGGATATCGATGTTCAGTTTCTTCTTTTTCTTCTTTTCTTCAGACATGTCCAGCCTCCTTGGATGTTCTGCGGCGCCCGGGAAGGGCGCCGCAGAGACTTTAGTATACCGACTTAGCTCAGGCCGTGGGGACCTCTATGCCCTTCTCCGCGAAGTACTTGGCCGCGCCCGGGTGATAGGGGACGTCGGTGATGGAGGTGGCGAAGTCGAGGTCCAGCTCGTCCTCCTTGGCGTGGCCGAGGCTGCCCTTGTTCTCAAAGACGGTGGACACGAAGTCGTATACGGCGTCCTCGCTCACGTCGTTGCCGGCGATGACCACGGCGGCGATGGCCACGGTGGTGCAGTCCTCGGGAGTGCCGTAGACGTCGGCGGCGATGGTGTTGGCGCTGTAGTAGGGGCTGGTCTCGATGAGGGCGTCGATGTGCTCCTGGTCGAGGCCGACGAGATAGACGTCGTTGCCGCTGGCGAGGTCGACGACCGCGGTGGTGGGCGCGCCGGCGACGATGAAGGCGGCGTCAATCTTGCCGTCCTTCAGGCTGTCAACGCTGGTGGCGAAGTCCTGGAACACGGGCTCTATGTCCTCCTCGGTGAGGCCGTAGGCGCCCAGGACGTCGAGGGCGTTGAAGTACACGCCGGAGCCGGAGGCGCCGATGGAGACGCTCTTGCCGGCCAGGTCGGCGACGGTCTTGATATCGGGGTTCAGGGTGACTATCTGCACCTGCTCCATGTAGAGCGCCGCCACGACGGAGAAGTTGGTGACGGGGGACTCAAAGAGGCGGGTGCCGCCGTAGGCGTAGCTCATGACGTCGGACTGGACAAAGCCCAGCTGGATGGCGCCGGAGGCGATGTCCTCTATGTTGGTCTGCGAGCCGTTCGAGGTGACGGCCGTGACATAAGTATCCGTGTTCTCAGAGACGTAGCCGGCCAGGGCCCCGCCGTAGCCGTAATAGGTGCCGGAGTCGCCGCCGGTGCCGAAGGTGAGGCTCTCTCCGCTGCCGCCGCAGGCGGCCAGGGCGAGGAGCATGGCGGCGCAGAGCAGGATGGCTGCAAGACGCTTTTTCATGGGTTGTCCTCCTTGAAATGAATTTTTTGACGCAGCATTATTCAACAAGACCCATTATACGCCTTGTTTTAACCCATTTCAAGACCCAAAATGAACTTTTTCTCCGGGAGATTGCAAAAGTTTTCGTTCGCTAATTTGTGGAACGGTCTCCGCGGGCGCCGAGAGAGGCGAAAAAGCGGAAGGTCATGGGCCAGATTCCGGCGGCAAAGAGGACGATGAGGAAGTAGCGGGCGGCGTCCGCGGCGCCGGAGGCGCCGAGCAGGGAGGCGAGCGGCGCTTTGAGCCCGGCCTTGATGCCGAGCACTATGGCGAGGCCGAGGACGCACTTGAGGAGCTGCCCGGCGAGCGGCGCGCGGACGTCGAAGCGGACGTATCTGCGGTCCAGCCAGAAGGAGAGCAGCATGCCGCTGGCGGCGCCCAGCAGCTTGTAGCCGTTCTCCCGCGCGGAGGCGAGGTTGGCGGCGTCCACATCGGCGGGGAAGGGCCAGAGCTCCACGTAGAAGAGGTAGGCCGCGCAGAGCGCTATCATGCCCAGCAGCAGGCCGTACATGCGCTGGGGGCGGCTGTCGATGTCGCGGAAGAGGGGGTAGAGCGCGAGCGTGAGCACCAGGCCCATGGCGGCGGCCACGCCCACGTCCAGCGGCGTGTGCACGCCGACGTACATGCGCGAGAAGGCCACCAGGACTATGGCCAGGATGGAGAGGGCGCGCAGAGGGGCCCTGCGCGTCCAGGCGGCCAGGCTGCCGAAGGAGGCGAACACATTCTGGGTGTGGCCGCTGGGGAAGGAGTAGCCGGTGGCGGCCTCGCGCGCGCTCTCGACTATCTGGAATTCCGGGTCCAGCACCCAGGGGCGGGGGATGCGGAAGGTTATCTTCATGAACTGGTTGGCCACGGTGCCCACGAAGCCGCTGGTGAGTATGTAGTAGCCGAGGCCCTTGCTGAAGCACCAGTAGACCACCACGGCCATGGCCATGTAGACCATCTCGTCGCCCAGATAGGTGACGGCGCCGAAGAGCGTGTCGAGAAAGGGCGTGCGTATGCCCTCAAGAGCGTAGAGCAGAGACATTTTGACCTCCGTTTGTTGACATTTGGGCCGCGCCGTGAGAACATGGGCGCGGGAGGCTGAGATTTATGGACTTTGAAGCATACATGCGCGAGGCCCTCTCGCTCGCCCGGGAGGCGGCGGAGGCACGCGAGGTGCCGGTGGGCTGCGTCGTGGCGGACGAGTGCGGGCAGATAATAGGCCGCGGGCGCAACCGCCGCGAAGAGGACCGCGACGCCTGCGCCCACGCGGAAATCGAGGCCATACGCAGCGCCTGCGCCGCGCGCGGGAGCTGGAACCTCTCGGGCTGCACGCTGTTCGTCACGCTGGAGCCCTGCCCCATGTGCGCCGGGGCCATCATCAACTCGCGCATCTCCGCGGTGGTATTCGGCGCCCGCGAGCCGAACAGCGGCTCGGTGGGCAGCGTGATAAACCTCTTCGAGGAGCGCTATGGGCACCGGCCCGCCGTCTACGGCGGTGTGCTCTCCGGCGAGTGCGCGCACGCGCTGGGGGAGTTCTTTGACAAGCTCCGGGGGCGGAGCGCCCCGGGCGGGAGGCCCTGAGATGAGAGGGGCTCCGGGGCTTTTGCCAAGGGGATTATTGGGGACTCCACCCCGTTCCTCTCCCACACCGGGAAGGAGACGGGGTGGAGCCAGCTTCACTCTTTTATGCTGCCGTCGGCGTTGAACAGCGGCAGGGGCGCCAGGGTGATGATGTCGTGCCTCTCGGCGGCCGCGCCCTCGGCCAGGACGGCCATGCGGCCGGCGATGACGCCGCCCGCGCGGCGCACCAGCTCCTCCATCGCGTGCAGGCTCTCGCCCGTGGAGATGACGTCGTCGATTATGAGTATCCGCTTGCCGCGCATGAGCTCGGCGTCGGCGGTGTCGATGACCAGCTTCTGGATGTGCATGGTGGTGATGCTGCGCACCTCCACCTCAAACACGCCGGTCATGTAGGCCTTGGCGCCCTTGCGGGCCAGGAAGTACTTCTCCGCGCCGGACTGGCGGGCCATCTCGTAGAGCAGGGGGATCGCCTTGGCCTCGGGGGCAATCAGGTAATCGTACTCCGGCGCGCGCTTGAGGAGCTCGGACGCGCAGTGCACGGTCAGCTCCACGTCGCCGAACATGACGAAGGCGCCTATGTACAAATCGTCCGTGACCTTGCACAGGGGCAGGTCGCGTTTCAACCCGGCGATATCCATCTCATAAGTCATGGGGGTTCCTCCTAAAATATATTGGGATGTGTGTTCTCATACGCTCAAAATTCTGCTAACTAACCAATTATACCTGTTTTTGCCGCAAAATCAAGCACTAAATGGGGGAAGATTCCCCGCGGGCAAAGTGGAAAAATTAACATAAATGAGAGCAATGTGCCCTTACCGGGCACGATGTAACTGTGGATAATTCACAAAACGGTCAACATGTACGAGAATTCTCTTGCCAAATCAACACAAATAGTGTAAATTGTATATAAACGAGGGAACCGTTGGCGCGTTCTCTCGGGTATGGGAGAGCCGGCGCGTGGAAAACGCCGGCATATCAAATCTTATATTGGGAGGGAATAAAATGGATAAAGCTCCGCATATGGAACACGATCGCGGCACATGGGGCTCCAACTTCGGCTTTCTGATGGCCGCCGTCGGCTCCGCGGTGGGCCTGGGCAACATCTGGGGCTTCCCGTACAAGATGGGCAGCAAGGGCGGCTTCGCCTTCCTCGTCATCTATCTGCTGCTGGTGGTATTCGTCGGCGTGGTCGTCATGCTCGGCGAGCTGACCATAGGCCGCAAGACGGGCCTCGGCGCGGTGGGCGCCTACGCCAAGCTGTCCAAGAAGTACAAGTGGGTCGGCTACCTCGGCATACTCTCGGCCTTCACGCTGCTCGCCTTCTACAACGTGCTCGGCGGGCTGGTCATGCGCTACATGTTCGGATTTATTCTGGAGATACTGGGCGTGGACGGCTTCTCCGGCGCGGAGGGAGGATTCTTTGACTACATACTCTTCGACTACAGCGGCATGATTTTCTTCCACGTGCTCTTCATCGTCTGCAACGTGGTGATAGTCATGGGCGGCATACAGGGGGGCATCGAGAAGTTCTGCACGGTGGCCATGCCGGCGCTCTTCTTCATGCTGCTCTTCGTGATAATCTACGTCGCCTTCCAGCCGGGCGCCGGCCAGGGCTACAAGGATATGCTCACCCCCGACCTCAAGCCCATCTCCACCTTCGGTGGGTTCGTGGATGTGCTGAAAACGGCGGCGGGGCAGATGTTCTTCTCGCTCTCGCTGGGCATGGGCGCCATCATCTCCTACGGCTCCTATCTGGACAAAAAGGAGAACCTGCAGAAGAACTCGCTGATAATCCCCGCCTGCGACACGCTGATAGCGGTCATGGCGGCCTGCGCGGTGCTGCCCGCCTGCGCCGCTTTCGGCATGGAGTACAACCAGGGCCCCGGACTGCTCTTCAACACGATGCAGAACGTGTTCCTCAGCATGGGCTCCTTCGGCAGCTTCGTGGGCTTCATGTTCTACTTCCTGGTGTTCATCGCGGCCGTCACCTCGTCTATCTCGCTCTTTGAGGCCATAGTCACCTGGCGCATCGACGTCAACCGCGAGAAGGGGAAGAAGACGAACCGCACGACCATCATGTGCGTCGCCGCCGTCTGCTCCCTCATCGTCGGCCTGCCGGTCGCCCTGGACGCGCTGGGCAGCCCGGACGCCGCCGTCAAGGCGCCGTATCTGCTGCTCGGCATGACTCCCGAGCAGCTCGACGCGGGCCAGGTACCCATGGCCATCGACGCCTGGCTCGACTTCTTCGACGTCATCTCCGAGGGCATATTCATGCCGCTGGGCGCGCTGGTCATGTCGGTGCTGATAGGCTGGAAGTGGAAGACCAAGAACCTGGTTGTGCCGGAGTGCGAACAGAGCGGGCACAAGTTCTGGGGCTATGGCTTCTTCGACTTCTGCTTCAAGTTCATCACGCCTCTGGGCATGCTGGTGGTCCTCGGCGGACAGATTTACGACTTCTTCATCAAGGCGCTGCTGGCCTAGCGGCGGCCGCGGCGGGGAAATCGGATACGCAAATACAGACAGGGCGGCGGGTGCGAACCCGCCGCCCTTTATTTCCGGGGAAATTTTCCCCGGGGCGCTACCTGGGGGAGTTTTTCCCTACTATATGGTTGAGGGGGGTGAGCGCGTGGACGACGCGGGGATAATAGAGCTGTTCTTCGCGCGCGACGGCGAGGCGGTGGCGGAGTGCCGCCGGGCCTACGGGGCCTATTGCCTGGGCATAGCCCGGCGCATACTGCCGCGCGAGGCTGATGCCGAGGAGTGCGAGAACGACGTGTATATGGCGGCCTGGAGGGCCATACCGCCGGAGAGGCCGGCCTCCCTGCGGGCGTTTTGGGGAAAGATAACGCGCAACCTGGCCCTCGGCCGCTATGAGCGGGAGCACGCCCAAAAGCGCGGGGGCGGGGCCGTGGACGCCGTGCTCGACGAGCTGAGCGAGTGCCTGCCGGGGCCGGGCTCGGCGGGGGAGAGGCTGGAGGCCGCGGAGCTGGCGGGGGCGGTGGATGCCTTCCTGCGCTCGCGGACGCCGCGGGAGCGGCAGATATTCCTCCGGCGGGTGTTCTTCTGCGACGGCGTGGCGGAGATAGCGGCGCGCTTTTCCACCAGCGAGGCGGCGGTGAAGTCCTCGCTGCGGCGCACGCGCGCCGCGCTGAGGCGATATCTGGAGAGGGAGGAACTGCTGTGAACGAGAGAGACCTGTTCCGCGCGGTCGGAGAGGCGGGGGAGGACCTGATAGAGGAGGCCGAACGGCGGCCGCGGCGGCGCGCCGCGGCGTATCTGGGCGCGCTGGCGGCCTGCGCCGTGCTGGCCCTGGTCCTGGCCCAGCCGCACTGGCGCGAACTGCCCGCAGCGGAGGAGACGGCGCCGGCGCCGGCGGAGGAGACGGCCCCGGCGGAGGAGAGCGCGGCGCCGGAGGGCGTGTACATCCCGCCGATGGAGCTGCCGGAGGAGGAGGCGGGCGTGGCCATGGATATGGTGGCCTTCGTAGTGTACGGCGGCCGCATGTACTGCGAGACGCAGACCATAGACTGCGCGCCCGGCACGCTGGAGGGGCTATTGGGGGACTATCTCTTCACCTCGGCGGGCGGCATCGACGAGTGGAGCGGGAAGGGCGAGTACGTCGACGGCCGCGGCAGCGTGGGAGGGGACGTCTACACCGTGAAGGGCTATGACAGCTCCTTCCGCCTGGGCATCCCCGCGGCGGACGGGGGCTGGCTGCAGCTCTTCGACTGCCTGAACGGCATAACGCTGACCACGGGCGCGGACCTCTACGCCGAGAGGCTGCACCTTGCCGGGAACTGGACGGAGCTGGAGTACCTCACCCACGAGGACTGGAACGAGAACCGGCACGCCTACCGCGCGCCGGAGCTCACGGAAGAACAGATAGAGGACTTCATAGCCGCGCTCTGCGCGGGGGAGTTCGAGTACTGGGGAGCCGACGGCGAGCGGGGCGACATCTTCCGCCGGAATCTGGCGCAGGAGCACCTCTATTTCCGCATGGCGGACGGCACAACGGTGGGGCTGAGGCTCTTTGAAAACGGCCTCGTCATGTATGACGGCCTGGCCGACCGGGTGCTGGTGGACGCGCGGGGGGAGGCGTTCGACGCCGTGTTTGAGGCCTGTGGGAGCTGAAAGGCCCGGCCCTGCGCCGGGCGCTGGATTGGGCTCCGGGGCGATCCCTCTCTGACAGGCCGCGGAGAACGCCATGAGGAAAAAACTCCCCCGGGATTACCCGGGGGAGTATCTTCAATCCCTGGCCTCGCGCACGGCGATGGCGGCGGCGAGCATCTCCGCGGCCTCCGAGCGCGTGAGCTCCTCGCTGTAGCGCGCTCCGTCGAGGATGCCGCAGGCGGAGGTGTTGGCCACGGCCTGGGCCGCCCACTGCGGCGCGTTGGCCGAGGCCGCCTCGGCGTCGGTGAGGTCGAGGGCCGAGTCGAGCATGACGGCGGCCTCCACGCGGCTGATGGGCTCATTGGGCTCAAAGGCCGCGCCCGAGTCGCCGGAGTAGCCGCTTATCACCCCGTCCATCAGGGCGGTGGCCACATAGGGCTTCTGCCAGAGGGGGATCTCGCCGTCGTCGGTGAAGCCGGTGGAGGCCACGCCGCTGAGCAGCCTGGTGCCGCAGAGCTCCAGGCACATGCTGAGGAACTCGCCGCGGGTCACTCCGCGCTGGGGGTAGAACACCCACTGGCTTCCCAGCTTTTCGCCGGTGAAGATGCCCTCCTCGGCCAGGAGAGTCGCGGCGTAGGCGGCCCTGTCGCCGGCCATGTCGCTGTAGAAAGTCTGGGTCTTCTGCTTGGAGATGCGGATGATAACCGTGGCCTCCTGGGAGGCGTTGCCCTCGCTGTCCACGGCCCGGTAGCCGAAGTAGTCGCGGCCCCGGCGGTCCTTGTCCGGCGTGTAGACGAAGCGGCCGTCCTTCGTGAGCTCCACGGTGCCCTTGCCCGGCTCGGTGCTTATCTCAAAGGTGACGGTGTCGCCCTCCGGGTCCACGGCGGAGAGCCGCCCGCCCACGGAGACGTTGCGGTAGGTGTTGAGCTCCAGGTTCTCGGCCACCGGCGCGCCGGCGGCGGACTCGCCCTCCGCCAGGGCGGGGACGGCGGCGGCCATCAGCAAGGCGGCCGCCATGACCGCGCAGAGCAGGGACATTCTATGTTTTCTCATGCTTATTCCTCCTGCGGTAAGATGTGCTCCTATTGTGCGCTGGAGGAATTGCTATTATGCGCCGCTATTCCCAGAAAAGCTCGTCCAGCGTCTTGCCCAGCGCGCGGCAGATGGCCAGGCAGAGGCGGATGGTGGGGTTGTAGTCGCCCTTTTCGATGGCGTTTATCGTCTGGCGCGTGACGCCGACGGCGTCCGCCAGCTGCTGCTGGGACATGTCCAGGGCGGCGCGGGCCGATTTCATGCGCAGGTTCTTCACTCGCTGTCACCCTCCCGTCTCAGCCTTGCGCGCTGTATTACGGCGACGGCGAAGACGTAGATGAACACGATTCCGAGCATGAGGTTCGCCCCGCCTATCTGCAGCACGCCGTCCACTACCATGTCGCCCTCCAGCCAGGAGCTGACGGCCAGGCCGAGATTCATAATGCCGAGCAGCACGAACACGACGTACTGCCCGAGGCGGCTTGTGTTCGCCCACCAATAGGCTTCGTTCATTATGCTTATCCACACATAGGGGATGAGCGAGACGGCTATCGCCGCCACGCAGCCCGTCACCGGCTCGCACCAGCTCCAGAGCCCTTCGGTCACCGCGTACAGCAGCAGCGCCACCAGCAGCGTGCCGTAGGCGTATTTGAATGCCCTGCCGCGCACGACGGTCTGCCTCTCGTCGTATTTGCCTTCCCTGAATTTGTCGGCCATATTCCCGGCCCCCCTTTTCGGATTGTGGCTACAGCTTAGCATACGGCCGACAATATGTCAAGTATAATTTACATTATATCGTGTAAAATTTGCGTAATGGCGCATAAAAAGGTCGCCCCGCCATCTGGCGGGGCGACCGGGCTTTAGGGGGTTATCAATACATGCCGCCCATGTCCGGGGCAGCGGGGGCGGGAGCGGCCTTCTCCGGCAGGTCGGCCACCAGGCTCTCGGTGGTGAGGACCATGGAGGAGACGGAGCTGGAGTTCTCGATGGCGCTGCGGCAGACCTTGGTGGGGTCGACAATGCCCATCTCTATCATGTCGCCGTACTTCTCGTTGGCGGCGTCATAGCCGAAGCTAGCGCTGCGGGAGGCGGAGACCTTCTCGAGGACAACCGCGCCCTCGACGCCGGCGTTGGCGGCTATCTGGCTGATGGGGGCGAGCAGGGCCTTGGCCACGATGTCGGCGCCGGTCTTCTCGTCGCCGCTCAGGGTGCGGGCGAGCTTGGCAGCGGCCTTGCTGGCCATGACGTAGGCGCTGCCGCCGCCGGCCACGATGCCCTCCTCGACGGCGGCGCGGGTGGCGTTCAGGGCGTCCTCAATCCGGAGCTTCTTCTCCTTCATCTCGGTCTCGGTGGCGGCTCCGACCTTTATCACGGCTACGCCGCCGGAGAGCTTCGCCAGGCGCTCCTGGAGCTTCTCGCGGTCGTAATCGCTGGTGGTGACGGCTATCTGGTTGTTTATCTGGCCCACGCGGTCCTTGATGGCCGCGCTGTCGCCGGCGCCGTCGACGATGATGGTGTTCTCCTTGGTCACCTTGACCTGACGGGCACGGCCCAGGTCATTGACGCCGGCGTCCTTCAGCTCCATGCCCAGATCGGAGGAGATGACCTGGCCGCCGGTGAGGATGGCGATGTCCTGCAGCATCTCCTTGCGGCGGTCGCCGAAGCCGGGGGCCTTGACGCAGACGCAGGTGAAGGTGCCGCGCAGCTTGTTGAGGATGATGGTGGCCAGGGCCTCGCCCTCCACGTCCTCGGCGATTATCAGCAGCTTCTTGCCGGACTGCACAATCTGCTCCAGCAGGGGCAGGATCTCCTGGATGTTGGAAATTTTCTTGTCGGTTATCAGGATGTAGGGGTCGTCCAGGACGGCCTCCATCTTCTCGTTGTCGGTGGCCATGTAGGGGGTGATATAGCCGCGGTCGAACTGCATGCCCTCGACGACCTCGCTGTAGGTCTCGGCGGTCTTGCTCTCCTCGACGGTAATCACGCCGCTCTGGCTGACCTTCTCCATGGCCTCGGCTATCAGGGTGCCGATGTGCTCGTCGCCGCTGGAGATGGTGCCGACGCGGGCGATGTCGTGGGTGCCGTTGACGGGCTGGCTGTTGGCGCGAATCTCGGCCACGGCGGCGTCGGTGGCCTTCTGGATGCCGCGGCGCATGACCATGGGGTTGGCGCCGGCGGCCAGGTTCTTCAGGCCCTCGCGAATCATGCTCTGGGCCAGCAGGGTGGCGGTGGTGGTGCCGTCGCCGGCCACGTCGTTGGTCTTGGTGCTGACCTCGCGTATCAGCTGGGCGCCCATGTTCTCGAAAGCGTCCTCCAGCTCAATCTCCTTGGCGATGGTCACGCCGTCGTTGGTGATAAGGGGGGAGCCGAACTTCTTGCCCAGGACCACGTTGCGGCCCTTGGGGCCGAGGGTTATCTTGACGGTGTCGGCGAGCTGGTTCACGCCGCGCTCTATGGCCTTGCGGGCCTCTTCGCCGTATATTATCTGCTTTGCCATTTCAAAACGCCTCCGTTATCACTGATTATTCCACGACGGCGAGGATGTCGGACTGCTTCACGATGGTGAGCTCCTCGTCCTCGACCTTGACCTTGGTGCCGCTGTACTTGCCAACGAGCACGGTCTCGCCCTTCTTAACGGTCATGACGACCTCGTTGCCGTCCACAACTCCGCCGGGACCGACTTCCACGACCTCGTAGAGCTCCGGCTTCTCCTGCGCGCTGGAGGCGAGGATGATGCCGCTCTTGGTCTTCTCCTCAGCTTCCTTCTGCTTGAGGACGACCCTGTCGGCCAAAGGCTTCAGTTTCATATTTATTCCTCCTAAAGAATTAATTAACGCTTTTAGCGGGTTAGCACTCTTTAGCCATGAGTGCTAACCCGCTTAATAACATAGCACAAATATCAAAATTGTCAAGACCCGCGTCAAAAAAAGATATCAAATTTTTGTGAACAATTTCGACAGAGTTTTGAACAAAAATTCGTTAGATTTGTCGCTTGACACAGGAATATTTACATTTTATAGCTCAGAAATGATTTCGCCGCGCTTTTTTTCATACTCCTGGGGGCTTATCAGGCCGCGGTCGTGCAGTTCCTGGAGCTCGGCGAGGCGGTCGGCGGCGGCGCCGCGCTCCTCCCCGCCGGAGGGCGGCTCGTCCTCGATGTGTATCTCCGGGCCCAGGCTCTTCCTGCCCATGGCGGCGTAGCCGTTTATGAGCATGATGGCGGCGGAGATGAGGGTCCACACCACGCCGACGCCGCCGGTGCGGGGGATGACGATGAAGAGGCCCATGAGCACGAAGATGAAGCCTATGACGGAGGCGATGCCGGAAATCACCCGGTTGGGCCGGTAGGTGACACGGGCGCGGCGGCGCATCAGTAGTTCTCCTGGGGGGCGCCCCCGGCGTTCTCCAGCTCCATGGCCAGCTTGACTATGCGGCTGGTGCCCAGGCGGTCGGCGCCCAGCTCTATGAAGTCCTCGGCATCGGCCAGGGTCTTGATGCCGCCGGCGGCCTTTACCCTGACGTGCTCGGCGCAGCAGCTGCGCAGCAGCTGGACGTCCTCGCGCGTGGCCCCGCCGGTGGAAAAGCCGGTGGAGGTCTTTATATAGTCGGCGCCGGAGTCGGAGACTATGCGGCAGAGGGCGCGCTTTTCGTCCTCGGTGAGCAGGCAGCACTCGATGATGACCTTGAGTATGCGGCCCTCGCAGGCCGCGCGGACGGCGGCTATGTCGTCGGCCACGTCGCCCCAGCAGCCGTCCTTCACCATGGCCAGGTTTATCACCATGTCTATCTCGTCCGCCCCGTTCTTTACGGCGTCGGCGGCCTCAAAGGCCTTGGCGGCGGTGGTCATGTAGCCGTTGGGGAAGCCGATGACGGTGCAGACCTTCATGCGGGCGCCCACATAGGCCCTGGCGCCCTTTACGTGGCAGGGGGGGATGCAGACGGAGGCGCAGCCGTATTTTATGGCCTGGTCGCAGAGGGCGCGAATCTCGGCGCTGCCGGCGTCTACGCGCAGCAGGGTGTGGTCGCAGCGGGAGAGAATATCTTTAAGCTCCATGTCTTTTCTCCTTTTTGTGAGGTGGTACAAGCATTATACTACGGCCGGGGAGAATATACAAGCTCGGAGCGGAATAAGCTGATATCGCGGCCCCGGAAGGGGCGGACTAACGATACGGAGGCGTGGAAATGGACGAGGCTGTAAGCAGGAACGCGGTGGAGCTGCGCGGCGCGCTGGCGGGCGCGCCGCGGTTTTCGCACATGAGCCGGGGAGAGAGGTTCTTCGTGTTCCCGGTGGAGACCAGGAGGCTCTCCGGGGTGGCGGACGTGATAAACGTGGTGGCGCGCGAGGCCCTGCTCGCCGGACTGGAGGCCGCGGAGGCCGAGCGCGTGTGCGTGAGCGGGGAGCTGCGCTCGTTCAACAACAGGCGCGGCGAGGGGCCCAAGCTGGTGATAACCGTGTTCGCGCGGAGCCTCTCCCTGGCGGAGGGCGGGGAGGACGTGAACGACATAGCCCTGCGGGGCACGCTGTGCAAGACGCCCGTCCTGCGCGTCACGCCCATGGGGCGGGACATCTGCGACCTGATGCTGGCGGTGAACCGGCGCTGCGGGCGCTCCGACTATCTGCCTTGTATCTGCTGGGGCATGAGGGCCAAGGAGGCAGCCCGCTGGGACGTGGGGGACGAGGTGGAGCTCTGCGGGCGCATCCAGAGCCGGCAGTACATAAAACTGATAGACGGAGAGCCGGTGGAGAAGACCGCCTATGAGGTCTCAGCGGCGGAGGCGCGGCTGCTGGAGGGGGCCGCGGTGGTCTGACGCCGCGCCGGCGCCGCCTCCGGGGACGGACCCCGGAACAATATGCACCAGCGGGAGCCCGGAGAGCGTCTCCGGGCTCCCGCAATCGTCACCCGGGCGGGCTCCACGCACGGCGGACGGGCGTGTTGACAAACCGGGCGCTTTGGGCGATAATTGGGGCGCTATGAGAGAGCTGAACGTAAAAAAGAATGACGCGGGCCAGAGGCTGGACAGGTTTGTGGGCAAGGCGGTGCCGCTGCTGCCTGAGTCGCTGCTGCAGAAGTATATCAGGCTCAAGCGCATAAAGCTCAACGGGAAGGGGGCCAGGCGGGATGCGCGCCTCCAAGAGGGCGACGTGCTGAGCCTCTACATCAACGACGAGTTTTTTGAAAAGCCGCGGGAGGAGAACAGCTACCTGAAGGTGGGCAGGCCGCGGCTGGACATCGTCTATGAGGACGAAAACATCCTGCTGGCGGACAAGAAGCCGGGCGTGCTCTGCCACTCCGCGGGAGGCTGGGACTACAACACGCTCATCGCCAACATCCAGGCCCACGAGTACCAGAAGGGCGAGTGGCGGCCGCGGGAGGAGAACTCCTTCGCCCCCGCGCTGTGCAACCGCATAGACCGCAACACGGGGGGCATAGTGATAGCCGCCAAGAACGCGGCGGCGCTGCGGGTGATGAACGAGAAGATAGCCGCCCGGGAGGTGGAGAAGTACTACCTCTGCGTGGTGCGCGGCCGGCCCAAGCCGGCCGAGGGGCGGCTGGAGGGCTTCATATTCAAAGACGCGGTGAAAAACCGCGTGTACGTGCGCGAGAGGCCCGAACCGGGCGCGCGCACGGCAGTCACCTATTACCGCACGCTGGCCACGGAGGGCGGCCTCTCGCTGGTGGAGTGCCGTTTGGGCACCGGCAGGACGCACCAGATAAGGGCGCAGATGGCGCACGCCGGCTGGCCGCTGCTGGGAGACGGAAAGTACGGCTCCGACAGCGTGAACCGGCAGCACGGGGAGGACGGGCAGCTGCTCTACTCCTACAGGCTGGATTTCGGCTTCAGGACGCCGGCCGGGGAGCTGGACTACCTGGCCGGGCGGAGTTTCCGCGTGCCACGGGTGGACTTTGTGGAAAAATATTTCCCTCTCGTTCGATTTTGATTGACATTCTCCGATAATAAATGTATTATGCACATGTAGTCTGTCAGGGGGCCTCTCTCCCGGGCGGCAAGGGATTATTGTTTTTATGAGCCGTAATCATCCGTGCCGTCCGGGAGAGGGGCCCCCCAAGCAAAGAGGGGGAGGATAATGTCCAAAGAACTGATTCGGCTGGTAGACTGCCGGATGGATTTTGACGGCGAGACCGTCCTCGATTCTATAAACATCTATTTCAATGACAGTGAATTCCTCACACTTCTGGGCCCATCGGGCTGCGGCAAGACGACGACGCTGCGCATAATTGGCGGCTTTTTGCAGCCGACGAGCGGCGACGTGCTCTTCGACGGTGTGAGGATTAATGATGTCCCGCCGCACAAGCGCAGAGTCAACACTGTATTCCAGAAGTACGCCCTCTTCCCGCATCTCAACGTGTTCGAGAACATAGCCTTCGGGCTGCGCATAGCCAAGGTGCCGGAGGCGGAGATACGCGAGCGCGTGGCGGAGATGATAGGCATCGTCTCCCTCAAGGGCTTTGAAAAGCGTAAGCCGGGCCAGCTCTCCGGCGGGCAGCAGCAGCGCGTGGCCATAGCCCGCGCGCTGGTGAACAGGCCGAAGGTGCTGCTGCTCGACGAGCCGCTGGGCGCATTGGACCTGCGGCTGCGCAAGGACATGCAGAACGAGCTCAAGCGCATACAGCAGCAGCTGGGCATCACTTTTATATATGTTACGCACGACCAGGAGGAGGCGCTCGCCATGAGCGACACCGTGGTCGTGATGGACCGCGGGCGCATACAGCAGATAGGCACGCCGGAGGACATATACAACGAGCCGAAGAATGCCTTCGTGGCCGACTTCATCGGGGAGAGCAACATCCTCGACGGCGTAATGAGGGCGGACTATGTGGTGGAGTTCTTCGGGCGCAAGTTCCGCTGCCTGGACAGGGGCTTCGCCAAGGACGAGCCGGTGGACGTGGTCATCAGGCCCGAGGACGTGGACATAGTCCCCCCGGACAGCGGGCACCTCTGCGGCACGGTGACCAGCGTGACCTTCAAGGGCGTGCACTACGACACCATAGTGGATTTCCGGGGCTTCAAGTGGCTGATACAGACCACGGACCTGCACCAGCCGGGGGAGTACATCGGCATAAAGCTCACGCCCAATGACATACACGTGATGAAGAAGAGCGTCTACTCCGGCATGTTCGGCGACTACAGCTCCTACAGCGCGGAGTACGACGAGATAAACGACCCCGACGCGGTCATAGGAGGGGAGGAGTCCCCCGAGGAGGCGCTCAATGAAGAGTAGGTTCCTCGCCGGGCCCTACATCGCCTGGATGGCCATCTTCACGGTGGTCCCCCTGGGGATGGTGGTCTATTTCGCCTTCACGGACAACTCCGGGGCCTTCACCTTTGCAAACCTGACCTACGCCTGGGAGTACTGGCCGGTGCTGCTGCGCTCGGTGTGGTACGCCGTGGCCGCCTGCCTAATCTGCCTCGTGGTGGGCTACCCCGTGGCGTATGTGATAGCGCAGTCCACCGCCAGCGTACAGCGCGTGCTGTACCTGCTGGTGACGCTGCCCATGTGCATGAGCTTTTTGCTGCGCACCCTGGCCTGGGTGGCCCTGCTGCGCGACACCGGGCTCATAAACAGCTTCCTCGGCCTGTTCGGCATCGGGCCGGCGCCGCTGATAAGGAATTCCGGCAGCGTAATAATGGGCATGGTCTACAACTACCTGCCCTACATGATAATGCCCCTGTACACCGTCATCGCCAAGCTGGACCCGCGGCTCATAGAGGCCGCGCAGGACCTCGGCTGCGGCAGCTTCCAGACCTTCCGCCGGGTGGTGCTGCCGCTGAGCGTGCCCGGCATAGTCTCCGGCATCACCATGGTGTTTGTCCCCGCCGTGAGCACCTTCTACATCTCGCAGAAGCTGGGCGGCACGGAGGACATCATGATAGGCGACATCATAGAGCGCCAGTTCAAGGGCAACCTCAACCAGAACCTGGGCGCGGCCATGAGCCTCATACTCATGGTGCTGGTGTTCATCAGCATCGGGCTCATGAACCGCTTTACGGACGACGAGGAGGTGGCCACGATATGAGGCGGCTGGGCAAAATCTGGACCTTTATCGTCTACCTGTTCCTCTACGCGCCGATGATTGTGCTCTTTGTGGGCTCCTTCAACAACGGCAAGGACCTGAGCGAGTTCGAGGGCTTCACCCTGGCGAACTACGCGGACCTCTTCCGGGACAGCCACTCCCTGGGATTGCTGCTCAACAGCGTCATCCTGGGCCTGGCCAGCGCCGCGCTGGCCACGTTGCTGGGCACGGTGGCCGCCCTGGGCATACACTCCCTGCGCGGGCGCATCCGCTCCCTGGTGATGACGCTGACCAACATACCGCTGGTGAACCCGGAGATAGTCACCGGTATCAGCCTCTCGCTGCTCTTTGTCTTTATCGGCCGCTACATGCTGGGGACGGAGAACATACTGGGCTTCGGCACGCTGCTCATAGCGCATGTCACCTTCAACCTGCCCTATGTGATACTCTCCGTCATGCCCAAGCTGCGGCAGACGGACCCCTCGCTGATGGACGCGGCCCAGGACCTGGGCTGCACGCCGCTGAAGGGCTTTTTCAAGGTGCTGCTGCCGCAGCTGCTGCCGGGCATCATCTCCGGGGCCATCATGGCCTTCACCATGAGCCTGGACGACTTCGTGATAAGCTATTTCACCTACTCCTCGAAGTTCGTCACGCTGCCGGTGGAGATATACACCTACACGCGCAAGCAGATACCGCCGATGTTCTACTCCATGTTCACACTGATGTTCTTCCTCATCCTCTTCGTGATGATAGGCATGAACATAGTGCAGGCGAGGGACGAGGATAGGCGGAAAAAACACATAAAAGCTTGAAAGGGGACATAATCCAATGAAAAAGGTCGTATCTGTTGTACTTGTATTTGTCCTGGCCTTCTCCCTGGCCGCGCTGAGCGGCTGCGGGAGCAGTGACCAGGTGACGCTGAACGTCTACAACTGGGGCATAAACATAGCCGACGGCCCCGAGGGCGGCGTGGACTATATCGACGTCGTGGAGAAGTTCATGGAGAAATACCCCGATATCCATGTCAACTACACCACCTATGAGGACAACGAGAGCCTCTACACCAGGCTGAAGAACGGCGGCGTGAGCTATGACGTGATAATCCCCAGCGACTACATGATAGCCCGCATGATCCGCGAGGACATGCTGCTGCCGCTGGACTTTGAGAACATCCCCAACTACGAGCTGGTGGACGAGCAGTTCAAAAACCAGCCCTATGACCCGGAGAACCAGTACTCCGTGCCCTACACCTGGGGCACCGTGGGCATAATCTACAACACCAAGTATGTGGACGAGGCCGACATCGGCGGCTGGGACCTGCTGTGGAACGAGAGGTACGCCGGCAAGATACTCATGTTCTCCAACCCGCGCGACGCCTTCGCCATCGCCCAGGCCAGGCTCGGCTACAGCTTCAACACCGAGGACCCCGACGAGCTGCAGGCGGCGGCCGACCTGCTGATGGAGCAGAAGCCCCTGGTGCAGCAGTACGTCATGGACCAGATATACGACGCAATGGGCAATGAGGAGGCCTGGATCGCCCCCTATTACGCCGGCGACTGCATGCTGATGATGCAGGACAACCCCGACCTCGCCTTCTACCTGCCCGAGGAGGAGAGCTTCAACACCTTCATTGACGCCATGTGCATACCCAGCTGCGCCGAGAACAAGGCCGAGGCCGAGCTCTTCATCAACTTCATCTGCGAGCCGGAGATAAGCGGCGGCAACATGGACTACATCGGCTATGGCACGCCCGTGAGCGCGGCCAAAGAGTACATGGACCCCGAGATGGCCGCCAGCGAGATAGCCTATCCGGACGCGGAGACCCTGGAGCGGGGCGAGGCCTTCGGGGCGCTGAGCGACGAGGCCCAGAAGCTGATGGATAACCTCTTCGACGAGGTCAAGGCCGGGCTGGATATGGCGGGCTGAGCCCCGGGGCGTGTGCGGCGCGGAATGTTATAAAAAGCTGTTGACAAGGGGCGATATATCAATTATAATACCAAGGCGGCTGTTCGGGAGGGGTGGTTGATATGCTCGATCTGAGAGATGTAATCTCCGTCCCGGGAGCGAAGCTGCCCTTCGAGTGTGTGCTCGACGGGGAGCGGCTGGCCGCGCCCTATGTCATAGGCTTTGACGCGCCCGTGAGCGCGCGGGGCGAGGTGGCGAACACCGCGGGGGCCCTCTGGGTGAGGGCGGGCATAGACGCCGCCATGGAGTGCCGCTGCGACCGCTGTGCCAGGAGCTACCACCGGACAAAGCACCTGGACGTGTCCGTCCCGCTGGTGCAGGCCGAGGACACCGACGAGGCCGAGGCTTTCTGCCTTGAGGGGGAGACGCTGGACATAGCGGACCTGCTGGAGACGGTGTTCATCCTCAACATGGACACCAAGAGCCTGTGCAGGGACGACTGCAAGGGCCTGTGCCCCCGGTGCGGCAAGGACCTGAACGAGGGGCCCTGCCAGTGCCGGAGTGAAATCGATCCAAGATTAGCTGTGTTGGAGCAGCTTTTGGATAAATAATTATTTTCTATCAACAGAGCTGCTCAACGACAGCCGTCTGTGGGAGGTGTAACAATGGCAGTACCGAAGAGTAAAGTTTCCAGCCAGAGGCGCAACAAGAGGCGCTCTTCCGTCTGGAAGCTCGAGGCCCCCAGCATAGTCAAGTGCCAGAACTGTGGCGCTTACCATCTGCCCCACCGCGTCTGCAAGGCCTGCGGCCAGTACAACGGGCGCCAGGTCCTCGCCGTCGAGGAGAGCAAGTAAAAACTGCAACGCAGAGAAGGGAAGGCGCCAGGCCTTTCCTTCTTTTGCTTATGGGGGTAAACCATGCTCAACACCATAACGAACATAGACGCCGGCAGCCCGCTGGAGGGCCGCGCCCGCGTGGGGGACACGCTCGTCTCCATCAACGGACATGAGGTGGAGGACGTGCTCGACTACCGCTACTGGAGCTACGAGCCGCGCCTGGCGCTGGTGCTGAAGAGCGCGGAGAGCGGCCGGGAGTACAGCGTAAAGGTGAAAAAGGGCGAGGGCGAGGACCTGGGGCTGGACTTCGAGGAGTATCTGATGGACAGGCCCTGGGGCTGCTCGAACCGCTGCAAGTTCTGCTTCATCGACCAGCTGCCCAAGGGGCTGCGCAAGACGCTCTACTTCAAGGACGACGACGCCCGGCTGAGCTTCCTCACGGGCAGCTACATCACCCTCACCAACCTCTCCGAGCGGGAGATGGAGCGCATCTGCGCGCTGAGGATAAGCCCCATAAACGTCTCCGTCCACGCCACGGACCCCCGGCTGCGCGCCGAGCTGATGGGCAACCCCAGGGCGGCGGACATAATGGGGCCGCTGCGGCGCCTGGCGGCGGCGGGCATAGTCATGGACTGCCAGATAGTCTGCTGCCCGGGCTATAACGACCGCGAACAGCTCTCGCGCTCCATGCGCGAGCTCGCGGAGCTTCACCCGGCGGTGAACAGCGTGTCCATAGTCCCCGTGGGGCTGACGAAGCACCGCGAGGGGCTCGCGCCGCTCAGGCCCTTTGACCGGGAGGCGGCCTGCGAGACCATAGACAGAGTGGAGGCCTACGCCGCGGAGTGCCTGGAGCGGCGGGGCAGCCGCATATTCTGGTGCTCGGACGAGCTGTACCTGAAGGCGGGGCGCGAAGTACCCCCGGACGAGTACTACGAGGAGTACAGCCAGCTGGAGAACGGGGTGGGGCTGATGCGCCTGCTGGAGACGGAGTTCCTCTCCGCGCTCGCCCTCGTGGGGCCGGACGAGGGGGAGGGCGGGAGCTTCACCATAGCCACGGGCGTGGCGGCGGCTCCGCTGCTGGAAAAACTTTTACAGACTGCTCATAAAAAATGTGGTAAAATAGACGGAAAGGTCCGGGCCATAGTGAACGACTTCTTCGGCCACACGATAGACGTGGCCGGCCTGGTCACCGGCGGCGACCTCATACGCCAGCTGAGGGGACAGGAGCTGGGCGGCCGGGTGCTCATACCGCACACCATGCTGCGCCACGGCGAGGGCGTATTCCTGGACGACGTGACGCTCGAGCAGGCCGCGGAGGCACTGGGCGTGCCGGTGGAGCCCATAGGCGGCTCCGGGGGCGAGCTGCTGGACGCTATGCTCGGCATAAAATACTGAAATGGATTGAAAGGAGGCCGGTCGGCATGGCCAGACCTCTGGTGGCGATAGTTGGCAGGCCCAATGTGGGCAAATCCCTCCTCTTCAACCGCCTGGTGGGGAAGAGGCTCTCCATAGTGGAGGACACGCCCGGCGTGACGCGCGACAGGCTCTACGCCGAGTGCGAGTGGAACGGGCGCAAATTCGACATAGTCGACACGGGCGGCATAGAGCCCACGGCGGACAGCGAGATACTGGTGTTCATGCGCGAGCAGGCGCAGATAGCCATCGACGCGGCGGACGTTATCGTGCTGGTGACCGAGATAGGCACCGGCGTGACGGCGGCGGACCGCGAGGTGGCCAATATGCTGCTGCGCTCAAAAAAGCCGGTGGTGCTCTGCGTGAACAAGATGGACTCCACCGGGCTGCCGGACCCGGGGTTCTACGAGTTCTACTCCCTGGGGCTGGGGGACCCCATACAGCTCTCGGCCATGCACGGCCACGGCACGGGCGACCTGCTGGACGAGTGCGTGGCCCACTTCCCGCCGGCCGAGGAGGGCGAGGACGGCGACGAGCGCATACATGTGGCCGTGATAGGCAAGCCCAATGTGGGCAAGAGCTCGCTGATAAACCTCATACTGGGCGAGAAGCGCGTCATAGTGGCCGACCAGGCCGGGACGACGCGCGACGCGGTGGACACGCCGCTGGAAAACGAGTTCGGCAAATACGTCTTTATTGACACGGCGGGCATCCGCCGCAAGTCGAAGGTGGACGACAGGATAGAGAAGTTCTCGGTCATGCGCGCGCAGCTGGCAATCGAGCGGGCGGACGTCTGCCTGATAATGATAGACGCGCGCGACGGCGTGACGGAACAGGACACCAAGATTGCCGGCCTGGCCCACGAGGCGGGCAAGGCCAGCATCATAGTGGCCAACAAGTGGGACCTGGTGGAGAAGGACGGCAAGACCATGGACAAGATGCGGCGGGATATCTACCGCGACCTGGCCTTCATGACCTACGCGCCCGTGCTCTTCATCTCCGCGCTCACCGGGCAGAGGACGCAGAGGATATTCGAGCTGGTGAACTATGTGAACGAACAGAGCTCGATGCGCATCACCACGGGCATGCTCAACGACGTCCTGGCCGACGCGCAGGCGCGGCAGCAGCCCCCCACCGACAAGGGCCGCAGGCTGAAGATATACTACATGACGCAGACGGGCGTCAAGCCGCCCTGCTTTGTGATTTTCTGCAACAGCCGCGAGCTCTTCCACTTCTCGTATCAGAGGTACATTGAGAACCAGATACGCTCCGTGTTCGGGCTGGAGGGCACGCCGGTGCGCATCGTCGTCAGGCAGAAGGGGGACAAGGAATGATAGTCACCCTGCTGCTGGTGCTTATCGCCGCGCTGAGCTACGCGCTCGGCTGCTTGAACGGCTCCATATTGGTCTCCCGCCATATGTTCGGAGTGGACATACGCAGCATGGGCAGCGGGAACGCCGGGGCCACCAACTTCTTCCGCTCCTTCGGACTGCGCGGGCTGCTGGAGGTCCTGGCCGTGGACATCGGCAAGGGCGTGGCGGCCACGCTGCTGGGCGGGCTGCTGCTGGGCCTCGCCGCGCCGGAGGAGGCAGATTTGGCCTATTACCGAGAGGTGGGGCGGGTATTTGCCGCCTTCTGCTGTATCATGGGGCACGTGTTCCCCGCGACCTTCGGCTTCCGGGGCGGCAAGGGCATACTCTGCGGCGTGTCCTGCGTGTTCGTCATGGAGTACCACGCGGGGATAATATGCCTGCTGGTGTTCGCGCTCATAGTGGGCACCACGCGCTATGTCTCCCTGGGCTCCGTGCTGGCGGCGCTCACCGTGCCTGTGACCGCCCTGGCCCAGAGTTTCGCCCCGCTGAGCATGGGGCTGCTGTGCCTCGCCGTGGCCCTGGTGGTGCTCAAGCACTGGCAGAACATCATCCGGCTGATAAACCACCGGGAGACGAAGATAGATTTCAGGCCGGACGTCTCGCACAAGCTGGATTCAGAGGACTTTTGACCGAGAAAGGGACATAAGATATGCTGGAACTCAGGAATATAAGCTACGCGGCGCCGGAGGAGAACGGCGCTGGGAAGGAGATACTCCGCGGCATCAGCCTGAAGGTGGACGAGCGCTTCGTGGCCATCACCGGGCCCAATGGCGGGGGCAAATCCACCCTGGCCCGGATAATCGCCGGCATAATAGAGCCGACCGAGGGGCAGATACTGCTCGACGGGGAGGACATAACCCCGCTGGGGGTGACGGAGAGGGCGAAAAAGGGCGTCAGCTTCGCCTTCCAGCAGCCGGTGCGCTTCAAGGGCATCACGGTCTACGACCTGCTGCGCTACGCCTCCGGGAGGAAGATAAGCGTGGGCGAGGCCTGCGAGTACCTGGCCCGGGTGGGCATGTGCGCCAGAGATTATGTAAACCGCGAGGTCAACGCCAGCCTCTCCGGCGGCGAGCTCAAGCGCATAGAGATAGCCACCATACTGGCCAGGGGCACCAAGCTCTCCATATTCGACGAGCCGGAGGCCGGCATCGACCTCTGGAGCTTCTCGAACCTCATCGCCGTGTTCGAGAAGATGTACGAGCAGATAAACGGCAGCATAGTCATCATCACGCATCAGGAGCGCATACTCGAAATCGCGGACAGGATAGTGGTCATAGCCAACGGGGCGATAAGCGACCAGGGCGGCAGGGAGGAGATGCTCCCCAAGCTCATGGGCGGCATGGGGCAGTGCGCCAGGCTGAACGCGGTCTGAAGGGAGGAGACACATGGACAGCATACAGAGGGCCCTGCTGGAGCAGGTGGCCGGGCTGCACGGCGTACCCGAGGGGGCATATAACATCCGCTCCGACGGGGAACTGGCCGGGCGCAACACCACGGCAAACATAGACATAGTCACCAAGAGCGACAAGCCGGGCATAGACATATACATCAAGCCCGGGACCAAGAACGAGAGCATGCACATACCGGTCATAATAGCCAAGTCCGGGCTCAAGGACGTGGTGTACAACGACTTCCACGTGGGCGAGGACTGCGACGTGACCATAGTGGCCGGCTGCGGCATCTCCAACTGCGGCAGCCAGGACAGCCAGCACGACGGCATACACAGCTTTTTCGTGGGGAAGAACGCCAGGCTGAAGTACATCGAGAAGCACTACGCCGAGGGCGACGGCAGCGGCGAGCGCATCATGAACCCCACGACGATAATCGAGCTGGACGAGGGCGCCTACATGGAGATGGACACCACCCAGATAAAGGGCGTGGACTCCACCAGGCGGGACACCAGGGCCAGGCTGGCCGCCGGCTCCACGCTGATAGTGCGCGAGAAGCTGATGACCCACGGCAGGCAGACGAGCGAGACCGACTTCAACGTGGACTTGGACGGGGAGGACTCCTCGGCCAACATCATCAGCCGCGGCGTGGCCTGCGACGACTCGCGCCAGGTGCTGTTCATGAAGATAAACGGCAACTCCCGCTGCTATGGGCACTCGGAGTGCGACAGCATAGTGATGGACAACGGCTATGTCCGGGCCATACCGGAGATTACCGCCAACTGCGTGGACGCCAGTTTGGTGCACGAGGCGGCCATAGGCAAGATAGCCGGCGAACAGCTAACCAAGCTGATGACGCTCGGCCTCACGGAGAAGGAGGCCGAGGAGGAGATAGTGGCCGGATTCCTCAAGTGAGCCGGCCGCGGCGGAGGCGGCGGACCTCGGTCCGCCGCCTCCGCCATGCCCTCCCCAACATTTTTTACAGATTTGACGGCCGATGTTGACAAGGAAATGTGCCTGTTGTATGATATATCTGGAATGACTTGAATACGTGGAGGCTGAACATATGAAGAGAAATACCAAAGTGGGTATAGTGACTTCCGGCGGGGACTGCCAGGGCCTCAACGCAGCCATCCGCGGCGTGGGAAAGTCGCTGCTCAAGTATGTCGACAATGTGGAGATATTCGGCATGTACGACGGCTACCGCGGGCTTATCGAGGGCGACTACAAGTTCATGGAGTCCAAGGACTTCTCCGGCATACTCACGGAGGGCGGCACCATCCTCGGCACCTCCAGGCAGAAGTACATACCGGGCAAGGCCATAGTGGACGACGAGGGCAACGACCTGATGCCCGCCATGCTCGACACCTACAACCGCTTGAACCTAGACTGCCTGATAGTCATGGGCGGCAACGGCACCCAGAAGAGCGCCAAGCTGCTGATGGACGCCGGGATGAACATCATCACGCTGCCCAAGACCATCGACAACGACATCTACGGCACGGACACCACCTTCGGCTTCCAGAGCGCGGTGGACATCGCCTCGAATGTCATCGACTACATCCACTCCACCGCCAGCTCCCACGGGCGCGTGTTCCTGGTGGAGCTCATGGGCCGCGACGCCGGCTGGCTGACGCTGAACGCGGGCATCGCCTCCGGCGCGGACATCATACTGATACCGGAGATACCCTACTCCATAGAGGCCGTGGCCGCCGCCGTGGAGCAGCGCTACCGCCACGGCAAGCACTTCTCCATAATCGCCGTGGCCGAGGGCGCCGTCTCCGCCACGGATGCCGTGCTCAGCGAGGAGGAGCGCCGCCGGGTGAAGGAGCAGTCCAAGCACTCGACCATATCCTACCGCATCGCCTCCGAGCTGGAGGCGCTGACGGGCCAGGAGACCCGCGTGACGGTGCCAGGGCACTATCAGCGCGGAGGCCCCCCGTGCCCCTATGACCGGGTGCTGGCCTCCCAGTTCGGCACCGCCGCCGCGATGCTGATAAGGGAGAAGCGGTACGGGCAGATGGTGGGCATCCAGAAGGGCGAGATAGTCGCCGTCCCCCTGGAGGACGCGGCCAGCCGCACCAAGTTCCTGCCCAAGGACCACCCGCTGATACAGACGGCGAGAGATGTGGAGATATATTTCGGCGACGAAGTGTAAAAGAGCTCGAGGGGCCTGGCGGCCCCTCGATTTTTTGTGTCCGCGGCAGCGAAACCGGCCCTGCGGGGAGTTCTCCCCGCGGGGCCGGCTCTTTTACAATGTGGGATGTTGGGATTCAGGGGGCGCCGGAACCTATGTCGGGGTAGACCTTGTCCAGCTGCACGAGGGTGAGGGCCAGGGCGTAGTCGAGCACCAGCACGTCGGCCAGGCTGCCGCGCAGGGCGGCCTGGAGGGTGTAGGCCTTTTCGAAGCCGGAGGCCACAATCAGCTTGTGGGGAATCTTGCGGTAGGTCTCCATGTCTATGGCCAGGGTGCGCGCGGCGAGCTCGCTCGCGCACTCCGCGCCGTTCTGGTCGAAAAAGCGCAGCATGAGGTCACCGTAGGGGTGGTGCGCCGAGAGGGAGGCGAACTCCTCCTCGCTGAGGTACGGCAGGTGGGACAGCGGCGAGGTGGGCTGGGGGAAGAAGGAGCCGATGCCGCTGGCCGAGATGGTTATCTGCTCGAAGAGGGAGAAGATGTGGGCTATGTCCCGCTGGCGGCGGAGGGCGGAGAGCTGCTGCGGGCTCTCCAGCAGCCCCGGGGCCGCCAGGGCGTACTGCCGCCCGCCGAAGGCCATGGCTATGCGCCGCACGAGTGTGTTGACCTCGAACTTCCCGCTGCAGCAGGTGATGCTGCCGTGCAGGGTGACAAAGGTGGCCTCCGTGCGCTGGCAGGGGTTGAGGTACTGTATGAGCTCGTACATGGTCCCGCCCCAGGCCACGCCCAGGATGTCGTGGGGGCGGATGACGCGCTGGATGTAGCGCGCCCCCTCCAGGGCCACCGCCCGCTTGACGGCCATGGGGTCCCGGTCGCCCTCCGGGTCGGGGGGCACCACTATGACCTCCTCCAGGCCGTAGCTCTCCCGCAGCTGCGTCTCCAGGGCCAGGCACTCGCGGTAGGGCGAGGGGATGACGAAGGAGATGAGCCCCTCCTCCTTGGCCCGCTTCAGCAGGCGGGAGACCGTGGGCACGGAGACCGCCAGCCTCTCGGCTATCTCCTTCTGGGAACAGCCCTCCATGTAGTAAAGGTTCGCCGCCCGCAGGACCGCGCAGCGGGATTGGTTGAACACCTCGCTCTTCATCTTCCTCCTCCGGGGTTCAGAACTGCCCGATGGGGATCATGCGCGGGCGCATGTCCTCATAGACTGCAATGTAGCGCACGCCGGCCTCGCGCGCGAGCTCCAATGCCAGGTCAAAGCCGTAATTCAGCTGTGCGGGGCGATGGCTGTCGGAGCCGACGGTGATGTACTCGCCGCCCAGCTCCACATAGCGCCGCAGCCAGTCCAGCTCCGGCCGCCTGTCCCCCAGCAGGGCGAAGGGGGAGGTGTTTATCTCCACGCACTTGCCCTCCCGGATGGCCAGGCGGAAAATCTCGTCCAGCTCGTCGGGGGCGTATTCCCAGCGCAGGGTGGCCCAAGGGGCGGCGCCCAGGCGCAGCTGGCCCTTCACGGGGAAGTCCACGTGCCCCACACAGCTGTAGAGGGCGGGGTCCAGCTTCCGGAGCCCCTCCAGCAGCGCGGCGAGATAGGACCGGCAGGCCTCGGGAAAGCTGCGGCCGGCAAAAAAATCGGGTTCCATGGGGTTGGTGCCGTCCACCACGTGGGCGGAGGCTATGACGAAGTCAAAATGGCTGCCGCGCAGCATGGCGGTGAGGCGCTCGAACTCATCCGGCGTGCAGGACACGCCGGCCTCGGCTCCGAAGCGAATGACGGGGGCCCCGGGGGTCCGCCGCAGGGCCTCGCAGGTGCGGCGGCAGGCGTCGAAGTCCGTCTCGCGGCCTATCCACTGCCGCAGCCCCAGCTCCAGATGGTCGGTGATGCATATCTCGTCCAGGCCCAGCTCCATGGCCCGCGCCACCTGGGCCTCCATGGGCGTCTCGCAGTCGGGAGAATAGGCGGTGTGTATGTGATAGTCGACGCGCGGCATTTTGTACCTCCTCAGCTCGCACGGGCGCACTGCGCCCAATTAATTTTATCATACCGGAAAAATTACGGGAAGAAAATAGAGAGAATTTTTTCATGCGCGGAGAAGGCTTTGTGCAATAGTGAAAATTTTTTAGATATTGCCGACTGAGCTTTGTTCAAATATACTTGAATCAGTACTAGTACTCCTATCATTTGGGGCCCCGCGAGGGGCGCGACGACCATAAAACAGACGGAGGTTTTGCTTATGTTTATCGACCCCATCATCATGCAGATGGACGAGTCCATCGACCGGGAGCGCTTTGTCATAGCCACGTATTACTGCGGCGCCAAACCGACCACCAATATGATGAAGTTCGCCGCCGCCCTGGCGGTTGAGCAGACCACCGGCACCTGGATACAGGTCCCCGGCGAGACCCCCGAGGTCCGCGAGCGCTGCATAGGCCGCCTGGTGGGCGTCTACGAGACCCCCGCGTACCAGATAGGGGTGCCGAGCGAGGCGGAGGAGAGGCACTTCATCGTCAGGATAGCTTACCCCTGGGCCAACTTCGGCGCCCAGTTCGCCATGATGCTCAGCACCGTCATCGGCAATATATCCAGCTCGGGCAAGGTCAAACTGCTGGACCTCAGCTTCCCGCCCTCCTTCCTGGCCCAGTTCAAGGGGCCCAAATTCGGCGTGCAGGGCATCCGCAAGCTGCTGGGCGTCTGGGACCGCCCGCTGCTGAACAACATGATTAAGCCCTGCACCGGGCTCAATCCCGAGGAGACCGCCAAGCTGGCCTATGAGGCCGCGGTGGGCGGCGTGGACATCATCAAGGACGACGAGCTGGTGGCCGACGCGCCGCACTGCCCGCTGGTGCCCAGGGTTAAGGCCGTCATGGAGGCCGTCCGCCGGGCCGACGAGGTGAAGGGCGAGAAGACCCTCTACGCCTTCAACATCACCGACAGGGTGGACAGACTGCGCGACAACGCCATGCGCGCCCTCGACGCCGGCGCCAACTGCCTGATGGTGAACTACTTCACCATCGGCCTGGACGCCGCGCGCATGCTGGCCGAGGACCCGGACATCAATGTGCCCATCCTGGCCCACTCCGACTTCACCGGAGCGGTTTATGAGTCCCCGTGGTCGGGCATGAGCGCCATGCTGATTGGGGCCAAGCTGCCGCGCCTGGCCGGGCTGGACATGGTGATAGCCCTCAGCCCCTACGGCAAGTTCCCCATAATGATGGACACCTTCCTCAATGCCGGCTACCACATGCTGATGCCCATGGGCGGCATAAAGCCCATATTCCCCATGCCCGGCGGCGGCACCACCCAGGGCCATGTGGAGGACCTCTATAAGAAATTCGGCAAGGACGTGATGATAGCCGCCGGCGGCGCCATCCACGGCCATCCCATGGGACCCGCGGCCGGCGCCCGGGCCTTCCGCCAGGCTATAGACGCCGTGGTGGCGGGCGGCACCCTCGCCGAGGCCGCCAAGGAGCACGCCGAGCTCAAGGCCGCGCTGGATCTCTGGGGCATTTACAGCGAGAGCAGCGGCGGACTGTTCGACCTCAAGGGCTGATCCGCTTACAGTATAAATCAACTAAACTTTATTTAAGGAGGAAGCAGTCATGGCAAAACAGTATACTAGGGACGAGGTACTCAGCCGGTTCAAGGCCACTATAGCCGAGGGCAAGCCGGTGGTCATCGCCGGAGCGGGCACGGGCATTTCCGGCAAGTTCGCCGAGCGCGGCGGCGCCGACCTGGTGGGCGTCTACAACTCCGGACTGTACCGCATGGACGGCAACGGCTCCCTGGCCGGGCTGATGCCCTACGGCAACGCCAACGACATCGTCATCCAGCTGGCCAATAGGGTGTTCCCCCAGATTAAGGAGGCCCCCATGATAGCCGGCATCTGCGGCAGCGACCCCACGAGGGAGATGAAGCCCTTCCTCAAGCAGCTGCTGGAGCTGGGCTTCTCCGCGGTGATGAACTTCCCCACCGTGGGGCTGATTGACGGCCGCTATCGCCAGGAGCTGGAGGACACCGGCATGGGCTATGACAAGGAGATAGCCACCCTGGAGATGGGCAAGGAGCTGGGCCTCTTCACCATCGGCTACGCCTTCAATGAGGAGGAGGCGGCCATGGTGGGCAAGGCCGGCCTGGACGTGATGATCTGCCACATGGGCCTCACCACCGGCGGCGCCATCGGCTCCAAGTACTCCGAGGCCGTCACGCTGGAGACCTGCGCGGCCCTCATCAACCGCATGACCGAGGCCGCCAGGGCCCACAACCCCGACATCCTCATCTTCGCCCACGGCGGCCCCATCTCCTCCCCCGAGGACACCGCCTACATCTACGAGCACACCGAGTCGGTGGGCTTCCTGGGCGCCTCCAGCATCGAGCGCATCCCGGTCGAGAGGCCCCTCATGGAGGCCGTCAAGGACTTCAAGGCTCAGAAGCTGGGCAAGAAGTGAGCCTCTCCGCGCACATCGCCACACAGCTTTGACCGTTGGGGCGGGGCCCGGCCTTCCGCCGGCGCCCCGCCTTCCCCGCATGGGACATTTCCCCGCGAAAATTGATGACCGGAGGTCCTTATATGAAACCTGAGATCGTAATAACCGGTATTCTGGATACCAAAGGCGAGGAGATAAAGTTCATCGCCCAGGCCGTGCGCGAGGCGGGCGGAAACCCCACCATCATGGAGCTGAGCCCGGGCAAGGAGGTGGGCTGGGCCGACATAGGCCTCAGCGAGCTGCTCAGGCCCATCGGCAAGACCCCGCAGGATCTCTACGCCGTTGACCGCCACCAGGCGGCCGCCTGGGTGACCGAGGCGGCCATCATCCGCGCCGGCGAACTGCTCCACCAGGGCAAGCTCGACGGCATAATCGGCTTTGGGGGCTCCATGGGCGCGTCCATATCCTCGGCCGTGATGCAGTCCTTGCCCATCGGCGTGCCCAAGCTGCTGGTGACCACCATGGCCTCCGGCGAGGTGCGGCCCTATGTGGGCACCAAGGACATCTGCATGATGTACCCCATCGCCGAGGCCGGGCTGAACAGCCTGACCAAGCAGATACTCACCAACGCGGCCTGCGGCATCGTGGGCATGGCCTCCGCGCCCAAGATATCCGCCGCGGACAGCAAGCCGCTTATTGGCTGCATGATGTTCGGCGTCACCACGCCCTGCGTGCTCAGGGCCTCGCAGACCATGGAGGGCCTGGGCTACGACGTGATAATCAACCACGCCATCGGCACCGGCGGCATGTCCATGGAACAGATGATAGACGACGGCTTTATCAAGGGCGTGCTGGACATCACCACCCACGAGATAGCCGACGAGAGGCTGGGCGGCGTGCTGGGCGCCGGCCCCGACCGCCTCACCGCCGCCGCCAGGAGGGGAGTGCCCCAGGTGGTGGCCCCCGGCGGCCTGGACCTGATAAACTTCGGCGCCAAGGACACGGTGCCCGAGCACTACATGGCCCAGACGCACCTGCCCGGCCGCGCCCTCTATGAGCACAACCCCACCGTCACCTGCGTGGGAGTGCTGCCGGAGGAGGCCTATGAGATAGCCAGGGAGATGGGCGAGAAGCTCAGCGCCTCCGTGGGGCCCGTCTGCGTGTGCATACCCATGCGCGGCTGGGGCGCCTGCGACATCCGCGAGCCCAACAAGGACCTCGGCTGGGCCGGGCCCGCCGCCGGGCCCTCCTGGGTGAGCGATCCCGACAAGCCCGAGTGGTCGCTGCGCAGCCGCCGCTTCGTGGACGGCCTGAGCGAGACGCTGGACCTCACCAAGCCCAACATAGAGGTGCTGATAGCCGATTACCACATGAACCAGCCCGAGTTCGCCGATCTGATGTCCGGCATACTGCAGGAGATGCTGGAGGGCCGCTGGGCCAAGGGCACGCACAACGGCGGGCCCGTCCAGGCCCTGTAAGGCGGTGGCGGCATGACACGCCAGGAAGTCCTCTCCCGGCTGCGCGCCCAGGTGGCCGCCGGGCATCCCCTGCTCATGTTCGGGGCGGGGACGGGCTTGACCGCCAAATGCGCCGAAAAGGGGGGTGCCGACCTCATCGGCGTCTACTCGACAGCCATTTTCCGCATGAGGGGCCTGCCCTCCATACTGGCCTGGCTGCCCTACGGGGACGCCAACGAGCACCTGCTGAATATGGCGCGGGAGATACTCCCCGCCGTGCACCACACGCCCTGCATAGCCGGCATCGGCGCGCATGATCCCGCGCTGAACCTGGAATTGCTGCTGGACCGCCTGCTGGAGATGGGCTTCTCCGGCGTGAACAACGAGCCCTTCTGCGGGCTCTACGGGCCGTACTTCGCCCAGCAGCTGGAGCAGGCCGGCCTGGGCTTCTCCCGGGAGGTGGAACTGGTCCGCCGCGCGCGGGAGCGGGACGTCTTCACCGTGGCCTGGGCCATGTCGCCCGAGGAGGCGGCCAGGATGGCCGGCGCCGGGGCGGACGTGGTGGGCGCCATGATAGGGGTTACCTCCGGCGGCATGAGCGGGGCCAGGAACGTCACGCCGCTGGAAGCCGCCGCCCTGCAGGCCCGTGAAATGGTGGAGGCCGCCCGGCGGGAGAACCCGGAGGTGCTGGTGCTGACCCACGGAGGGCCTTTCGCCGACCCGGAGACCGCCCAGTACTCCATAACTCACTCGGGTGCCGACGGCTACGCCTCGGGCTCCAGCGGAGAGCGCGTGCCCACGGAACAGGCCGTGGTCGCCGTCACCCAGTCCTATAAGGCCATGACGCTGCTGTAAAAGGCCGCAGTCATCATATCTTTCTCCACCATCCTCGCGGGGAGGGCCCGGACCGATTCGGTCCGGGCCCTCTTCCCGCGTTTTAAGGGATTTTTTCGCCGGCGGACAGAGCTTTTTTCATTTTCATATTGCCAAAAGAGCGAATATAGTGTAGAATACATTGGTTATCAGTTAAAACACACCACAGGAGGCCAGAATATATGATTTCCGCAGGCGATTTCCGTAACGGCGTTACCTTTGAGATGGACGGCCAGGTCATGCAGGTCGTCGAGTTCCAGCACGTCAAGCCGGGCAAGGGCGCGGCTTTCGTGCGCACCAAGATGAAGAACGTGATTACCGGCGCCGTGGTGGAGACCTCGTTCAACCCCACCGCGAAGTTCGAGGAAGCCACCATCGAGCGCAAGAGCATGGAGTACAGCTATGCCGACGGCAACCTCTACTACTTCATGGACCCCGAGACCTATGAGCTCATCCCCATCGACGAGTCCCTGCTGGGCGACAGCTTCAAGTTCGTCAAGGAGAACATGGTGTGCGTGGTCATGAGCTACAAGGGCAAGGTCTTTGCCGTTGAGCCGCCCAACTTCGTGGAGCTGGTCGTCACCCAGACCGACCCCGGCTTCGCCGGCAACACCGCCACCAACGCCACCAAGCCCGCCACCGTGGAGACCGGCGCCGAGGTCAAGGTGCCCCTCTTCATCAGCGAGGGCGACAAGATTAAGATTGACACCCGCTCCGGCGAGTACCTCGAGCGCGCCAAGGGCTGAGCCTGGCCGGACACAGGACCATTTTTACGGAGGATTGAAATGACCACTTCCGAGAAGGTAGCTTATCTGAAGGGCCTGGCCAAGGGGCTGGG
>CALWYL010000018.1 GCA_944385765.1 uncultured Oscillospiraceae bacterium
CGCGCTCCTGCGGGAAGGCGTAGCCGCAGCTCCACATCTCGGGGAACAGGGCGATGTCGGCGCCCAGGGCGGCGGCGCGGCGGCAGGCCTCCAGGCCCAGGGCCAGGTTTGAGGCCGTGTCCCGGCCTGGGAGCAGCTGGAGCAGGGCTATCTTGAGTTCACGCATTTCATCGCTCCTCTCGAGGGCTGAAACACAGGTGGTCAGGTTGCAACCATACTACCACGTTTCGCCACCCAATTCGAGCCCCTGGCAAAAAAATATATTTTTTCGTCTCAGGCGATATTGGGGCTTGACAAATGGGGGTGGGCGTGTATAATTATAAACAATTTTTGATAGAGGCGCGGCCGACAAGAGTACGCACAGCAAAACGCCAGACAGCGTGTGCCGAAAGGGGAAGCCGCCGAGGGCTTGGCTGGGTGTCTGCGTGGTCAAGGCCCGGGCCGGGGGATAACATCCGTCGGACTGTCACGGTTGTGGAGCGCTATCGAAATCAGTGAAAGCATTTTTGCCGCCATTGAACTTCACCACCGGGAGAAGAAGTTCAAGGCGGTATTTCTTTTTTCCTTGAGCTTCACAGGCCGCACCAGCGGGCGCGAGACCCGCCGCGAAATTCGCGTGGAATAAGAAGTGAAAGGACAAAAGAAAATGACCAGAAGAATTCTTGCAGCGCTCATGGCTCTCGCCATGGTATTCGCCCTCGCCGCCTGCGGCGGGGAACCTGCCGCCGAGGAGGAAGAAGTCCTCTCCGCCGAAGAGCTCAAGGCCCAGGTGGACGAGATAGTCGCCGGACTGACCGTGCCCGAGGACGTAGACCCCGCCGCCGTGCAGGGCGTGGAGGACGGCGTGTTCACCGTCGCCATGGAGTGCGCCTACGCGCCCTACAACTGGACGCAGATCGACGAGTCCAACGGCGCCGTGCCCGTCGCCAGCGGCTACGCCAACGGCTATGACGTCATGATCTCCCAGATAATCTGCGACCTCTACGGCTGGCAGCTTGAAGTCGTCGCCAGCGCGTGGGACTCCCTGACCCCGGGCGTGCAGAGCGGCATCTATGACGCCAACATCGCCGGACAGAGCATGACCGCCGACCGCATGGAGCAGGTGGACATGGCCGGCCCCTACTACTACGCCGAGATAGTTGTAGTGACCACCGCCGACAGCGAGTACGCCGACGCCACCGGCATCGCCGACCTCGCCGGCGGCACCGCCACCGCGCAGAGCGGCACCATCTGGTATGACTCCTGCCTGCCCCAGATCCCCGACGTCCAGCTGGAATCCCCCGCCGAGACCGCGCCGCAGATGATCATGAGCCTCACCACCGGCATGGTCGACTACATCTGCACCGACGTCCCCACGGCCACTGCCGCCGTGCGCACCAACGAGGGACTCAAGATCCTGAATTTCGCCGGCACCGACGGCGACTTCCAGTTCGCCAGCGAGGAGGAGCGTGCCGAGAACGTCAACATCGGCATCAGCGTCCAGAAGGGCAATGAGACGCTGCGCGACGCCATCAACGCCGTGCTGGGCCAGATGGACGCCGACGACTTCAACACCATTATGAACTACGCCATCGCCATACAGCCGGAGATCTGAGGCGCGGCGACAGTCAGGCCTTTACAGGGCGCGGGGATTTCCTCCGCGCCCTGTACCCGCGAATAAATATGAAGGGGTTTGTTTAATGGACAGCTTTTCCGCCCTCATAACCGATATAGGCGATCTGCTCGCGGTATATTGGAAGACCTATCTGACAGGCATGGGCAGCACGCTGCTGCTGGCGGTCGTCGCCACGGCGATAGGCTGCGTAATCGGCCTCATATGCGGCATACTCAACACCATACCGTACGCCCCCGGTGATACGTCCGCCAAAAAGTTCTTTCTGAAGCTGGTCCGGGCCGTTATACGGATATATGTGGAGGTTTTCCGCGGCACGCCCATGGTGCTGCAGGCGGTGTTCATATACTACGGCGTGCCCTATGTCACGAACAACGCCATGCGCTTTGACAGCGTCTGGGCCGCGGCGATTTTGATCGTCTCCATCAACACCGGCGCTTATATGGCCGAGAGCGTCAGAGGCGGAATCATCTCCATCGACCCGGGGCAGACCGAGGGCGCGAAGGCCATTGGCATGAACCACTTCCAGACCATGACCAGCGTCATACTCCCGCAGGCCATCCGCAACATCATGCCGCAGATAGGCAACAACTTCATAATCAACGTGAAGGACACCTCGGTGATGTTCATCATAACGTTCACCGAGTTCTTCGCCGTGCACCGCAACATTGTCGGCCTCAACTACATGTATTTCCCCAGCGCGACCATAGAGATGATAGGCTATCTCGCCGTCACGCTGACTGCCTCCTTCCTCCTGCGCTGGGTCGAGAGGCGCATGGACGGCAAGAGCAGCTATGAGCTTGTCCAGACCGACAACCTCACCATGGCGGCCGGCACATACAGCCACCCCGACCGCGGCACGCCTTTCGACGAGCGCAGCGGCGAGTTCGGCGCCACCGGGGAGGAGCGCAAGCGCATAAAGCTCGGCCTCAAAAACCGCAACGGCAGCGCGAGAGGAGAGAGATAAATGAGCGACGCCATACTTGAAGTCAGGCACCTCTCGAAGAGCTTTGGGAAGAATGAGGTGCTGCGGGACATAGATTTCGACGTGCATCCCGGAGACGTGACGAGCATCATCGGGGCCTCCGGCTCCGGCAAGAGCACGCTGCTCAGATGCATCAACCTGCTGGAGACCCCCACCAGCGGAGACGTGCTCTTCCACGGGGAGAGCGTCATCGGCGGCAAGGTGAACCCCAACAAGTACCGCGCCAAGGTGGGCATGGTGTTCCAGAGCTTCAACCTCTTCGACAACATGAGCGTGCTGAAAAACTGCGTGGTGGGGCAGATGAAGGTGCTCAAGCGCTCCAAAGAGGAGGCGGAGGCCAACGCCATGAAGTACCTCGAGCGCGTGGGCATGGCGCCGTACATCAAGGCCAAGCCCCGGCAGATATCCGGCGGCATGAAGCAGCGCGTGGCCATAGCCAGGGCGCTGGCCATGGACCCCGAGATACTGCTCTTCGACGAGCCCACCAGCGCCCTGGACCCGGAGATGGTGGGCGAGGTGCTGCAGGTCATGCGCGGCCTGGCAGCGGACGGCATGACCATGCTGGTGGTGACGCACGAGATGGCCTTTGCCCGAGACGTGTCTGCCAACGTGGTTTTCATGAAGGACGGGGTCATATGGGAGCAGGGGGAGCCGGCGCGGCTTTTCAGTGCTCCGGAGAGGCAGGAGACCAGGGATTTCCTGGCCAGGTTCATGGAGAGGTAGCAAAAACGCCCCGGGGAGATATCCCCGGGGCGATGTCTTATTGGGGGTCAGGCGCGCTCCATCACGAAGCGCAGGTTGAAGCTGGGGTCCACCCCCTCTATGCGCAGGAGGCCGGTGGAGCCGGGATCGTAGTAGCCGGAGTACTCCACCTGGCAGCTGACGCGCACGCCGGCCCAGGTGACGTCAAAGGACTCGAAATCGTGCGCGCTCAGGAAGCTCAGCATGCCGTCGCGCTCGGCTGCCTGCAGGGCCCCGGCGCCGGGGCGGCCCCAGATGTAGGACATGACGCACAGCTCCATGTAGTGCGTGTAGGAGCTGACCCAAGCGGTGTCGGCAAAGCTGGTCTCGTGCGCGCTGAACTCCACCCGGGTGAGCACGCCATCGCTCTCCGTGAAGGCGAACTCCGGGTCGGAGCCGCCCTGGGAGAGGCCCACGACGTAGATGCCGGGGGGCGTGGCGTCCGCCAGGCCCTGGGAGGTCATCTCCTCGTATTGCCCGATGCCGAAGTAGTCGGCCATCTCGTTGTAGTTGACCACGAACTCGTCGAGGCTGATATCGCCGCGGTGGGGCGGCATGGTGGCGAAGTCCCCGGAGAGCAGGGAGGCCAGGAGGGTGGCTCCGGCGTAGGCGGCCACGCCGATGGCGGTGAGCGCACTGCCGCGGGGGCGGCAGACCAGCAGCCAGCGGCCGAAGTCCGCGTCCCAGGGCTGGTCCTCGCCCCGCAGGGAGCGGCGCCAGGCCAGAAAGTACATTATGGTCGTCAGGAGGGGGATTTGGGCGCCCATGCCCCGGGTGAACACCTTGGAGGTGCGGGCGAAGGCCTCGCCGAGGCTCAGCCGGCCGTTCTCCCAGGTGCGGACGCTGATGCCCAGCAGCCACTTGCCGGGGGTGGCGCCGAAGAGGTGCAGGCACAGCGGCTCGCAGGCGAAGAGCAGCAGGCAGCGGAGAAGCCAGCTGACAAGCCCGTCCAGGGCCTCCTCCCGGGCTGGGTTGATGCGCAGCACCAGCATGTTGAACGCGGCAATCAGGCAGCCGTAGAGCATATCGTCCAGCAACCGGGCAAAGAAGCGGCGCCAATGGCCGGGGGTCTGCGAACTGTGCCACCACGGGGGCGCCACGGAGCGGCTGGGGCCGCCGGTGCCGTATTTGATGCCGCTGTCGAAGTACTGCCGCCGCTCCTCCGGCGGGGCGGGGAGGCTGTCCTCCGGCGCGGGCAGGGAGACGGTCATCATGTCGTCCCAGCCGGCTCCGGACTCTATGAGCGAGCGGCACTCAGCCTCCGCACCCTCCAGGCCGCCGCGCAGCTCGTGGAGCCTGCCCATCAGGGCGCGCAGGGCATCGGCGAGGGGGAGGTTCCCCCGCTGTATGTCCTTTATCTCCGCGAGTGAGAGCCCCAGGGCGCGCAGGCGCTTTATCTTCAGCAGCGTGTCCAGGTCGCCCTCGGAGTAGTCCCGGTAGCCGTTGGGAGAGCGCGCGGGGCTCAGCAGGCCCTCCGACTCGTAGAAGCGCACGCCGGAGCGCGGCAGGCCGCTGCGCTGCTCTATCTCTTTTATGTTCATGGGGACACCTCCTGGGGATATTTTAAGCTGTAAAGGGGCTTTACTGTCAAGAGAAATGTGCCCTGGTGGGCAAAAACGGGCGGCCGGAGCGGGGTATTTGAGCACCCAAGTGCTGTTATTGTAAAGAATAATGTATTGATGTAGGCGGTAATTATTTAATAGAGGCGGACAAGAAGGCGCGTGTGAGAGACATTTCATGATTTTTCGGATATTTATCACACAGGGGCTTCACATATCGGCGGAGTTTTGTTATAATGACAGTGCAAAATATGCGTAACGGGCGGGTAACTTCCGCGCAGGCATGAGGACCGGCGGAAGCTGTCTGATACAGGCCCGGCAGCGGCGGCCCCGCACAGGATGCGGCGCACCGGCGCGCCGGATACAGGGGGAAGAGAGCCGTGATGAAAAGCGTAAGGGACTTTTTCGTGATACCGCCCGAGGTGAGGCCCGAGTTCCGCCAGGCGGCCCTGCAGAGGAACCGCCTCTCCATGCTGATAATCTGCATCATGATACTGGGCATGGAGCTCTTCAACATGGGGCGCGTGCTGTTCGCCTCATACGGGCTCGAAACGCTCAACAACCGCATATATTTCGGTTTCTACAGCTCGCTGTTCGTCATGGCCGCCCTCTATCTGCCGCTGGACTGGCTGATGAGGAAAAAGCCGCACCGCGCGCAGCTGGCGCTGCAGTACGCGGGCGTGCTGTTCTGCCTGCTGTGGCACGTGTGCATAAACGCCTACGACATCTACTGCGGGCACAACACCCAGACGGGCATATACTTCACCGCCGTGCTGGGCCTGGCGGTGTTCATACTGATGAGCGCCGGGCCGGCCATCGCCCTGCATGTCTCGGCCTGCGCGCTGATGCTGCTGCTGACCTGGGGCAGGCTGGACAGCGGCACCCAGATAAACATCACCTTCACCTCCGTGGTGGCGCTGGCCATATCCCTCACAAACTGCCGGCACCATGTGCTGACGATAATGCAGCGCATGGAAATCAGCCGCATGAACCAAAAATTGCAGATGCTCGCCCAGCGCGACGCCCTGACGGGCCTGCTGAACAAGACGGCCTTCCAGCACTGTGTGGAGACGCATCTGGGCGAAGAGGGCACGGCGCTGCTCATACTGGACTTGGACGACTTCAAGTCCGTGAACGACCGCTACGGCCACCCCTGCGGGGATTTCGTGCTCAAGGAGACGGCGCTGAAGGTGGAGGCCGCGCTGCCACAGGCCCTCGGCGTGGGCCGCATAGGGGGAGACGAGTTCGCCGCCTTCCTGCCCGCGACGGACGGCGGGAAGCTCAGGGAGACGGCGGCGGAGCTCATACGCTCCGTGGCCGCCATAACCTGGCACGGGGAGCGGGTGAGCAACGGCTGCAGCATAGGCGTCTGCAGCGTGGGTCCCGGCGGGACCAGCTATGAAAAACTATACGTGGAGACGGACCGCGCCCTCTACCGGGCCAAGGAGGGCGGAAAGGACCGCCTCTGCATCACCGGACTGGAGGAAGGGGGATGAGCGCCTGATGAGCGAACAGGAACTGCAGCCGCAGGGCATGATGCGCAGGTACGCGTTCTGGATACTGCTCTCGGTGGAACTGCTGCTGTCGTTCTCATTTTTCGGCTACTTCCATATAGAGCCCATATCGGTCACCATAGCCTATATACCGGTGCTGCTGGCGGGGGCCCTCATAGGGCCGCTGGAGTCGGTGGCCGTGGGGGCGCTGTTCGGCCTCGCCAGCATGTGGAAGGCCTCGGCGAACTACGTCATGCCCGCCGACCAGCTCTTCTCCCCATTCTACAGCGGGGAGCCGCTGGGCAGCTTCATGCTGAGCGTGGGCAGCCGCATGCTCTTCGGGCTGGTATTGGGCCTGCTCTATATGGGCGCGCGGCGGCTGAAGTACCCGGGGATATGGGTGGCCGTCGTGTCGTACCTGGGGAGGACCATACACTCCCTGCTGGTATACAGCGCCATGGCGCTGTTTTTCCCCCATATGGGCTACAACCCGCTCAGCGCGCTGAAAGGGCTCGTGAACCCGGTGGACATCGCCGTGGACCTGGCGACCGCGCTGTTGGTGCTGGCCCTCTGGGCGGCGGTGCACACGCAGACCTGGCGGCGATTCCGCAGGCGGCTGGAGCTGGCGCGGATGCTGCGCTCGGGCGAGCGGCGCTACGGCCTGCTGCTGGCGCTGGTCATCGTGGCCACTCTCGTCTCCGCCGTGGCGGTGACGCTCTATTTCGTCCACCGCATAGACTACGTGCTGGAGGGCAAGGGCATAGAGCTGAGCGACGCCGGCTACTCCGATGTGCTGCACCTGCAGATGCAGTTCCTGCTGGGCATCATCTCGCTGATGATGCTGGTGGTGCTGTTCCTGGCTATGAACAGGGAGTACACGGCCTATACGGCCTACGAGGGGAAGCTGGACTCCCTCACCGGGGTGATGACCCGCAGGGCCTTCTTCAACGCCTGCACCGCCGCGCTGAGGCAGACGGAGCGGCAGGGGGACACGCTGGGCTACTTCATAATGGTGGATTTGGACTATTTCAAGGAGATAAACGACACCTGCGGCCACCCGGAGGGGGACCGCGCGCTGAAGGAGGTGTCCACCCGGCTGAGGGACATATTCGGCATGAACTGCCTCATCGGGCGCATGGGCGGCGACGAGTTCGCCGTGCTGGTAATCAGCGCGGGCGAGACCAGGGCGGAGCTGGAGGTGGACCTGCGGCACTTCCTGGAGCGCGTGCACAAGACCACCTGCGGAGAGCGCCGCCTGACCTGCAGCATAGGCGCGCTGCAGGTGACGGAGGCGAGGCCGCCCGAGGAGCTCTATCTGGAGGCAGACAGGCTGCTCTACGCCGCCAAGGAGCGCGGCAGGGACCAGTACGTCATAGGCCGGCCGGAGCCGGCGGAGGAGCCGGCGGAGGAGCCGGCCGCCGTCTGAGGCGCGGCGCGGAAGAGAAGATAGAGAGAGCCCCTGTGCCCGCGGGCACAGGGGCTCTTTGCAGTCAGCCGGGCCCGGCGTCACACGGTGACGGGCTCGCCCTTGTCCGCCGGGGCGGGCTCCGGGCGCGCGGGGGCGCCCAGGCTGTCGATGATGGTAATCACCAGACCGCGGATGCTGTTCTCCGTGGTGCGGTAGGGGGCTATGCGCAGGGTGTAGCAGCGGCCGTTCATGGCCGTGACCTCGCGGTCTATGGATATGAGGTCCTTGAGCACGGTGCGGCAGTCGTTCTCTATGGCCTCCTCGGGGAAGCTGTGGGCGAAAATCTGTATGGGGCGGCCCACGTCGTGCTCCATGAGCTGGAACTCGCGGCCCACGTACTCGGTGAACTTGCGTATGTTGAGGTTGCTGTCCACAAAGAGGATGCCAATCATGGTGGAGGAGAGGAAGTTGGAGAGGTCGTTGGTCATCATCGTCAGCTCGTCGAGCTTGAGCTGGTGCTCGGTGTTGACGGTGTAGAGCTCCTCGTTGACGCTCTGCAGCTCCTCGGTGGAGCTCTGGAGCTCCTCGTTGGCGGTGAGCAGTTCCTCATTGGCCGCCTGCAGCTCGCCGTTGACCGTCTCCAGGCGCTGGATGGTGGAGCGCAGGTCGCTCTGCGAGACCTGGAACTCGCGCTCCAGGTCGGCTATGCGCCGGGCGGCGGTGGCGTCCAGGTCGTACTTCTCGACCACGCCGCCGGACTGGGGGAGGCCGTTCTCCACGAAGAGCACGGCGGTGAGCTTGCTGTCCTCACCGGAGACGCCGGCTATGGGCTGCACGGTGAGGTCGATGACCCGGCGGCCGGAGGCGGTGTCCACGGTGACGCCGGTGTAGGTGACGGGGGTGTTCTCGTTGCGGCAGCGGCTGAGGGCCGTGGCGGCCACCAGGTTCAGGTCGCTGTTGAGCATGCTGAAGAAGTTGAGCGTGGCCTTGCCGGGCGCCAGGGTGAGGTAGTCGGAGTAGTTGCCGAAGAAGTGCAGCACGGTGTCGTCCTCGCTCAGCACCACGGAGGCGGGCAGGAAGCGCTCGAGGAACTTGGTGTAGAGCCCCTCGTTGACGGCGTCCTCGCTGTGGCCGGCGCCGGCGCGGATGCTGCGCGGGGAGATGGCCTGGATGTTGGGGATGGTGAAGGCGGGGGGCGTGAGGTCCTCCACCTTGCCCTCGCCCTTGTGCAGGTAAATCTTCTCCGCGCTGCACACGGGCTTGAAGAGGCTGACGTACTCTCCGGCGGTCTCGCTCTTGCCCAGGAAGAGGTAGCCATTGTTCTTCAGCGCCGAGTGGAAGATGGCGAAGAGGCCCCGGCGCAGCACGGGCTGGAAGTAAATCATCACGTTGCGGCAGACGATGAGGTCCAGCTTGCCGAAGGGGGGATCGGAGAACATGTTGTGCGTGGCGAACACTATCATGCGCCGGATATCCTTGGAAATCTGGTACTGGTCGTTCAGCTTGAGGAAGAACTTGGCCAGGCGGTCGGGCGTCACGTCGTCTATGATGTTCTCGGAGAACACGCCCTTGCCGGCCTGCTCTATGGCGCGGCTGTCCACGTCGGTGGCGAAAATCTTCACGTCGCGCTTGACGTTCAGCTCCTCCATAACCTCGCGGAAGAGGATGGCGATGGAGTAGGCCTCCTCGCCGGTGGAGCAGCCGGCGCTCCAGACGCGGATGGGCTCGTTCTCCTTGGCCCGCTCGACTATCTTGTAGATGGCGTTGTATTTGAGCTTCTCGAAGAAGGCCGGGTCGCGGAAGAAGTTGGTGACGCCTATCAGTATCTCCTTGACGAGGATGTTCACCTCCTCCGCGCTGTCGCCCAGCAGCCGGGCGAAGTCGGCCAGGGTGGCGGTGTGGGTGACCAGCATGCGGCGCTCGATGCGGCGCAGTATGGTGGAGCGCTTGTAATAGGTGAAGTCTATCCCGCTGGCGTTCTTGAGTATGGTGTAGATGTGCGAGAGGGTCTCCTCCTCGGAGAAGATGACCTCCTCGTCGGAGAGCATGCCGTCGCTTTTGGGGGAGCGCAGCAGCACGGGGGTGTTGGAGAAGTTGAGTATCTCCTCGGCTATCTCCTCGGGGGAGAGGACGAAGTCGGCCAGGCCGGTGTTTATCACGCTGCGGGGCATGCCGTCGAACTTGGCGCTCTCCGGGGCCTGGGCTATCACCAGCCCGCCGTGCTCCTTGACGGACTTGACGCCGTTGGTGCCGTCGGAGCCGGTGCCGGAGAGCACGACCACGATGGAGTGCTCGCGCTTCTCCTCCGCCAGGGAGCTGAAGAAGATGTCTATGGGGTGGTTCAGCGTGCCGGGGGCGTAGTCGGAGAGCAGCAGGCGGCCGTCGTGCATGGTCATGTACTTCTTGGGCGGTATCAGATAGACGGTGTCCGGCTCCACGGCCATGCCGTGCTCGGCCTGGTAGACGCTCATCTCCGTGTGCTTGCTGAGGATATCGGCCATCAGGCTCTTGTAGTCGGGGGAGAGGTGCTGTATCACCACGAAACTGAGGCCGCTGTTGGGGGGCATATAGCCGAAGAACTGCTGCAGGGCCTCCAGGCCGCCGGCGGAGGCGCCGATGCCTATGACCAGGGGGGACTGGACGGAGGCGGTGTTCTCGGGGGATGCGGGATTTTCGACTGTTTTACTCATGTGCGCTCCTCCTTACCTTGGGTATCCGCTTCTGCGCGGGGACGTAGATATTTGTTCTCGAAAGCCTCGCAGGGCAGGGGCCTGTCGTAGTAATAGCCCTGGGCGTAGCGGCAGCCCAGCTCCAGCAGGGTGTCGCGCTGCGCGGCGGTCTCCACACCCTCGGCCACGCACACCATGCCGTGGTTTTTGCAGATGCGGACTATGTCCCGCACCAGGGTGCGGCCTATGGGATTCGTCACCAGGTCGGCCATGAGGCTGCGGTCCAGCTTCACGGTGTCGAAGCGCACGCTGGCGAAGAGGGAGAGATTGGCGTACTGCGAGCCGAAGTCGTCCAGGCCGATATGCAGCCCGCAGGAGCGGAAGCGCTCGACTATGGCGCGCAGCTCGCCCGTTTCCAGGCCGCCGCGCTCGGTTATCTCCAGCTCCAGGGCCTCCGGGGGCAGCTGCGGGTAGTGGCTCTGCACGGCCAGCACGGAGGCCAGGGTGGAGGGGTGGACCAGGGTGACGCGGGAGATGTTGACGGCCACGGGGACTATCCCCAGGCCCTGGGAGCGCCAGCGGTCGGCCTGGGCCAGGGCGCGCTCCAGGACGAAGAGGTCCAGCTCGCGCACGGTCCCCGTCTCCTCCAGCATTTCGATGAAGGTGGCGGGCATGACGATGGCCCCGTTGTTGTCTATGCCCCGCACCAGGACCTCGGCACCCGCCAGGGCTCCCGTGCGGAGGTCAATCTTGGGCTGGAAGTACACGGTGAAGCGGCCGGCCCGGGCCGCGTCGCCCACCGTGGAGAACTCCTCAAACTGCGGGGCGCCCGCATCCGGCTCCAGGGGCTCGGCGTGCATGGAGGCCTTGGCCTCCTTGACCAGGCGCTGGCCGGTGAAGGCGCCGTCCGCCCAGGCGCGGCCTATGCGCACCTCCTTGGGATAGCGGCGCTGCAATATGGAGCGGAGGCGGCCGCAGCGGCCCACGAACACCTCGCGGGTGGTGTTGGGCAGGAAGGCGATGAACTCCGCGTCCCAGGTGCGGAACAGGAAGGCCGTGCCGAACACCTCGGACAGGGTCTTGGCCACATACCACAGCAGGCGGCTGCCGTATTCAAAGCCGCAGCTGCTGTTGATGGCGGCGAAGCCCGGTATGTCCAGGCACACGGCGCCGAGGGAGCTGAAGCGCTCGGAGCTGAGCGAGTATATGGCGTCCATGTACGCGCGCAGGTCCGGCAGGCCCAGCAGCTGCTCCGCCGCGCCGGAGGCACGCTCAATTGAGCTGAAGCGCTCACGCTCCCGCAGCATATGCGGGATGAGCGTGCTGAAGAGCGCAGCGTCCCCCGGGTGCTCCCGGGCGTTCTCTATGCACAGGAAGCCCTCCACCTGTGTGCCGCGGATGAGGGGGAAGGCGGTGAAGTACCAGTCCGGGGCCGGGCTGACGGAACCCGGCGCGTTGTGGAGGTGCCGGCGGGTGAGGAACATCGGCGCGCGCTCCTCCATGCAGCGCGTGAGCAGGGGGAAGCGCTCCAGCCGCGTGCCGGAGACGGCCTGCTGGATGCTGCGCTTGCCGGCGGCTGTCCACTCAAAGGTCATGACGAGGGCGTGGCCGTTCTCCACCAGCATCAGGGTGTAGACCCTGTCGGCGTGGTAATAGCCGCCGATGGTCTGCAGCACGCTCTTCAGGGAGGCGTCCAGAGTCCGGGCGGCGAGCATGGCGGACACGCAGTCGAGGGCCACGTCCTTTTCGCGCTCGGAGAGGGGGCGGTCCATCTCCGAGGAGTGGACGGCCACCTGCTCGGTGCTGTCGCAGTCCTGTTGCTGCTGGGGCCAGAGCCAGTCCTCGCTCTCCTGGGAGAAGGCCACGGTGTCGGCGGCCGCGTTCCACCAGAAGGCGCATATGCGCTCGGCCTGGCTGAGCATCAGGGAGTAGCTGGCGGTCCTGGCGGGGGAGATGGAGATGCCGGCGATGTAGAGCAGCGCATCGAATGGGCTGCCGGGCAGGGTGCGGCGCAGGAAGGACATGGCCTCCTCCATGCGCCGGCGCGTGTCCTCCCTGCCGGTGACGGAGGGGAAGACGACGACGAACTGGCTGGGGCTGTACTGGCCCAGGATGCAGCCGCCGCCGAGGGCCAGCGAGAGGGCGGAGGCTATCTCGGAGAGCATGAGCCACGCGCCGGGTATGGCGCCCATGGGCTGCCTCACGAGGCCGTTTATCTGGAACACGGCCACCGCGCGGTTGCCTTCGGAGCGCTCGGCGAACAGGGACTCCGCCATGTGCCGGACGGTGTCGCGGTCATAGAGCCGGCTGACGGGGTCGCGCTGCGCGCCGCCGTTCACTGAGAGCTCAAGCTGGTGCAGCCGGTCCACGCGCACCAGATAGACGAAGATGTGCAGCTGGTGTGAGGAGGACTCCTCGGACAGGTAGAGCACGTGACGCACCCAGCGGATGTTGCCGCCGCTGTCCACCCGGCGGTATTCGGCGGAGAGCCAGCGCCGGCCCTCCTGATAAGCGCGCAGCAGCTCCTCGCGGTCGAAAAGGGTCTCCAGGTCGCCCGGCCCGTCCTGGCTGAACACCTTCTGCCTCTCCAGCTGCATCACCTGCGAGCAGCGCGTGTCCTCCACCTGGCTGCTGAGGTTGGAGTCCTCTATCCAGAGGTCCTCCACGGTGTCGGACTCCAGATTGGCGCACATGCGCACTATGAGGTCCGCCACCAGGCCCTCGGGCAGGGGGCGCCGGGCGGAGCCCCAGCTGCCCTGGGAGGCAAAGCCCTGGGGGAGGCTCTCCAGGACGCCGACGGCCCTCACCGCGCGGCCCACATCGTCGAAGATGGTGCGGTAGGAGATGGAGGCCCAGCTGTAATAGCCGGTGTCCCGGCTGCGGACGGCGAAGTTGCCGTAGCCCTGGGCCCGCCCGGAGAGCAGCTCCTGGGCGAAGCGGCGGAAGCGGGTGACGGAGTTGGGGTGTATCCAGCCGCCGGTGATGAGGTGCTCGGGGAACTTCATGTTGTCGCCGCCCAGCGGCTGGTATTTGCCGTCCCGCGTGAAGGCGCGGAAGGTGCCGTCGTGTATGTCCACCTCCCAGATGCGCTTGGAGGTCTGGTCAAACGCGGCCTGCAGGCGCTGGTTGGTCTCCTTCAGCTCCAGCTCCGACTCCTTGAGCTGGGAGATGTCGGTGGCGGTGATGAGCATCACCGGGTGTGGGCTGTCGTACTCCACCTCAGTGGCGCGGACATACCACCACAGCCAGCCGTCGTCCCGCTTGGAGGAGACGCGGTGGGTGCTGTCCGCCGGGCGGCCCATGCGCTGGGCCTCGCGTATCTCCCGCTCCACGGCGACGAGGTCGTCCGGGTGTATCAGCCGCGCGAGGGGTATGGGCAGCTCCAGCTTGCCGGGGTCGGCGCCGATTATGCGGCAGAAGCTGGGGCTGACGTAGATGACCTGAGGGGCGTCCCCCAGCTCCAGCAGGGCCACGCCGCTGTCCATGTTCTCCAGCAGCCCGCTGAGGGGGATGGTGCTGACGGGGCGGAATTCGGCGCTCCGGGCCTCGCGGTAGCCGTCGCGGTCCTTGAGGAAAAAGCGGTGCTTGCCGGCCTTCTTCGCCTTGTAGAGCGCGAGGTCCGCCGCCTGATAGAGCCCCTCGAAGGCCTGTCCCCTGTCGGCCAGGTAGACGCCCACGCTGGCCGTCAGATTGACCACCGTCTGGTCGCCCAGGGCCAGGTGCAGGCTCTCGCATATCTCGGCCGCCTTCTTGCGCGTGAACTCCTCGGTTATGTCTCCGCAGAGGAACACGGCAAACTCGTCCCCGCCCAGGCGGCCCACGATGTCGTTGGGGCGGAAGAGGCCGGAGAGGATGCGGGCCGAGAGATGTATGGCCCGGTCGCCGGCCTGGTGGCCCAGGGTGTCGTTGACGGACTTGAAGTTGTCCAAATCCACTATGAAGAGCGCGCAGGTCTCGTCCGGCTCCATCCTCTGCAGCCGCCGCTTTATGTGCTGCTCCATGGTGGCGCGGTTGAGGAGGCCGGACAGGGTGTCCTTGGTGGCGCGCTGCTGGAGCTCCTCTATCTGGTATTGCAGGCTCTCCCCGTCGGAGAGGCCCATTTTCATATCTCCCATTTGGCTATCCCTCTGTATCACTTGCTGCTCTCGTCCGCGCTGCCCCGGCCGCCCCGCTGGCCGCCCAGCAGCCGCCGGAGGGTCTGCTCAAGCACATCCATGTCTATGGGCTTGGGGACGTGGGCGTCCATGCCCGCGGCCGTGGTGGCGGAGACGTCCTCGGCAAAGGCGTTGGCGGTGACGGCGACGATGGGGGTGCTGAGCGCGTCGGGGCGGTCCAGGGCGCGTATGCGCCGCGCCGCCTCGCAGCCGTCCAGCTCCGGCATCTGCATGTCCATCAGCACCGCGTCGAAGGCGAAGGGCTCCGACTCCCGGAAGCGCTCCACGGCCTCCGCGCCGTTGCAGGCCCGGGCCACCGAGGCGCCGCGGGCGGAGAGCAGCTCGGTGGTTATCTCCATGTTTATCTCGTTGTCCTCCGCCAGCAGCAGATTGAGGCCGGAGAGGGAGAAATTCGCCCGGACGTCATCGGGGGGAGGCGCGGGGACTTGCTGTTCCCCGGCCTCCGCCAGGGGCAGGGTGACGGTGAAGGCGCTGCCCCTGCCGGGCTCGCTCTCCACCTTTATCTCCCCTCCCATCTGGGAGACCAGGTTGCGGGTGATGGGCATGCCGAGGCCGGTGCCGGCGGCGCTGCGGTCGCCAAAGCGCATCTCCCGCGCGTAGGGCTCAAAGATGCGGCCCAGGAACTCCTTCGACATGCCTATGCCCGTGTCGGAGACGACGAACTCGTACTGCGGGTGCTCCCCACCCACCAGGCGGCGGATGGAGAGGGATATCCTGCCTCCGGAGGGGGTGAACTTGAAGGCGTTGGAGAGCAGGTTGCTGAGTATCTGCTGTATGCGGAAAGCGTCGCCCACCACGGGGGAGCGGCCGGGGTCCATGTCCACGGCGAGGGCCTTGCCCTCGCGCTCGGCCTGTACGCGGAAGGCGCCCAGGCAGTCTTCCACACACTCGCGCAGGTCGAACTCGCGCTGGGCGAGCTGCACCTGGCCGTGCTCCATGCGGGCCATCTCCAGGATGTCGTTTATGAGGCCCAGCAGGTAGCGGCCGGAGGAGTCTATGCGCTCCAGATAGCCCGCCGCCCTCTGCGGCTCGTCCAGGTGTTCCCGCGCGAGCTCGCTGGAGCCGAGTATGGCGTTGAGCGGGGTGCGCATGTCGTGGGACATGTTGCGGAAGAAGGCCTGCTTTGACTCCTCGTTCTGCCGCGCGAGCTGCAGCGAGTCCTCCAGCAGCCGCAGTTCCTGCAGCTGGCGCTGCTTTTCCCGGTCCACCTCGCGGAAGGAGAGGACGACCTCCTGGGGGGAGAGCGTCTCGTCAAAGAGGACGCGCACGCTGACCCAGCGGTATTCCTCCCCGAAGAGGCGCAGGAACTCGCCGCCGAAGTCGCGCACCTGCCGCCTCACCAGCTCGCGGATGTTCTCGCAGGAGAAGCTCTCGGTGAAGTCGCGGTAGGCCTCGGCCTCTATCACCTCTCCGGCGGTGCGCAGCAGCTCGGAGTAGGGCCCGGAGGCGGGGATGCGGCTGCGGACGTAGTCCGAGCCCTTTATCATCTCGTAGGTCTCGGCGGCGTAGTCGACCCTGTAGAGCGCGTAGTAGGTGTTGCCCAGCACCTGGGCGGTCTCCAGGGCGCGGTGCGCGCTCTCGTCCAGGCGCAGCTCGCGCCGCGCCAGGGCGGTCATGGCGGCGAAGGACACGCCGAACATCAGCAAAAGCAGCCAGCTCACGCCCCAGAGCTCGCCCAGGATGTCGCTGTAGGGCACGCTGACCAGGGAGTACCAGCCGTTGCTCAGCCGGGTGTAATACACGGCCCGGCGGGCGCCGTCCGTGTCCCTTATGGCCTCTCCGGAGCCGAGAGAGCCGGACTCTATCCTCCCGATGAGGCCGCCCAGATAATCCCGCAGCTCCTCTGCGGGCAGGTCGAGGGAGGTCTCCTGATAGATGACGGAGCCCTGGCCGTCGCAGAGGAAAAATGAGCCGCTGCTGCCGAGGCCCGACACCTCGAAGCTCAGGCTCTCCGGCAGGATGTCAAAGGCCATCACCGCGCTGCCCTGCGCGCAGCTCTGGGCGGCGGTTATCACGGGGCGGCCGTAGACGGCGTCGGTGTAGACATGGGTGAAGATGACCTCGCCTCCGGATTCCAGAGCCTGGCTGTACCAGGGGGCGGAGGCGTAGTCGTAGCTCACATCGCCGTCCCAGGGGTTGGCGGCGATTATCTTGCCGCCGAAAACGGCATAGGGGTCCACCACCCCGTCGCCGAGCACGCTGTCCACGCGGCGGAAGTAGAGGAGGATGAAGTCCTCTATCTCGGCGCGGCTCTCGCCGCCGGCCAGGCGGCTCTCCAGGGAGGCGGTGGCGAAGTTGAGAAGGGTCTCGTACACCTGCAGATGGCCCTCCTCCTCGGCGGCGCAGCTGCGGGAGAGGGCCGTACCGGTCTCCAGGGCGTTTTTCAGCAGCGCGGAGCGGATGAGGAACATGCCCGAGGCCGCCAGCAGCGCCAGGGCGGCAAAAGCGGCCAGGGGGAGGCGCATGTGCCGCATCAGTCGACGCCAGCCGCCGCGCTCAGCGCTCTCCATCGCCGTCTCCTATGGCGGCTGTCACCGCCGCCATGGCGGGGGCTATCTGCTCCATCAGTTGCGCGGCCGCGGACATGTCGCCGCCGCGCAGGGCCTCCACCTGCCGGGTGAAGAGGCTGTGGAGCCCGGTCATGGAGAGATTGGCGCACACGCCCTTGAGGGTGTGCGCGGCGGCCACGGCGCGCTGTGCGTCGCCCTCGGCCAGGGCCTCGCCGAGGGCGGCGAAGTTGGGGTCGGCCGGGAACTTGCCGAGCAGCCGCTCGAGCAGCGCCTCGCTGCCCAGCATGCGCTCCAGGGCCTCGCCGACATCGATGCCGGCCTCCTCCAGCCGGGTCCTGCGCTCCGCGTTCATGCCATGACCTCCTTTTTATACATGTGCGAGAGCTCCTCCTCGGCGGAGAAAAAGCACTCCAGCAGCCGGGGGTTGAAAGCGCCGCACTCGCCGTTTTTAATCATCTCGAGCACCCGCTCCCGGGGGAAGGCGTCCTTGTACACCCGCTTGCAGCTGAGGGCGTCGTAGACGTCTGCCAGGGAGACGGCCTGGGCCCAAACGGATATCTCGTCCCCGCGCAGGCCGTCGGGATAGCCGCGGCCGTCCCAGCGCTCGTGGTGGTGGCGGGCTATGTCCTCCGCATAGCGCAGCCCGCCGCGGCGCAGCTGGGGTATGCGCGCGAGCAGGGCCGCGCCCTGCACGGTGTGGGTCTTCATGACCGCGAACTCCTCCGGCGTGAGGCGGCCGGGCTTGTTGAGTATGGCGTCCGGCACGGCTATCTTGCCCACGTCGTGCAGCATGGAGGCGAGGGAAATCTCCTCTATGGCCTCCGGGGTGAGGCCGCTGCCGAAGGGCGTGCGCTCCAGCAGAAAGCGGGTTATGTCGTGTATTCGTCGCACGTGGCCGCCCGACTCCTCGCTGCGGAACTCGATGGCGGCGGCCAGGGCCTCCACCATGCCCACGTTGAGCTCTATTATCTGCCGCGCCTGCTCGAGCAGGCGGGCGTGCTGGCTCTCCACGGTGCTGCTCAGCCGGCGCCGGGCCTGGAAAAGCTCTATCACCGACTGCACTCGCCGGCGCACCACGTAGGGCACGACGGGCTTGCTTATGACGTCCATCACCCCGAGGCCGTAGGCCTCGCGCAGCACGCTGTCGCTGGCCTCCGCGGTGATGAGGAACACCGGCAGAGTGAGGGTGAGGCCGCTCTCGTGCAGGCGGCGCAGCACCGACAGGCCGTCCAGCTCCGGCATCACCACGTCCAGCAGCACGGCGCACAGCCGCTCAGGGGCGGACATGATGGCCCGCAGGCCCTCGAGGCCGTCCCCGGCTTCGAGTATGTCATAGCTGGGGGAGAACACGTTCTCCAGAATGGCGCGGTTTATCTCGTCGTCGTCGACTATGAGCAGCGTCTCGCGGCCCTCGGCCGCCGTGGGGGATTCCAGGTCCATTGATTCAGACTCCTTGGTTCGTCTCCTGGGCCCGCGGGCGGGCCTCATTCAATATTCTCTCAAGCGCCGCGCCGGCGGGCAGGGGTATGCAGAAGCGGAAACCCTGCAGCACGTCGCAGTGCAGCTTTTGCAGCGCCTCAATCTGGCGGTCGGTCTCCACGCCCTCGGCCAGGATGGTGAGGCCCATGCGGTGGCCGGTGTCCACCAGGGCGCTGAGTATTATCTCCCCCTGCTCGGTCCACATGTTGTCCACCAGCTCCTTGTCCAGCTTGAGGCCGTCCATGGGGTAGTCCTGCAGGTCGTGGAAGGAGGAGAAACCCATGCCGAAGTCGTCGAATATCACGCGCAGGCCGTGGTCGCGGAGGGCCACGATGTTCTTGAGCATCTGCGCGGTCTCGCCGCCGGAGGTCAGCTGGCTCTCGGTTATCTCCAGAATCAGCAGCTTGCGGGTGAAGGAGTAGCGGTCGATTATCTCCACGCAGCGGCCCACGAAATCCGGGGCGGAGAAGGTGCAGCGGGCAAAATTGCAGGAGATGAAGAAGTCGTCCACCCCCAGGCGGTCCAGCTCCTGCAGAAAGGCGCAGGCCGACTCCATGCCGCGCAAATCGAGCTCGCCTATGCGGCCGTCCTCCTCCAGCAGCGGGATGTAGCGGTCCGGGCTGAGCACACCCAGCTGGGGGTGTTTCCAGCGGGAGAGGGCCTCGCCGCCCACCACGCGGAAATTGTAGGCGTTGACGAAAAACTGCAGATAGAGCTGGAACTCGCCGCGCTCCAGGGCGCGGTCGAAGTCGGAGAGCAGCAGCCAGCGCTCCTGGCAGAGACGGCACTGCTCCGTGCAGCACGTGCGGCAGGGGGCCTTCAGGCGCAGGGCGGCCAGGGCGCACTGGTGAGCGTGGAACATGGCCTGGGAGAAGTCCAGATACTCGGCTGACAGGGGGCAGACTCCCACGGAGATGTCGCCGTCCCCCAGGCGCTCGCCGGCGGAGGGAAAGGCGCGGATGTCCTCCAGCGCGGCGCGGGCCCAGCTCTCGGCCTCGGCGCTGTCCAGAAAGCGCCTGAGGACCAGCAGGTCCCCGCAGCCGGAGCGGGCAAGGATGTCGCCCGCGGCGGACGCGCCCTTCAGCGTCTGCGCGGCGTGCTGCAGCAGGGCGCCCGCCTGCTCCTGGCCCCACATGTAGCCGACGCGGTCCAGGCCCAGGCAGAAGTACAGGAGATAGTAGTACCGGCGGCTCTGGTCCCGCTGCAGATGGGAAAAGGCCCGCTCCAGCGCGTCCTCCGTGCCGAGGCCGGTCTCCGGGTCGGTGGAGCGCAGCCGGACAGTGAGATTGCGCTCGCGGCGCAGCCGCCACAGCGCGGTAAACAGGGCGGCGGCCAGCACCGCCGCCGCCAGGCAGGCGGCCCAGAACGGCCAGACGGGAGCAGAGCCGCCCTGCCGGGGCTCGGCGGCGGACTCCAGCAGCTCCCCGGTCCACTCGGCCTGGGATGTGCGCGCGGCGAACTCCCTCAGCTGCGCGCGGAAGCTCTCCGGCGCGGCGCCGGTGAAGAGCAGCTGATAGGCCGTCTCCGCCCCGCCGGCGCCGGCTTCAAACAGCAGCAGGGGCTCGCCGGCGGTGTTGGGATAGCTCTCCCCGGATTGGACGCCGGAGATGAGGTCCACCTGCAGATTCGCGGCCAGGTCCCGGCGGGAGTCGGCCTCCTGCGGCTCGAAATACCGGAGGTCGTAGCCGTATTCGGCGGCAAAGCGGCCCAGGAAATCGGGGATGGCCCCCTCATACGTGCCCGACCCGACGTCGTAGTACTCCAGCGGGTAGAGCCGGGGGTTGCCGGCCACGTAGATGATAGCTTCGGCTGTCTGCAAAGATATCTCCCCCGATTTTCAGCGAAACAGTATGAGGTTGCCGGCGGGCGAGTCGTCCTCCAGCTCGGCGACGCTCTCCATGAGCTCCTCGGACTGCTGCCGCAGGCCCTCCAGCACGTCGCATATCGAGCCGCGCAGGGCGGATATGCGGGCTTTGTACAGCTCGAGCTCAGAGAGGTCGCGCTTCAGGGACTTCTGGACCGCCTCGCGCGCGGAGTCCTCGCGGGCGCGGCTCTCGGCCACCATCGCCTCGGCGCTCGCGCGGGCGTCCAGTATGGCCTGGGATATCTGGTCGCGCTGCTCCTGCAGCCGGGACAGCTCCTCCCTGAGGGTCCGGTTCTCGCTCTCCAGCTGCTGTATGCGCTCCAGGGCCTCGCCCGCCTCGCGGGAGAGGCGCTCCTCCTGCTCGGAGAGCCTGCGGGTGTAGTTGTTCTCCAGTTCGGTGAGGTAACGGAACACGTCGTCCTCCCGGTAGCCGCGGAAAGACTTCCTCAATTCCTCCAGACGCATGGTCTCGCCTCCTCTTTCACTTTATATTTATCCTCTGGCGCTCTATGCGGCCCCAGTCGTTCTTCTTTTTGCGGTAGCCGATGAGCGCGCTCATGCGCACCCAGGCCAGGACGAACCGCAGGCATGAGACCTCCAGCGCGCAGAGCCCCACGGCCTTGAGCACGTCCGCGGGATAGAGCTTGAGGTCCACCGTGTGTACGCGGGCGAAAAACGCCGTCAGCGAGAGTATGGCGCTGTAGACCACGTATATGGCGAAGAACAGCACCATGAAGGGCACGTTGATGAGGTCCACGGCGAAGGCCAGCAGAGTGGTGAGCACGCCGAACACCTCTATGTAGGGCGAAAAGAGCTCGTAGAGCAGGAAGTAGAAGTAGGAGACGAAGCTCACCGCGCCGTACTTGGGGTTGGCAAGGATGCTGCGGTAGCGCATCATGCTCTGGAAGAGCCCGATGTGCCAGCGGCGGCGCTGCTTCACCAGGTCGCCGAGCTTTTCCGGCACCTGGGTCCAGCACACGGCGTCCGTCACATAGCGGATGCGGTAGGGGCGGCCGTTTTCCCGGCAGAACACGTGCAGCTTGACCACCAGCTCCATGTCCTCGCCCATCGTGGTGTTGTCGTATCCGCCGGCGGCGATGACCACGCTCTTTTGGAAGAGGCCGAAGGCACCGGAGATGATTATGTTGCCGTTGAACTTGTCAAAGAGTATGCGGGAGGCGAGGAAGGAGCGGTCGTACTCCAGCACCTGCATGCAGGGGAGGAGCTTTTTGGGCATGCGGTAGCGGACCACGCGGCCGTTTTCTATCTCCGCGCCGTTGCAGGGCCTGACCGCGCCGCCCACGGCCACGACCGTGGGGTCCTCCAGCACGGGGTGGACTATCTTCTCCAGCGAGTCGTACTGGAGCACGGAGTCCGCGTCGATGCAGAGGAAGTAGGGGTAGTTGGACACGTTGATGCCCATGTTGAGCGCGTCGGCCTTGCCGCCGTTCTTCTTGCGCACCAGCGTTATCGGCACTTTGAAGGCGCGGGTCTCATAGACCTCCTCCTCGCGCTGGCAGGGGATGCGGCGCTGGATGGGCCGGTCTATGGGCCACATCTGGAAGGCCTCGCGCAGCACCTCGGAGGTGTCGTCGGTGGAGCCGTCGTCCACCACGATAATCTCGTAGAGCTTGTAGTCCAGCGCCAGCAGGGAGCGCACCGTGGCCTCAATGGTCACGCCCTCGTTGTGGGCCGGCACCAGGATGGAGACGGGCACATAGTAGTCGTTCCCCAGCTCGTTCTTCAGCTGGTTGCGGCGGCGGGAGGCGTAGAGCTCCGAGGAGCCCACCGTGACGGAGAGAAAGAGGAAGCTGGAGTAGCCTATCATGTAGATGATGAAGAAAAACTCCACGCAGAGGAGGAAGAGCTGTATGGCGTCCCTTGTACTCATACCCCTGCCGTCACCTCCCCGCGCGCGCCGGAGGAGCGGCTGAGCGAGAGCTTCGCCAGGCGCTTGGATTCCAGGCGGTAGTTGAGCATCTCGCGGGCGTAGCGGTCGTTGCCGGAGAGCACATCCATCATCTCCTCGTAGCTGAGGCCGTGGGCCTCCAAACTGGCGGAGGCGTTGTAGCGCACATACCAGTTGGGGCTGTGCATGGCCCCCATCAGGGCGTCAACCACATCCCGGCCGGGGTAGCGGGCGAGGGAGGTGGCGCTGATGGCGGCATATTCCCAGCGCAGATCGTTCCTGTCCCGCACGAAGTCGAGCAGGAGGCCGCGCACGGACTCGTCCGGGTACTTCCCAAAATAGCGGATGGCGGCGAAGCGCAGCTCGCGGTCTCGGCCCTCGTCGCGCAATATGAGCTCCATCTGGCGCTTGTAGTTGCCGCTCTTGAAGCGTATGTAGTCCAGCACGGCGCGCTGAATCTGCAGCGTGAAGCGGCCGAGCCTCTGCCAGAGCAGCTCGATGAGCTCGTCGGCGCTGCCGGTGTAGGTGAGCAGCGCCTCGGTTATCATCTTCTCGTGCAGCTGGTTGCTCTGGTCGCGGCCCAGCTCCTCCAGGGCGTCCGAGAGGGCCTGCGGGCTGCCAAAGCTGCACAGGGCCTTGAGGGCGTTCAGGCGGCAGTAGAGGCTGCCCTTGCTCAGATAGGACAGCAGCACGCGCTGTATCTGGTCCAGCTCCGAATTCTGCGGGAGCCTGTGCCGGGCCAGGAAATGGCAGTAATAGGCGGCCTGGGTGTCGTCCCGCCGCCAGTAGACCGTGGACAGGTGGAGAAAGACAGGCTGCATCTGCCGCATGTACGACTGAAAGGCCGCGTCCGAGCTGTCCAGCTCGTTGAGCAGGTGGTCAAAGGCCAGCAGGTAGTTGACCCGCGAGAGCCGGCGGCGCATCCAGGTCAGGTGACTGACCTGGACAGGCTGATTAGAATCAGCCTGTATCAAGTTTAGCTCCGTCGAGACCTGGCGGCGTATGTCCGCCATGCGGCGGTCGAGCCGGCGGTCGCCGGCGCGCAGGTGCAGCGCGTAGAGCACGTTGAACACCAGCATGCTCAGGCAGACCAGGCCGTAACCGTACAGCAGTATTTCTGCGCCCACGCGCGCACCTCCTCTCGGGCGGCCGGCTTCAGTCCAGGCCGGCCCAGTAGTCGCGTAAAATGTAGTAGGATTCCTTGAGCCGCTCGTGGTATGTGGGGTCGTTGCCCCAGCCCTCCAGGGCCAGGGGGGCGAGCTGCACGCGCGACGCCCCGCCGACGGTGCAGACGCCGACATAGAGCTCCTCAATCTGAATGTACTCGATGCCGTAGTGCTCGTAGTAGTCGTCGTGTATGTTCATCACCGAGGGGTCGGCGAAGTTGAGGAGCTGCCAGGGGATGCGTATCTCCACGCCGCCCTCGGGAGTGAAGCAGAAGTCGGTCAGCGAGTCGAAGTCCGCGCTCTCCGGGTTGCCGTTGCCCATGCGCAGCTTGCCGGTCTCGTAGCGCTCGCCGAGGGGCAGGCTCTTGTCGGCGGGGGGCAGCAGGTTCTCCAGAATGAGCGGCAGGGATATCTCCTTGAACACCGGCGTGTCCGCGTCCGGGATGTTGTCCGCAAAATAGGCGTTGAGCTTGTAATACTCCTCGCTGAACATGGCCCGGAGCACCTCGTAGCGCTCCTGCACGACCACGCGGCTGTTGTCCTCCCCGTCTATGCTGATGACGAAGTCCACGCCGCGGTCAAAGTGGAGATCGTAGTTCTGGCAGTAGGTGGAGCCGGATTTGGGCGTGGTGTCTATGGGTATGTACACCGGGCCGCTGCGGGCGTCTCCGTCGTAGTAGAAGTAGAGGAACTTCTCGTCGTACTTCATGTAGAGGTCCCCCGCATCGCCGCTCCAGACGAGATCGCCCTCCGTCCACTCGGAGGGGTCGCCGTCGGTGTAGCTCACGCTCTGCTCCCAGCCGGGGTCGAAGGTGAGCAGGCCGAAATACTGCTCATTGGTCTGGTAGTCGCTCCAGTAGGGCGTGCGGTCGAGGTCCACGGCGTGCATGGTGTTCCAGGTGCGCTTGAACCACTCGTCCTGCCAGGTGAACACACAGCTGCCGGCGCTGCCGGTGTCCATTATGTCGATATAGCAGTCCACCAGCGCCTGGCCCTGCTCCTGCTCCGTCATGTGCCCCTGGTTGCGGTTCGTGTTCCTGTCGACCTGGGCCATGCCGCGGCCCGTGGTGACGCCGTACTCGGAAATCACGACGGGGATGTTGTGGAAGTTGTTGAGCGCGCTGAGATAGGCCCGGTAGGTGTTCAGGCGGCCCTGAGAGTCGTAGTAGTCGCCCTCGCCGATGTAGTCGTAAATGTCGGCGGCGCCCATGTTGGAGATTACCTTGAGGATGTTCTCATAGCGGCTCTCGCCGTAGGCCTCTATCAGGTCCTCCTCCCGGTAGGCGGCCGCCTCCATGTCGAGCTCGAGGTAGTCGGGGTAATAGGCGTAGACGTGGTAGGAGGCGAAGTAGCCGGAGATGAAGTTCTCGGTGGGCGTGATGTTCTCGACATTTATGGAGGAGTATTTGCTGCGGTAGAACGTGGTGGCCGGAGAGTAGTAGAAGGGGTCCGTGGTGGGCCAGTTGGAGAAGGCTATGAGCCGCTGCTGCTTGTAGCGGGTGCTCTCATACTCTATTATGTTGTCGCCCGCCTGCGCCAGCATGGCCTCAAAGGGCGAGGCCCCCGGCTCCGTGCGCATGTATTCGCCCTCGTAGACGGAGCGCTCGGGGTATTTTTGGTCCGTGTACGCCACGGTGACATCCTCCCACTCGACGCCGAGGATGTAGCCTATCACCCAGGGGGAGACGTCCCTGCGGTAGCTGCCGGAGCCGAGGCCGCGGCCGAGGGAGAGCACGCGCTTGCCGTGGAGTATATCCACGAGGGTGCGGCTGTCCTCGAGCAGCGTCTGCAGGAACTCGTCGTCGTAGGCGTCGCGGTGGGAAAACTGCACGTAATCGTTCACCCAGACGCCGTGGATGAGCCAGAGAGGCTCCTCGCCGGCCTCCTCACGGGCCGTGTTGTACTCGTAAAAGGCGTTGTAGAAGTCGTCCTGCAGGATGGTGTACACGCGTATGGTGTTGGCGCCCAGGTCCTGTATATACCCGAACCAGCGCTTGTATGTCTCCACATCTATGGCGTAGTCGGTGGCCCACTCGCCGGGGATGCCCACGCCCATGTTGACGCCGCGTATCTCGAAGGGGACATATTCCCCGCCGCGCTCCATGTATATGGTGTCCTCGTCGGCCTTCATAAAGGTCGTCACGGGCGCGCCGGGGTCGACATCGACGTACATACCCATCACGTAGTAGGCGTAAAAGCCTATGAAGAGGCACAGTACGATGATGCAGACGCCGAGTATGAACTTTTTCAACGCGCATCACCTCCGGCGGCGTCAATGGTTGAACTTCTTATTGGCCGAGTAGTGGCCGTACTGGCGCAGAGCCTCTATGTTCTCGTCCAGCCATTCGCCGCGCTCGACGCAGAACTCCTTGAGCTGGGCGACGGCCTCCTCAAAGCTGTCGGGGTTGCGCTCGTCCGGGTCGAGGGGACGGTAGCCCTCGAACGAATAGCCCCATACCTCGAAGTTCCTCTCCACCGCCGGGGCTATGTACTCGACCACGTCGTCTATGTACGAGAGCAGATACTCGTCGCTGAGGAAGGTCTCGCGCAGGGAGCGGTAGCGCTCGATGACCTGGTCCACGAAGCCCGGATCTTTCATGTACATGACAAACCAGGTTATGGCCTGCAGGTGCAGGCCCTGGGGGTCCATATATGAGTCGTGGAAGTTGTCGCAGCAGGAGTTCATGTCCCAGATGACCATCTTGTATTTGCCGCGCACGTCCTTGTAGAGATAGGTGGAGCGCCCGCCGACGTCGTAGTTGCAGGTGAACTCGTTTATCAGATAGTACTCCGCTATGTTCGACGTGTCGGCGTAGTTCCACCAGGCGTAGGGCTCGGTGTTGTAGTCGAAGGAGTAGAGGCTCTTTTCGTAGGCGGACACCTCGTCCTTTATGTACTCCGCCCGCTCCGGGGTGAGGTTGGAGAGGCCGGGATAGACGATGTCCATCGCGTTGAGCGTGCGCAGGGTGTACATGCTGAAGGTGTCGATGTTCTTTATGGGGGTGCTGCTGCCGCGGTCCAGCCTGACGACATAGCTCACCTCGGCCTGGCTGTCGTCCTCCGGGTAGGTCATGTTGAGCCGCGCGCCCTCGCCGTTGGTGATGGTCTCCACCATCACGTAGAGGCCCTGGTACTCGCCGTTGAGGATGACCTCACAGAAGCGGGCATTGGGGGAGTAGTCCATAATCTCGCCGGCTATGTTGTACCACATGTAGTTGCGTATCATGCTCTTGTCAAGATAGGGGCCGTGCAGGGCCCACTCGTCGTGGGCGTCCATGCCCAGCATCTCCACGTCCCTCTTGGCCAGGCCGTCATCCTTCGTGGTCCTCAGCAGATAGCCCTTTTTGTCATGCAGGCGGGAGGTGTTGCCGCGGATGCGTATCTGGGCCGTGCTCTGGAGGGTGGGCTCGTCGCCGGGGTGGTTGTTCGCGTCGCGGTGGTCCACCACGCTCACGTCGCAGACTATGGTCTTACTGCCGTCCTCCGCCAGCGTGACCTCAGTGTACTCGTACTCGGTGTCGCCCTGCTTGAGGGGCTCCCCGGTGGAGGAGAGGGGCACGCCGGGAATCTCCACCCCGTGGGTATCTATGATGACCAGGGGGAGGTGTGTGCAGAGCTCCGTCCCGCCGCAGTCGCAGCCGGCGTCCGGGCCGCGCGCTTCCAGGTGCTGGTGATAGCGGTAGGGGCCCTCCCCGGCCTCCACGGCGGTGGCGGCGAGAGCGCAGAGAAAGACCAGCGCCAGCGCGGCAAGGCCGAAAATCTTGTATTTCATGCCTCGCGGCCTCCTTCCGTGCGGCGCCTCAGCCGCTGATGTCGTCGTTTTGCAGCACTATGTTGAAGTACTCTATGCCGCCGAGCTCATACACGGCGTCGGTGATGCTCTTGCCCGCCGCCTTTTCGCTCAGGGGCTTGTTGAGGTACTTGCCGTTGAGCTCATAGATGAACTCCACGCTGTCCTCCGTGGTGTTCTTGCTGCGCAGTATGGCCTTGCGGTTGTAATATTGGAAGATGAGGGACTCCACCTTCTCCTCGTTGAGGCGCGCGCAGCGCAGTATGAGCAGGGCGCGGTTGTCGTTCCTTATGCGGCCGAAGAGCAGCAGTATGAGGAACACGAAGCCGCTGCCCGCCGCGGCGGTGATGTAGTCGCCCGCGCCGCAGCAGATGCCCACCACGATGGCCCAGAAGATGTATATGGTGTCGCGCGAGTCCTTGATGGCCGTGCGGAAGCGGACGATGGAGAGCGCGCCCACCATGCCGAGGGACAGCGCGATGTTGTTGCCGATGACTATCATCACCGTGGTGGTGATGACCGTGAGCGCCGCCAGGGAGACGTTGAACTTGGCGCTGTAGACGCTGCCGCTGTGCGACAGGCGGTACGACAGGAACAAAAAGGCCGCGATGACTACCGACACGCCGAGGCGCGCGGCGATGACGGCGGCGCTGAGGTCGCCGCCGGTGGTCTCCAGAAGCTGGTGCAGATATTCTCTCATACTATCGTTCCTCCACAGTCAGCCCTCGGGGCCCAGTGTGAGACCGCGGGCGAGACAGTATTTGCTGACGGACAGCTCGGAGCGCTCCACGTCGTTGAGAGCGTCCTTGATATAGCTCAGCAGGAAGCCGTTGTATTTGACCTCCAGCACGAGCTGAAAGGGCAGCATCACGGGGTACAGAGGCAGCTGGGCGGAGAAGAGCTCGCAGCTCGACTCCGTGGCGCACACCTGGCTGTCCAGCGTGATGCGTATGTGGTTCTCCCGCGCCACATAGGCCCAGCGGTGGTATTCCACGATGGCCTTGGGCCGGTAGCAGCGGCAGTGCATCAGCCCGAAACACTCATCGGCGAAGGGGTCCGGGTACCCGAGCAGGGGACGGTAGTCGCCGCGGCAGAGGCTCTGCGCGTCCTCGCGGCTCAGCCGCAGCGAGCGCTTGCGCTGGTAGGGGCCCTGCTTTTGCTTCATCTCCAGCATGGCGAAGTCGTCCCCGGGGCTGTAGGCCCTCAGGCGGATTTTCCGGCGCAGCTCCAGGCCGTCCGTCTTGTCGCGGAAATCCTGGTCGTCGGGCGTGTCGAAGTAGAGGGAGCGTATCACATAGCCGGCGGCGCCGTTGTGCCTGTCCCCGTGCATCACCTCGTCCAGCCGGCGTCGGAGACGGAAGCTGTCCACCAGGTTGATGGAGTATTTTTTCTCTTGGCGCAGAACATCGTTCATATTTTGCCTCCAGGGCGGATATGAGGGCGGCCGGGGGGCGTCAGCCCTCGAGGAGATAGCGGTTCTTGCCCAGGCGCTTGGCCTGGTAGGCGCGGCGGTCGGCGACGCGGAACAGGGACTGGTAGTCCCGCCCGTCCTCCGGCGCGAAGGCGGCGCCTATGCTGCAGGAGACGGAGCGCGGGGCGTTCTCCGGCAGGGTGAGGAGACTGACAGCCTCACATATCTGCCGGGCGCAGTCCCCGGCCCGGGAGGGGGCGGTCCCGGGGAGGAAGACCACGAACTCGTCCCCTCCGGAGCGGCCCTGCAGGGCGTCCGGGCCGGACTGCAGCTGCAGGGTCTGGGCCACTTTCCACAGCAGCCGGTCGCCCTCCAGGTGGCCCAGGGTGTCGTTCACCTGCTTGAAGTTGTCGAGGTCCAATACCAGCATGGCGGCGGGGAGGGGGGAGCTCTCCAGCAGCTCGCCCGCGCGGCGGCTGATGCCGCCGTGGTTGAGCAGCCCGGTGAGGGGGTCCGTCTCCGCCCTCAGGCGCGCCGATTCCAGCTCGCGCTGGCGCGCGCGCTCCTCCAGGTACACCTCCGTCACGTCGGTGCGGCAGAGCAGCACCGTGCCGGCGGCGCGGTCGTAGTAACGATATGTCAGTTGCTTGCGCGTATATCCCCGCTCGGGGTCCTCCACGCCGGCGGTGAAGGAGTACACCTCCTTGTCCTCCAGCTGGCGGGCCACGTTGTCTATGCTCATCTTGCGGATGACCGCCTCCTGGTCCTCGGGCACGACGAAAGAGCGCGCGTACTCGACAAGGGCGCTCTCATATTTGTCGCAGACGGCGGAGAAGCACGCCGTCTCCAGCGGGTTGCTGTTTATCATCATATAGCTGTTATTATGTATGTCGAGCAGGACGAAGTAGTCGCAGCTGTTGTACACATACATATCTATTATACTGTGCAGCAGGTGCTCGTCGTTGCTCTGGCGGACAAATATGTCCGCGTAGAGCTCCCCGCCGGCCTGCCTGTCCAGCGCCGCGTGTATGGTGAGCCAGTTGGTGCGGCGGCCCTTAGGGGACCTCCAGGGAGAAGCTGTGCTCGCCGTTGGCCGCGGCGGCCAGCAGCGCCGGGCCCGAGAGGCGCTTCTGCAGCCGCTCGCGCCCCTGGGGCGTGACTATCCCGCCATAGCGCTCCAGATATGTGCCCCAATCCATCTGCGTCTGCACGGCCTGCGGGTAGTCCCGGCTCTGCAGTATGAGGACGGTGTCCCTCGCCGGGTCCACGCGCAAAATGGAATAGAAACGCCGGCCGAGGGCGGCCGTGAGGCCCGCCAGGGCCTCCCGCTCGCTGGCGGGAGGGGTATTCAGTTCAGCCATTTTATCCCTACTCGTACGCGCCGGCCGCCGGCCGCGGGTGAAAAGCTCCCCGGCGAAGCAGCGTGGGAGCCGCACCGGAGGACGGATGGGGGTGGAGGTATTGCCTGCGCGGAGGCGGGCCGCGCGCGGAGAGGACAGCGCGGATTCCCTCATATCGCGTCCTGCAGGTGCAGCGCTCTTTCGATTTAGTATACGACATAATATCCGCTATTGCAAGTATACGATACGATAAAAGGCGGTCGTGTAGGGCAATATTGGGAAAAAAGCGCTGGATATGGCAGGGAGTTGAGCGGTGCTCACATTGGGGGCGGGCGGGGGTGAGCGCGGGGCCGTTGCCGGGGGGAGCGGGGCCATGGTAGAATATGCGCGAGGTGAGCGACATGCGCATAAACGAGATAATCCGGGAGAAGCGGCGCGAAAAGGGCCTCACGCAGGAGCAGGCCGCCGAGCGGCTGGGAGTCACGGCCAGCGCGGTGAACAAATGGGAGCGGGGAGCAAGCCTGCCGGACATCACGCTGCTGCCGGCACTGGCCCGGCTGCTGGGGGTTGACCTGAACACGCTACTGGATTTCAGCGAGGAGCTGACAGACGGGGAGATCGGGGATTTCCTCAATTCGCTCGACGCCGCCGTGAAATCAGAGGGCTATTCCGCGGTCTTTGGGCGGGCGGAGAGGAAGATACAGGAGTACCCCAGCTGTGAAAAGCTGCTGCTGTCGGCGGCCTATTACCTGGACGGGGCGCTCTTCCTCTACGGCGTGGAGGGCGGCGGCTACCGGGAAAAGCTGGACGGCTGGTACGAGCGGCTGCTGGAGAGCCGCGACGGCGAGATAAGGGAGGCGGCGATGGCCATGGTGCTGAACCGCTGCCGGCAGAACGGCGAACTGGAGAGGGCTGAGGCGCTGCTGAACTCCCTGCCAAACACGCAGATAGACCGCCAGGAGCAGCGGGCGCTGCTGTACGCCGCCCAGGGACGCGCGGAGGAGGCGCGGCAGCTGTGGCAGAGGCGGGTGCTGGAGGGGATATCCAGGGCGACGACGGCCATGCAGCATCTGGCGGACGCGGCGCTGAAGGAGGGGCGGCGGGACGACGCGCAGAGCATCGCGCGCAAGGTGCACTGCCTCACGCGCGCCGCGGGCCTGCCGGAGTGGATGGGCCTCTCGTCCCTGGCCGCCGTCGCCGAGGAGGCGGGGGACGCGGAGGAGTACTCGCGGCTGCTGGGCGAGCTCAGGCGCTCGCTGGCGAGGCCCGGGGAGGGCTGGGACAGCCTGCTGTACGGCGAGCTCTCCACCGAAGGGGTGAGCGCCCTCACGGCGCGCTTGGCGGAAATGCTGGACAGAGAGGCAGAAAACAGTTAACATCCCGCCGCGGCTGTGTTACAATATATATCAATACAGCCCAAGGAGGGAGAACAAATGGAATTTTCAGAAGTCATAAGAGAGCGCTATTCCTGCAAGAAGTACGACGGCCGGCCGGTGGCCGACGAGCAGCTGCAGGCCATACTCGAGGCTGGGCGCCTGGCGCCGACGGCCAAGAACCTGCAGGGGCAGCATGTCTACGTGGTGCGCTCGGAGGAGTGGCTGGCCAAGATAGATGAGCTCACCCCCTGCCGCTACGGCGCCCCCACGGTGCTGGTGGTGGCCTTCGACAAGACCAATGTGTTCATCTACCCCGGGGAGGGGCGCGACTCCGGCATAGAGGACGCGACCATCGTGGCCACGCACATGCTGCTGGCGGCCAAGAACGCCGGCGTGGAGAGCTGCTGGCTCAACTTCTTCGACCCGGACAAGGCCAAGAGCGTGCTGGGCCTGCCGGAGAATGAAGAGGTGCTGATGCTAATGGACCTCGGCTACCCGGCGGAGGGCGCCGGCCCCCTGCCCAACCACTCGAGCCGCAAGAGCCTGGAGGAGACAGTCAGCTACATGTGAGCGAGACGCAAAAAGGGCGCCCGTCGTTAGACGGGCGCCCTTCACATTGGGTATCATTTTGCGCGGCAGACCAGCTCGCCGTTTTCCACGTCCAGGACCAGCGTGGAGCCGGCGGGGATGTCGCCGGCGAGAATGCGCCGGGCTATCAGCGTCTCGGCGCTGCTCTGCAGGTAGCGCCTGAGCGGGCGCGCGCCGTAGAGCGGGTCGTAGCCGCGGTCGATTATCAGCGCCTTGGCCGCGTCGGTGAGCTCCAGGCCCAGGCCCCTGTCGGCCAGGCGGCCCCTCAGGCCGTCCACCATTATGTCGATGATGCCGGTGAGGTTGTCGCGCGTCAGCGGGCGGAACATGATTATCTCGTCCAGCCTGTTCAGGAATTCGGGCCTGAACGCCATCCTGAGCTCGCCGCGGACGGCCTCCTGGGCCGCGTCGCTGATGCTGCCGTCAGGCCTGATGCCCTCCAGCAGGTGCTGGCTGCCCAGGTTGCTGGTGAGGATTATTATGGTGTTCTTGAAGTCCACCGTGCGGCCCTGGGAGTCGGTTATGCGGCCGTCGTCCAATATCTGCAGCAGGATGTTGAACACGTCCGGGTGGGCCTTCTCCACCTCGTCGAAGAGCACGACGCTGTAGGGCTTGCGGCGCACGGCCTCGGTGAGCTGCCCGCCCTCGTCGTAGCCCACGTATCCGGGAGGCGCGCCGACGAGGCGGGAGACGGAGAACTTCTCCATGTACTCGGTCATGTCTATGCGTACCATGTTGCGCTCGTCGTCGAAGAGGCACTCGGCCAGGCTCTTGGCCAGCTCCGTCTTGCCCACGCCCGTGGGGCCCAGGAAGAGGAAGCTGCCTATGGGCCTGTTGGGGTCGGAGATGCCGGCCCGGGAGCGCTGTATGGCCTCGGTGACCAGCCTTACGGCCTCGTCCTGGCCCACGACGCGCCTGTGTATGACCTCGTCGAGGTGCAGCAGCTTCTCCCGCTCGCCCTCGACCAGCTTGCTCACGGGGATGCCGGTCCACTTGGCCACGATGTTTGCTATCTCCTCCTCGGTGACCGTGTCGTGCACCAGTGAGTCCTCCGCGCCGCGCGCCTCGGCGGCGGCCTCGGCGTCTTTGAGCTGCCTCTCCAGCGCGGGCAGGTCGGAGTACTTGAGCCTGGCAGCCTTCTCGTACTCCAGGTTCATCTGGGCGGACTCTATCTCGCCGTTGAGGTGCTCAATCTCGCCCTTTATGCGCTTGACGGCGTCCACGCTGTCGCGCTCGGCCTCCCAGCGGGACTTCATGGCGTTGAACTCGTCCTTCTGCTCCGCCAGCTCGGCGCGCAGCTTCTCCAGGCGGTCGCGGGAGAGCTGGTCGTCCTCCCGCTTGAGGGCCATCTCCTCTATCTCCAGCTGCATGATGCGGCGGCGGATGTCGTCCAGCTCACTGGGCATGGAGTCTATCTCCGTGCGTATCATGGCGCAGGCCTCGTCCACCAGGTCGATGGCCTTGTCGGGGAGGAAGCGGTCGGTTATATAGCGGTTGGAGAGCGTGGCGGCGGCCACCAGGGCGTTGTCGTGTATGCGCACGCCGTGGAATATCTCGTAGCGCTCCTTCAGCCCGCGGAGGATGCTTATGGTGTCCTCCACAGTGGGCTCGTTCACCATGACAGGCTGGAACCTCCGCTCGAGGGCCGCGTCCTTCTCGATGTACTTGCGGTATTCGTCCAGGGTGGTGGCGCCGATGCAGTGCAGCTCGCCGCGGGCCAGCATGGGCTTCAGGAGGTTGCCGGCGTCCATGCTGCCCTCCGTCTTGCCCGCGCCGACTATGGTGTGCAGCTCGTCGATGAAGAGGATGATCCTGCCCTCGCTCTTTTTTATCTCCTCGAGCACGGCCTTCAGCCGCTCCTCAAACTCGCCGCGGTACTTGGCGCCGGCGATGAGCGCGCCCATGTCTAGGGAGAAGATGGTCTTGTCGCGCAGCCCGTCGGGCACGTCGCCGCGCACTATGCGCTGGGCGAGGCCCTCGGCGATGGCGGTCTTGCCCACGCCCGGCTCGCCTATGAGCACGGGGTTGTTCTTCGTCTTGCGCGAGAGGATGCGCACGACGTTCCTTATCTCGCTGTCGCGGCCTATCACGGGGTCCAGTTCCTGGTCCCGCGCGCGCTGCACCAGGTCGGTGCCGTATTTGTTCAGCGCGTCGTAGGTGCTCTCGGGGTTGTCGCTGTTGACGGGGCCGCTCTTTACCTTGGCAAGCTCGCGGGTGAAGCCGTCCCGCGTCACTCCGTGGCCGGAGAGCAGGCGGCGCACGGCCGGGCTGCCCTCGGAGAACATGCCCAGCATGAGGTGCTCCACGGAGATGTAGCTGTCGCCCATCTTCTCCGCCGCCTTCTCGGCGAAGCGCAGTATCTTGTTCAGCTCCGGCGAGGCGTATACATCCCCGCTGCCGCCGGAGACGCGGGGGAGCTTGGAAATCTCAGCGTCCAGCTCGCCCAGCAGGGCGTCGCAGTCCACGCCCATGCGCGAGAGCAGCGAGCCTATCAGCCCGCCGTCCTGGTCCACCAGGGCGTAGAGCAGGTGCTCCGCCGTCAGGTACTGGTTGCCGTTCTCCTGGGCCATGGCCTGGGCGGTGTTCAGGGTCTCTATGGTTTTTTGAGTGTATTTATCGGCATTCATGTTTACTTACCTCCGTTCCTCAGATGAGGATGGCCCTGCGGCCGAGATCGGCGTAGTATTCCGCCTCCACGGCGCGCTCGTCCAGCCTGCCGCACAGCGCGCCCTTCATCAGCCGGTCGAAGAGCTTGATGTAGTCCGAGAGCGCGGCGGCGATGTCCTCGGCCGTGCAGTCGCGGCCGCGCGGCACGGCTATGCTGCGCACGAACTTGCCGTCGTAGAGCGCGTAGTCTATCTCCTGGGGCAGCAGCGGCGCGAGCAGCTTGTCCTCGATGTGCTTCCACAGCCGGAAGAAGGACGTCATGGCCTCTATCAGCGCCGCGGACTGCGTCCTGAACACCACGGACAGCTCGCCCAGCGAGCCCTCCAGCGAGCGGAAGAGCTGCACCTCATACTTCACCGTGGGCCTGTACTTGTACTCCAGGCTGGACTTGAGCGACATGGTGAGCGCGTTGGGCGCGAAAAAGGGCACCAGCTCGCGCGAGGGGGCCATCATCTGCTCGACGGCGTGGAATATATCGCTTATCCTGCGCTCCGGCGTGGTGACGGACACGTAGTCCGCCAGAATCTGGTTTATCAGGTTGGAGCGGTTGGTGCCCAGGCGGTGCGCCAGGGCGTCCACCTCCCGCACGACCTCGTCGGAGAGCATGAGACTGTATAGTGTCTTTTTCATAGAACCGCCTCCCGGTTTTTTACGGATAGCATGATAGCACGGGCTGATAATTTTGTCAAGATATTTATATAAATATAAATGCAAATTATTTGTGAACTCTGGCACAAAAATTTCACCCGGCTGTCAGGTGACCGAGG
>CALWYL010000019.1 GCA_944385765.1 uncultured Oscillospiraceae bacterium
CTCTGTTATGACAAGCTCAAGAGCGCCGAGCTGGTGGTTTTCAACCGCTTCCGGCCGGACATGGACAAGATGGAGTTTCACAAGATAGTCCGCGGCGCCTCCCGCCGGGCCGACATAGCCTATGAGGCCCCCGACGGCAAGGTGGCCTATGACGACATTGAGGACCCCCTGCCCTTTGACCTCGACGCCCCCATAGTTGAGATAGCCGACGGCGACTACGCCCTCTGGTACCGCGACATGAGCGAGGAGCCGAAGAAATACTCGGGCAAAACCGTCCGTTTCAAGGGCCGCTGCATCCGCCGCAAGGGCATACCGGCCAACAGCTTCATCGTCGGGCGCCACATCATGACCTGCTGCGAGGCGGATATCGCCTTCTCGGCCCTGATTTGCAATCTGGACGGCCAGCAGATGCCGGATAACGACAGCTGGGCGGTTTTGACGGCCCGCATGGACTATAAGTTCCACCGCTCCTACGGCCGCAAGGGCCCCGTGCTGACCGCCATATCCATCTCCCCCTCCGCCCCCCCATCCCAACCCGTCGCCACTTTTTACTGATGCACGCCGGAGGCCCCAATGGGCCTCCGGCTGATATTCTGCCCCTCCCCCATGTACGCCCCTGCTGCCCCGTGGCAGCAGGGGCTTGTATCCCACCCCCGCGTATGGTATTCTTTAGCCAGAACAGACGACAGGAGTATTGCCATGATCACAGTTGAAAATCTCAGCCTGCAGTACGGCGGGCAGGTGCTTTTTTCCCAGGTGGACCTGCAGTTTGACGCCGGGAACTGCTACGGCATCATCGGCGCCAACGGCGCCGGTAAATCCACCTTCCTGAAGATTCTCTCCGGCGAGGTCGACTCCACCGGCGGGCATGTCTATATCGACCCCCGGGCCCGTATGAGCGTCCTCAAGCAGAACCAGAGCATGTACGACGCATACAGCGTCATGGACACCGTTATCATGGGCAATCAGCGCCTCTACGACGTGGGCAAGGAGAAGGACGCCATCTATGAGAAGCCCGACTTCAGCGACGAGGACGGCATCAGGGCCAGCGAGCTGGAGGAGGAGTACGCCGAGCTCGGCGGCTGGGAAGCGGAGAGCGACGCCGGCCGCATTCTCCAGGGGCTGGGGGTCGATGTGCAGTTTTTCTACACTCCCATGTCCGCCATGGACCCCAGGCTGAAGGTCAAGGTCCTTCTGGCCCAGGCCCTCTTCGGCAAGCCGGACATCATACTGCTCGACGAGCCCACCAACAACCTCGACCTCCCCAGCGTGGTCTGGCTGGAGGACTTCCTCCTGGACTACGAGGGCACGGTGCTGGTGGTCAGCCACGACCGGTACTTTCTCAACAACGTCTGCACGCACATAGTTGACATCGACTACGGCAAGATAAAGATGTACGTCGGCAACTACGACTTCTGGTACGAGTCCAGCCAGCTCATACAGAAGCTGGTCAAGGACCAGAACAAGAAGGCCCAGCAGAAGATTGAGGAGCTGCAGAGCTTCATCCGCCGCTTCAGCGCGAACAAATCCAAGTCACGCCAGGCCACCTCGCGCCGCAAGCTGCTGGAGAAGATAAGCGTGGAGCAGCTCCCCGCCTCCTCCCGCCGCTATCCCTGGGTGGGCTTCAAGGCCGAGCGCGAGCCGGGCAAGGACCGGCTGTTCGTCACCGAACTCAGCAAGAGCGTGGACGGCGTGCCCCTCTTGAAGGACGTCAGCTTCATCATGGGCAAGGAGGACAAGATAGCCGTGATAAGCCGCAACGAGCTGGCAGTCACCATGCTCTTCAAGCTGCTGATGGGCGAGGAGGAGCCCGACTCGGGCAGCATAAAGTGGGGCGTGTCCACCACCCAGGGCTACATGCCCACCGACAACAGCGCATTCTTCGACGGCTGTGAGCTCTCCATAATGGACTGGATGCGCCAGTTCTCCGCCGACAAGCGCGAGAGCTACCTGCGCACCTTCCTCGGCCGCATGCTCTTCTCCGGGGACGAGGTGTATAAGCCGGTCAATGTCCTCTCCGGCGGCGAGCGCGTCCGGTGCATGATATCCAAGCTCATGCTCTCCGGCGCCAGCGTGCTGCTGCTCGACCAGCCCACCAACCATCTGGACCTGGAGAGCATCGCCGCCCTCAACAACGGCCTTGCGGCCTTCCCCTACAACGTCATTTTCTCCAGCCACGACCACCAGCTCACCCAGACCGTGGCCAACCGCATCATCGAGATAAACGCCGACGGCTCCATCACCGACCGCGTTTGCAGCTACGACGAGTACGTCCACCTCAACGAACTGCAGAATCCCCAATAGACGAAAAAGGCCCTCCGTTGAGGGCCTTTTTTCGTCTATGGATGTTCGTATACGTCAGTCACCACCGGGCGCAGGCCGCGCATCTCATACGTGAGCACCACCGGCACGCGCCAGCTGCCGCTGCGCAGCTCGCCGTCGAGTTTGAGCTCGCTCCAGTACCAGAACACGGCTCTTCCCCCCGTCAGCCAGCTGACGGCGAGCACCGGCGTGCGCCGCGCCTTCCGCGTGTAGTCGGACATGTCCGCCCCGTCCCTGACGGCAATACCGGCGATATCCTCGTCCGTATAGCCGTAGCGGAGCTCGCTCTCGCCGCGGCCCTCATTTGCCTCCGCCACCTGTCTCCCCAGCTCCACCGAGATGAAGAGGCACGTCAAGAGATAGGCCAGTGCCACGAGCGCGGCCGCCGCCGGCAGCCACAGGCAGGCCGTCCGCCGGAGCTTCACTCCTTCGTCCCCAGCATCTCCGTGAACTTTGCCAGGGTCTCCGGAATCTCTATATTCTGCGGACACACGGCGGCACAGCTGTGGCAGGATATGCAGGCGCCGGGCTGTTTGTCCGGGCTGATTTCCTTTATGGTCCCGCTGACGGCGGGCACTCCGCTGTAGACGGCCTCGTTGTAGAGGCGCAGCAGCCTGGGTATGTCCAGCCCCTGCGGGCACTTGCTGACACAGTAGTGGCAGGCCGTGCAGGGCACGGTGCCCTTGGCGAACAGGTTGCGCCCTATCTCCGTCAGGGCGGCGAACTCCCGCTCATTGAGCGGCCTGTCCTCGGACCAGGTGGCCAGGTTATCCTCCACCTGCTCCACGGAACCCATGCCGGAGAGCACCACGGTCACGCCGGGCACGCTCTGCAGGAAGCGGAAGGCCCAGGAGACGGCGCTCTCCTCAGGCCGCAGGGCCTTGAGCTTGTCCATGGTCTCCGCCGGCAGGTCCACCAGCCGGCCGCCGCGCACGCCCTCCATGACCCAGATGGGGATTCCGCGGCTGTTGAGCAGCTCCACCTTCTCCCTGGCGTGCTGGAGGCTCCAGTCCACGTAATTCAGCTGTATCTGGCAGAACTCCAGCTCCCCTCTGCCGGCGTCGAGGAAGCGCTCCAGCGTGCGCGGCTCGCCGTGGCAGGAGAAACCCAGATGGCGGATGCGCCCGGCGCGCTTCTGCTCCAGCAGATAGTCCATTATGCCGTACTGCGGATCCAGGCACATGTCTATGTTCTTCTCATAGATGTTGTGGAAGAGGTAAAAATCGAAGTGGTCGGTGGCGCAGCGCTGCAGCTGCTCCTCGAATATCTCCCTCACGCGGGAGACGTTCTCCAGCGAAAACCCGGGGAACTTGTCGGCCAGGTAGTAGCTGTCGCGCGGCACATCGGCGAGAGCCCGGCCAACCGTGGCCTCGCTGGTGCCTCCGTGGTAGCCATAGGCTGTGTCGAAGTAGTTCACCCCGCCCTCGTAGGCCCGACGGATGACTGCAGCAGCTTTTTCGTAGTCGATGCGGCTGTCGTCGCCGTCAATGACGGGCAGGCGCATGTTCCCCAAGCCCAGACCGCTGAGCTTCAGGCCCTTAAAATCTCTGTATATCATCTGCTCTATCCCCCATTCTTGGATTTGTCCCCATTATACCCCCCTCATGGGCGGCATTTCAAATGTGATTATCGAACTTTGTCTGCCGCACATCGAACTTGACTTCCCCTCCTCCGGCGCGCTATACTCAGCTCATGGAAAATTCGCTCGACATGACAAGAAAGCGCCTCTCCGAGCTGGCCCTGCGGGCCGAGAGGCGCGGCATAGTGACATTTTCGGAATTTCTCACCCCTGCCGAGCAGTCCGCCCTGCTCTCCCTGCGCCCCGGCCCCTTCGAGTTTGACGGCGGCTATGCAGGGGCGGAGCGGCGCACGGCGGTGTTCTTGCCCTGGGAGGGGGCCGATTGGGAGAGCCCCACGGCCTGCCTGGAGGTCTCCCCCGCCTCTGCCAGGTTTGCCGAGGAGCTGGGGCACCGCGACTGCCTGGGGGCGCTCATGTCCCTCGGCATACGGCGCGAAGTGCTGGGGGACATCATCCCGCTGGACGGAAAGGTATACATCCTCTGTCTCAAGTCCATCGCCGGCTACATAGCCGACAACCTCAGCCAGATACGCCGCACCAGCGTGCGCGTCCGCCCCGCCGACGGCATACCCGAGCCTCCCGAGCCCCCGGAGGAGAGCTCCGTGGTCGTGCCCTCCGAGAGGCTGGACGCCCTGGTGGCCGCTGTGTACTCCCTCTCCCGCTCCGAGGCGCAGCGCCTGTTCGAGCGCGAACTCGTGCTGGTCAACTCCCTGCCCGCCAGGGGCCCCGCCGCGCAGGTCAGCCCGGGCGACGTGGTCTCCGTGCGCGGCCGCGGCCGCTTCACCTATTGCGGCCCCCATCGGGAGACGCGCAAGGGCCGGCTGCGCGTGGGTGTGCGCGTATATTGAAACCCTCCCCGCCAAAAACGGCCGCGCGGGAAGCGGTTCCCCGGGAAATGGCCGTTGATGTGCGGAGGGTCAGAATGAGAGCCGCTTTTCAAATACTTGCCATACCGTATCGAGTAATTGACGGCTCCCCCCTTTACTGCGTGTTCCGCCGCGCAGACTCCGGCCAATGGCAATTCATAGCCGGGGGCGGCGAGGACGGTGAAACGCCGTTGGAAGCGGCGAAAAGGGAGGCCTTTGAGGAGGCCGGCGCGCGCTCGGACAAATGGATAGAGCTGGAGAGCCTCTCCTATATTCCCGCCGCGGCAATATGCGAAACGGCCCGCCGGCATTGGGCCGAGGGCACCTGCACAATACCTGAGTACGCCTTCGGTTTTGAGTGCCAGGGAGATATAAGATTATCCCATGAACACACCGAGTGCGTCTGGCTGCCCTGCAATGAGGCAATTGAGAAGCTCACCTGGGACTCAAATCGCGCGGCCGTATATGAGCTCAATTGCCGTTGGGGTCACCATGGTGGATAAGGCGAAAACCGCTCGAACCCGAAAATGCCGCACTTCAGCCTGTGCCAGTCCCCTCTGTGCAGTCTAAAAAAGCGCCGTCTAAAGGTATCCCTTTAGACGGCGCTTTTCTGTACGCTCTTGTGCCCATGCCCGGCTGCAGCATCTGCGCGGGTGCGGTTTCCCGCCCGCCGACGATGCCGCAAGCGGCCCTTTTGCGCTATTCTGTTCTGGCCCTCCTCAGCACGCCTATGCCCAGGGGATAGGGGCCCGTGTGCACGGCTATCACGCTGCTTATGTGGCGGATGGGTATCTCGTCCTTGTGCAGCCCCAGTGAGTCCAGCAGTTCAGCCACGCGGTTGCGGAAGGCCACGGCCTCGTCGTAGTCATATCCGTAGCCCACAGCTATCTCCAGCTCGTCCGCGGAGGCGAAATTCTTCTCCAGATAATCCTCCGCCACCTTGAGCACCTTGTCCAAGCTCTTGCCCCGCCCGCGGCAGACGCCGGAGGGGAATATCTCTCCCTCTTTGAGCGTTATTATGGGCCGGATGCCCAGGGCCGTGCTCACCCGGCCGGCCAGCTTGCCTATGCGCCCGCCGATGCTCAGGTAGTCCATGCTGCCTATGGTGAAGAATATGCGCCCGGAGGGCCTTATCTCCATGAGCCTCCGCACGGCCTCCTCAAAGCCCACTCCGGCGTCGCGCAGCTCGCAGGCCTGCAGCACATACAGCCCCTGCAGCACCGTGTTCATCATGCAGTTTATTATCTCCAGCTGGGCGTCCGGGTAATCCTCCAGCAGCATCTGGCGGGCTATGCGCGCCGTCTGATAGGAGTTGGAGAACTTCTCGGTTATGCAGACGCAGATGGCCTTCTCCCCGCGCTTGGCTATCTCGGTGAAGGTGCGCAGATAGTCCTGCGTGGACGGCGTGGAGCTCTTGGGGTACACTCCGGGGTTGGAGACCATCCAGTCGTAGAACTCCCCCGTGCCTATGTCCCGCTCCTGCTGCAGATAGTCGCCCGAGCCGAGCATGACATAGAAGGGTATCATGACTATGTCTCTCTCGCGATAGATTTCCGGGGAGAGATCGCCGGAACCGTCTGAAATGACCACAAAGTCGCCCATATCGACACCTCGCAAAACACTTTATTTCTCTCTGCTCTGAAGTATGCCCCTCCCGCGGCGGAAAGGCGGCTGTCCCGGCATATGCCGGGACAGCCCGGTTGTGGCGGAGAGGATGGGATTCGAACCCATGGCCCGTTGCCGGGTCACCGGTTTTCAAGACCGGCTCCTTAAACCGCTCGGACACCTCTCCACGTCCTTTTGATTATAACATTTAATTAAAATTTTACAACCGTCTTCGCGTCCCATCCTGTGAATTTTCCGTAAATACTTGACGGCCCGCCGCCGGCGGAGTTTAATAGCAGTGAGATATACCTGGAGGTCCCGATATGGAGACTGTAATCCGTCCCTGGCGGTCCGCCGACAGCGCCTCCCTCGCCGAGGCCCTGAACAACAAAAGGGTTCTCGACAATCTGCGCGACGGCCTGCCCTTCCCCTACACCGAGTGCGACGCCGCGCAGTATATAGAGGCCATGCTCTCCGCCCCTCCCGGCTCTGTCTACGCCTTCGCCATAGACTGCGGAGGCCTGGCCGTGGGCAGCGTCTCCCTCACGCGCGGCGTGAACATCCACCGCCGCACCGCCGAGCTCGGCTACTATGTGGGCGAGCCCTATTGGGGCCGCGGCCTGGCCACGGGCGCTGTGCGCGCGGCCTGTGAGTACGTGTTCGGCCACAGCGACATCGTGCGCATCTTCGCCGAGCCCTTCGCCGCCAACGCCGCCTCCCGCCGCGTGCTGGAGAAGTCCGGCTTTCGGCTCGAGGGCGTATTGCGGGCCAATGCGTTCAAAAATGGCGCCGTACTCGACATGTGCATGTACTCCCTGCTCCGCCCGTCCGGGCGCTGAGCCGCAGACATATCCGTTTTCCGAAGGTGATGCCCCTTGCGATTCACGATACGCCCCGTCTCTGCTCTCGACGCCGAGGCGCTTTGGGCGATATACGCCCCCTACACGCTCACTCCCCTCACCTATGAGTACCCGGCGCCCGGCCTGGAGGAGTTTGCCCGCCGCATAGCGCGCGTCAGCGATATCTACCCCTACCTGGTCTGTGAGGCGGACGGCCTCCCCGTCGGCTACGCCTACGCCCATCGCTACAGGGAGCGCGCCTCCTACGACTGGGACGCTGAGCTGTCCATATACCTATCGCCCTCCGCTCAGGGCCGCGGTATCGGCCGCGCTCTGTACACCGCACTCTTCTCCCTGCTCCGCGTCCAGGGCTTTGTGAACGTCTACGGCTGTGTGGCCGCCCCCAACCCTCCCAGCGAGCATTTGCACGCGGCCATGGGCATGGAGCTGGTGTTCACCGACCGCCGCACCGCCTGGAAGCTGGGCGAATGGAGAGACCTCGCCTATTACAAGCTCCGCCTCTCGGAGCCCGAGGGAGCACCCGACCCCATAAGGCCCTTCCCACAGCTGCCCGGTGAGCTCGTGCGCGGGCTCTGCGGCGCGGCGGCGGAGCTCATAAGGAGTGACTGATATGACCAAGACCAATGTCATGCGCCTGCTGGACGCCGCCGGCGTCGCCTATCGCACGGCGGAATATGAGTACGACGAGAGCGACCTCTCCGGCAGGCACGCCGCTGAGCAGCTCGATATGCCGGCCGAGCAGGTGTTCAAGACCCTGGTCGCCCGCGGCGACAGGAGCGGGCCCGTGGTGTTCTGCATACCGGTGCTGGACGAGCTGGACCTGCGCCGCGCCGCCTCCGTCTCCGGCAACAAGAAGGTGGAGCTCATCCACCTCAGGGAATTGCTGCCCCTCACGGGCTACCTGCGCGGCGGCTGTTCGCCCATAGGCATGAAGAAGAAGTTCCCCACCTACATTGACGAGACCTGCATCCTCTTCGACGAGATTGCCGTCAGCGCCGGCGCGCGCGGCAAGCAGATTATACTCGCCCCCCACGATCTCATAGCCTACACCTCCGCGGAGGTGTTCTGACTCGCAAGCCCAGACAAAAAATCGGCCCCGGCTGTCCGCCGGGGCCGATTTTCATATGTGCAGTTCCGATTCCGCGAACAGCGTCGCCTCCCCGGACAGCGCCACACGTTTGCCCTCGACCCGGCAGAACAGCGTCCCGCCGCGCCCGGAGGCCTGGTATGCCCTCAGCTCTCTCCGCCCCAGCCTCTCCGCCCAGTAAGGCGCGATGTGGCAGTGCCCGGAGCCGCACACCGGGTCCTCTGGCACCGCCAGTTTGGGCGCGAAGGAGCGTGACACGCAGTCCGCCTCCGCCCCGCGGGCCGTGGCGTGCTGCAGCAGCCCGGGCAGGTTCTTGAGCTTCTCCATATCCGGCGAGAGGGCGCGCACGGTCTCCTCGCTGTCAAACACGCAGAGCAGGTCCCTCCCCAGCCAGGCCTCCGCGGGCTCGGCGCCCAGCGCCTCGTCCATCTCCGGCGTGACCTCCGTTCTCTTCAGCTCATATGCCGGGAAGTCCATCTCGTAGAGCCCGCCGCGCCTGGTAACTGCCAGCTCGCCGCTCAGGGTCAGGAAAGCTATGCTCTCCGCGTCCGGCTCATAGAAATTCATCAGCACAAAGGCCGTGCCCAGCGTGGCGTGGCCGCACAGGTCTATCTCCCCGCCCGGCGTGAACCAGCGCAGGCGGTATCTGTCCCCCTCCTTCACTGTAAAGGCCGTCTCCGAGAGGTTGTTCTCCCGCGCTATGTCCAGCATAAGTCTCTCCGCCGGCCAGCTCTCCAGCACGCAGACAGCCGCCGGGTTGCCGGAAAACACCCGGTTTGTGAATGCGTCAACGACGTATTGTCTCATGGCTCCGCCCCTTTCACACAAATTTAAGGCAGATTATATCAGACAGGAGCCGCCGCCGCAAGCTGTCATGCCAGCTGCCGCACGAAGGTGTACTCCTCCTGGTCCGGCGGCGCGGCCATCTCCCGGCTGGCGAACACCGCCCCGCGCAGCACGCTCTCCCTCCCAAAGCGCCCGCGGAGGGAGTCTATCGCGCCGTCCAGCCGCCTGTGCGCCGCCCTGGCCTCGTAATCCGTGAACACGTCCATCTGCTCCGGCTCCGCCGCGGAGAGCAGCTCCTCCGCCCTCACGGCCACGCTCCGCAGCGCCTGGGGCCAGCGGTGGCTCTCCGAGAGCAGCTCCATCGCCGCGGCGAATATCTCCATGTCGCAGTCGGTGGGATGCGGAAGGCGCATGCCGTGGCTGCGCCACTCCAGCTCCGCCGAGCGCAGCTCCAGGGTCACGGCCCCCGCCAGCAACCCCAGTCCCCTCAGGCGCCTCCCCACGCTCTCCGACAGGCTGGTGAGCACCGGGACGGCGTCCTCCCGGCAGCGCAGATCCCGCGGCGGGGTGGTGCCATTGCCCACGGATTTGGGCGGCGGGGCGTCGCCCGCCCGGCGCACGGCCGAGTTGTCCCCTCCACAGGCAAAGTCGTGGAGCGTCTCCCCCATCTTCCCCAGGCGCAGGCGCAGCAGTTCCCGGTCCGCCCCGGCCAGGTCGCCTATCGTCCGTATGCCCAGCTCCGCGAGCCGGCGCGAGGTCGCCCGGCCCACAAACAGCAGCTCATTCGCGGGCAGCGGCCAAATCAGCTCCCTGTAGTTCTCCCGGCTGATGGATGTCACCGCGTCGGGCTTCCTGTAGTCCGAACCCAGCTTGGCAAACACCTTGTTCCAGGAGACGCCCACGCTCACCGTCAGCCCCAGTTCCCGATGCACCCGTCGCCGTATCTCCTGCGCGGCGCTCTCGCCGTCGCGCACCGCCACACAGCCCGTAAGGTCCAGCCAGCTCTCGTCCAGGCCGAAGGGCTCGCGCCTGTCCGTGTAGTCGGCATATATCTTCTGCACCTCGCGGGTAAAATAGAGGTATCTGTCAAAGCGCGGCGGGAGGATGATGAGCTCCGGGCACATCCTGCGCGCCTCCCAGAGCGCCATGCCCGTCTTCACCCCCGCCCGCTTCGCCTCCTCGGTCTTTGAGAGGATTATGCCGTGCCGCCGCTCGGCGTCGCCGCCCACGGCCATCGGCCTTCCCCTCAGCTGCGGGGCAAACAGCAGCTCTATGTTCGCGTAGCAGGCGTTTATGTCGGAATGCAAAATAACTCTATCCATATAAGATATAATACTATCTTATATGGACAGAGTCAAGCGGCCATTTATCCCAACAGGAGATTTTTCAGCTCCCCAGCTGTCTCAACAAGAGCGATGGCCCCGGCGCCCAGCAGCTCCCCCGGCTCGGCGTATCCCCAGGCGACACCTATGCAGGGTATGTCGCAGGCCCTGGCGCCCAGCACGTCGTTGTCCCGGTCTCCCACCATCACGGCGCCTTCGGCGCCGTATTGGGCCAGCAGCTCGCTTATGACCTCGCTCTTTTTGGAGCGGGTGCCGTCGAACTCGCTGCCCAGCACCGAGTCGAAGAGCTCGCCCATGCCGTTGCGCTCCAATATGCTCCTGGTGAACGCCGTGGGCTTGCCCGTGGCTATGGCCACGTTCTTCCCCGCCGCCTTCAGCTCTTTCACCAGCGCCTCCACACCCGGATACACGCTGCACTCCAGCAGCCCCACCTTGGAATACCGCTCGCGGTACTTGGCCACCATCTTCTCCGCCATCTCCGGGTCCACTCCGTAGCGGCGCATGAACTGGTCCCTCAGCGGCGGCCCTACAAAGCACCTGAGGGCCTCCAGCTCCGGCTCATAGAAGCCGAAGGACTCCGCCGAGTACTGGACGCTCTTGAGTATGCCCTCGCCCGTGTCGAACACGGTGCCGTCAAAGTCGAACAATATCGTTTTATACATCTGCAACACCTCGATTGGGAATTATATATTTGCCGCCCTCCGTTGTCAATCCCGCCCGCCGGCGCATAGATTTATAGCGTGAAAAGGAGGCTACAGCATGGGAAAGCAGCTCATCACCCGGTGGTTTCTGGGTTCAAACTCGGCCTCGGGCTTTCATTCTCTCTACGGGGGCTTCTGCTCCGGTGAAAACGACTTCCTGCGCGTCATAAAGGGCGGGCCCGGCACGGGCAAATCCGGCCTCATGCGGCGCATTGGGGACGCGGCCGAGCAACGCGGGCTGGACGTGGATTACATTCTCTGCTCCGGCGACCCGGATTCCCTGGACGGGATATATATCCCCGCTCTCGGCCTGGGCTACGCCGACGGCACTTCACCGCATGTGCTCGACCCCACTCTCTTCGGCGTCAGCGGCAGCTATCTCGATGTGGGCGCCTGCTGCGGGCGGGTGAGCGACCCCGCCGCCCGGCGGGAAATTTCCGAGCTCACGCGCGCCTACCGCGAACACTACGCCGCCGCCTACTCCTACCTGGCGGCCGCCCGGGCGGCAAATCCGGCGGCCCAGGGCGCGCTGCTCTCAGCCGACGATATGGACTCCGCCCGCCGGCGGGCCCGCTCCGCCGCGGAGCGCGAGCTGCCGGCCCACGGGGGAGACGGCGGCTCCCGGGCGGAGCGCTTTCTGCGCGCGATAACCTGCGGCGGCGAGCTGCTGTGCTCAGACACTCTGACGGCGCTCTGCCCGCGCGTCTACGTGCTCGACGCCTCTCTGGGGCTGGCCGGCGTATTCCTGACCGAGCTGGCAGCAATGGCTGAGAGGCGCGGCTACGGCCACATCCTCTGCCCCGACCCCCTCGACCCGCGGAGGCCGGACGCCCTGCTGCTCCCCTCCCGCGGCGCGGCCTATGTGGCCGGCGGGAGCGGCGAGGAGCTGCCTTTCAAGCCCTCGCGGCGGCTGCATCTGGACTCCGCGAGGCTGCGTTCGCTCACCAGGGAGGAGCGCAGGTCGCTGGAGTCTGACCGGCGCGCCGCCGCCTCCCTCAGGCACTGCGCAGTGGACGCCCTCTCCTCCGCCAAGCGGCTGCACGACGAGCTGGAGGCCGTCTACCGCCCCTATGTGAACTTCCCCGCCCTCGACATGCTCGCCCAGGCGGAGATAGCCTCCCTCGGGCTCTGAAAATGCCGCCCGGGCCTCCGGCCCGGGCGGCTCGCCTGTGTTCAGTAGCCTCTGATTGGTATGGACTCGTCGTCCTCCCCCTTTTCCACGGAGCGGATGACGATGTAGTAGCTGTAGTCGGGGTTCACCTCGACCAGCACCCTGTCGCCGGCCCGGTGGCCCATTACGGCCCGGCCCACCGGCGACTCCTTGCTGATGAGCCCCTCCGGCGCGTTCTGCCGCAGGGTGGTGACGAGGCGTATCTCCCGCTCCTCGTCGTCCTCCTCGATGTAGATTTTCACTTTGTCGAAGAGCCCGGCCTCGCCGTCCGAGGACTTGTCCTCTATCACCTTGGCGGTGTTTATCATCCTGGTGAGGTAGCGTATGCGGCTGTCGTTGCGGTTTTTCTCCCTCTTGGCCGCCTTGTACTCGAAGTTTTCGCTCAAATCGCCAAACGCGCGGGCCGTTTTCACGTCCTCTATGAGCTGCGGCCGGAGCACCCGTTCGCGGTATTCCAGCTCCTCGCGCATCTTCTTCACGTCCACCTCAGTGAGCTCGTCGTACACTCAAATCACCTTCAGATTCTGAAATAGTCCACTCCGCCCTCAAATATGGGCTGGTACTTGTCCCCCGGCACGTTCCTGTAGAGCGAATCCGCCGCCCTCTCCGAGTGGGCCATCTTGCCCAGGACCCGGCCGTCCGGGCTGGTTATGGCCTCTATGGCCAGCACCGAGCCATTGGGGTTGAAGCGGATGTCCATGGTCGGCTCGCCGTCCGCCCCGGCGTACTGGCAGGCTATCTGCCCGTTGGCCTCCAGCTGCGCGAGCAGCTCCTGTGAGCAGACGAATCTCCCCTCGCCGTGCGAGACCGGCACGGTGTGTATATCCCCCACGCGGCAGCGGGAGAGCCAGGGGCTCTTGTTGGAGGCCACGCGGGTGCGCACCAGCATGCTCTGGTGGCGGCCGATGGCGTTATAAGTCAGGGTGGGGCAGCTGCGGTCCGTGCCCACTATGCGTCCGAACGGCACTAGCCCCAGCTTTATGAGGGCCTGGAAACCGTTGCAGATGCCCAGTATGAGCCCGTCCCGCCCATAGAGCAGCTCGTGCACGGCGTCGCTCAGCCGCGGGTTGCGGAAAAAGGCGGTTATCAGCTTGCCCGAGCCGTCAGGCTCGTCGCCGCCGGAGAAGCCCCCGGGGATGACCATCATCTGGCAGCTGGCGAGGCGTCTCTCCAGCTCCGCCAGGCTCTCGCTGACCTCCGCGCTCGTCAGGTTGCGCACGACGAAAATCTCCGGCTCCGCGCCCGCGCGGCGCAGGGCCCTGGCCGTGTCGTACTCGCAGTTGGTGCCGGGGAAAACCGGAATCAGCGCCCTGGGGCGGGCCACGCCCACCTTGGGCGCCACCCGCGCAGAGCACTCATAGCTCACGGCACGGACGCGCTCCGGCGCCTGGCCGGGGGCGGACAGGCAGGGCAGCACGCTCTCCAGCTTGCCCTCCCAGGCGGCCTGTACCGCGCTGAGAGAAGCTCTTTCATCACCTATGGAGAATATATACTCACTCACCGCCGAGCCCAGCGTCTCTCCCTCGTGGCAGTTCGGCTCCAGCTCCGCGATAAAGCCTCCGTAGGCCGCCGCGAACAGGCGCTCCGCGCCAAACGCGGCATCCAGGGCCACGCCCAGGCCGTTTCCGGCCGCCATCTTGCATAGGCCCTCGGCTATGCCGGCCCCGCCGCAGGCCCAGCAGGCGCGCACCGCGCCGGAGGACATCAGGCTCTCCAGCCGGGCATACAGCCCCAGCATGGCCTCCGCGTCCATGGGGTCGGCCTCAAAATAGGCCAGGCGGCTGCCGGCGGACTTGAATTCGGGCGTTATCACGTCGGCCGTGTTGCCCAGCTTCACGGCGAAGGAGACCAGCGTGGGCGGCACGTCGAGGTCCTCGAAACTGCCGGACATGCTGTCCTTTCCGCCTATGGCGGCGGCGCGCAGGCCTATCTGGGCGTCGAGCGCGCCCAGCAGGGCGGCCAGGGGCTTGCCCCAGCGCTCAGGCTCGCCGCGCAGCCGCTCAAAGTACTCCTGCAGGCTGAGATACACGCCCTCGTGGCCCATTCCGGAGGCCACGAGCTTGGAAATGCTCTGCAAAACGGCCGTATACGCCCCCAAATAGGGGTCCTTCTGCGACAAATAAGGGTCGAATCCCCAGGCCATGGACGAACAGCTGCCGGTCTCGCCGTCCACGGGCAGCTTGGCCGTCATGGACTGCGCAGGCGTCAGCTGCCTCTCTCCGCCGAAGGGCATGACCACCGTGGCCGCGCCGATGGTGGAGTCGAAACGCTCGGCCAGGCCCTTTCTGGAGCAGCAGCGCAGGCTGCCCATGAGGTCGATGAGCCGCTCCTCCAGGGTGGCTCCCTGGCGGTCCTCAGGGGTAAAACCGGGGGCAAACGGGGTGTCGAACGGATCGCCGCAGGCATCCGGCGGGGCAATGCTGGCGGTGGCGTGCTTTTCCGCGCCGTTGGAGGCGAGGAACTCGCGGGAGATGTCCACTATGGTGCGTCCGCGCCAGCTCATCCTCAGCCGGGGCTCCTCGGATACGCGGGCCACCACCGTGGCCTCTATGTTCTCCGCCGCGGCGCCGGCGAGGAACTTCTCCGCGTCCTCCGCCGCCACCACCACGGCCATGCGCTCCTGGCTCTCGGAGATGGCCAGCTCCGTGCCGTCCAGGCCGTCGTATTTCTTGGGCACCCGGTCGAGGTCTATGTCCAGGCCGTCGGCCAGCTCGCCTATGGCCACGGAGACGCCGCCGGCCCCGAAGTCGTTGCAGCGCTTTATCAGCCGGGTCATCTCCCCGTTGCGGAAGAGGCGCTGGAGTTTGCGCTCCACGGGGGCGTTGCCCTTCTGCACCTCCGCGCCGCAGTCGGTGAGGCTGTGCGAGTCGTGGGCCTTGCTGGAGCCGGTGGCCCCTCCCATGCCGTCGCGGCCCGTGCGCCCGCCGAGGAGCACCACCACATCCCCCGGCTGCGGGCGGCTGCGCACCACGTTGGCCTCCGGAGCGGCGGCCACCACGGCGCCTATCTCCATGCGCTTGGCCACATAGCCCGGATGGTAGAGCTCGTCCACCAGGCCCGTGGCCAGGCCTATCTGATTGCCATAGGAGCTGTAGCCCGCCGCCGCGGTGGTCACCAGCTTGCGCTGCGGCAGCTTGCCGGGCAGGGTGTCCTCCACCGGGGTGAGCGGGTCCCCCGCCCCGGTGACGCGCATGGCCTGGTACACATAGGCCCTGCCGGAGAGGGGGTCGCGTATGGCTCCGCCTATGCAGGTGGCGGCCCCGCCGAAGGGCTCTATCTCCGTGGGGTGATTGTGGGTCTCGTTTTTGAACATCAGCAGCCAGGGCTCGCGCACTCCGCCGTTGTCGGCGCTTATCCTCACCGAGCAGGCGTTTATCTCCTCGCTCTCGTCGAGGTTCTTCAGCGCGCCCGTGTGCTTGAGGTATTTGGCGCCGATGGTGGCGATGTCCATCAGCGTTACGGGCTTCTCCTCCCGCCCCAGCTCCCGGCGCATGTCCAGATAGCGCTCGTAGCTGGCGCGCACGCGCCCGTCGCTTATCTCGGCGGAGTCTATCACCGTGCCGAAGGTGGTGTGGCGGCAGTGGTCGGACCAGTAGGTGTCCAGCACGCGGATTTCCGTCAGGGTGGGCTCGCGGCCCTCGGAGCGGAAGTACTCCTGGCAGAAGGCCGCGTCCGCCCCGTCCATGGCCAGGCCCATGGATTCTATCAGCCTCCCCAGGCCCTCCCCGTCCAGGGAGTTGAAGCCCTCCAGCACGGCCACGTCGGGCGGCTCGGGGTAGTCCATGGCCAGCGTGTCCCGCCGGGCCAGAGACGCCTCACGGCTCTCCACGGGGTTTATCACGTAATTCTTTATCCTCTCCAGCTCCTCCGCGCTCACGGAGCCGGAGAGCAGGTAGACGCGGGCCGTGCGCACGCTCGGCCGCTCCTGCTGTGAGATGAGCTGCACGCACTCGGCGCAGGAGTCCGCCCTCTGGTCAAACTGCCCGGGCAGGTACTCGACGGCGAACACCGCGTCCGCCGCCGGCAGCTCGTAGCAGACCTCGTCCACCTGCGGCTCGCTGAACACGACGGGCAGGCAGCGCTCGAAGAGCGATTCATCCATGCCCTCCACATCGTAGCGGTTTAGCAGCCTCAGCCCCGTGAGGCCCTTTATGCCCAGCAGAGCGCGCAGCTCGGAGAGCAGCGAGGCGGCCTCCACGTCGTAGGGCCGGCGCTTTTCCACATAGACTCTGATAACGGCCATGTCCTATCTCCTCTCTCCCAGCGCGGCCAGCGCCCGCGCCCCAATGTCCCTGCGCATGTGCAGCTTTTCGAAGCGTATGCCGCCGGCGGCGGCGTAGGCCCGCTCTATGGCCTCCGGCAGGCTCTCCGCCAGGGCCGTGACGCCGAGGACGCGCCCCCCGTTCGTCACCAGCGAGCCGTCAGGGAGGCGCTTCGTGCCCGCGTGGAACACCTCGGCCTCCCCGCCGGGCAGCTGCCCGCCCTCAAGGCCCATTATGGGCAGGCCCTTCTCATAGGCCCCCGGGTAGCCGCCGGAGGCGAGTATCACGCAGCAGGCGCACTCGTCCGCCCAGCGCACCTCCACCTCGGAGAGGCGGCCGGCGGTGACGGCCTCCATGATGTCCAGCAGGTCCGTCCTCAGCAGCGGCAGCACCACCTGGGTCTCCGGGTCGCCGAAGCGGCAGTTGTACTCTATCACCTTGGGGCCGTCTTTGGTTAACATAAGTCCGAAATACAGGCAGCCGCGGAAGGGCCGGCCCTCGGCGTTCATGGCGCGCACGGTGGGCAGGAAAATGCGCTCCATGCACTCGGCAGCCACCTCCGGCGTGTAGTACGGATTGGGCGCCACAGTGCCCATGCCGCCCGTGTTGGGCCCCTGGTCCCCGTCCAGCGCCCGCTTGTGGTCCATGCTGGAGACCATGGGCACGATGGTGTTACCGTCCGTGAAGGAGAGCACGGATATCTCCGGCCCCTCGAGGTACTCCTCTATGACCACGCGCGCGCCGTTGTCCCCAAAGGCGCGGTCCACCATGGCGCTTTTCACGGCCCTCTCGGCCTCGGCCACGGTGGCGGCGGCGACCACGCCCTTGCCCAGCGCGAGGCCGTCGGCCTTGACGACTATGGGCGCGCCCCGGCGCCTCACGTACTCCAGCGCGGCGTCCACCTCGTCAAAGACCTCATAGGCGGCGGTGGGGATGCCGTACTTCCTCATCAGGCCCTTGGCGAACACCTTGCTGCCCTCTATCTCCGCGGCGCGCCTGTCCGGGCCGAAGGCGGGTATGCCCGCCTCGCCCAGGGCGCCCACCATGCCCAGGCAGAGCGGGTCGTCCGGCGTGACTACGGCGTAGTCTATCCCGTGCGCCCTGGCGTAGGCCACGACGCCCTCCACATCGGTGGCGGAGACAGGGGCGCAGACCGCGTCCTCCGCTATGCCGCCGTTGCCGGGCAGGACGTGTATCTCATTCACCCGCGGGCTCTTTTTGAGCGCGCGCACCACGGCGTGTTCACGCCCGCCGGAGCCGATAACGAGTAGTTTCATATTTACCTCCCCATAGGCGCTCCGGGCGGTAGCCCGCCCGGAGCGCTGTTTTTCAGTGGTGGAAAAGGCGTATGCCGGTGAAGCACATCACCATGCCGTACTTGTTGGCAGTCTCTATCACATTGTCGTCGCGGATGCTTCCGCCGGGCTCCGCGACGTATTTGACGCCGCTGCGCGCGGCGCGCTCGATGTTGTCCCCAAAGGGGAAGAAGGCGTCGGAACCCAGGGAGACGCCGGTGAAGCGCTCGAGGAAGTCGCGCTTTTCGTTCTCCGTGAGCTCCTCGCGGATGAAACGGTCTATCTCGTTGTCGCGCTCCGCGCGCTTGAGCGAGGCGTCGAAGCTCAGCTCGAGCACCCTGGGGTGGCGGCGCAGGTGCCAGATGTCGGCCTTGTCGCCGGCCAGACGGGTGCAGTGTATGCGGCTCTGCTGCCCGGCGCCGACGCCTATGGTCTGTCCGCCCTCGGCGTAGCAGACGGAGTTCGACTGGGTGTACTTGAGGGTGATGAGGGCGAGCACCAGGTCGTCTACGGCGTCCTCCGGGAGCTCCCTGTTCTCGGTGACGATATCGGAGAGGCAGTCGCGGGTGATGGGCAGGGAGTTGTAGCCCTGCTCGAAGCGGATGCCGAAGATGTCCCGCCGCTCTGTGGGCTGCGGCTCGTAGTCGGGGTCTATGCGCACGACATTGTAGCCGCCCTTGCGCTTCTGGCGCAGTATCTCCAGGGCCTCCGGGGTGTAGCCGGGGGCTATTATGCCGTCGGAGACCTCGGGCAGCAGCAGGCGCGCCGTCTCCGCGTCGCATGTGTCGCTCAGGGCGGCCCAGTCGCCGTAGGAGCAGAGCCTGTCGGCCCCGCGCGCCCTGGCGTAGGCGGTGGCGATGGGCGAGAGGTCCCCCTCGGCGAAGAAGGCGCGGCGGTCCTCGTCGCTGAGCGGCCGCGCGATGGCCGCGCCGGCAGGAGAGACGTGCTTGAAGCTGGCCGCGGCGCTCTTGCCGGTGGCGCGCTTGAGCGCCCTCACGAGCTGCCAGGAGTTGAGCGCGTCCATGAAGTTGATGTAGCCGGGGCGGCCGTTGACCACCTCCACCGGCAGTTCGCCGCCGTCGGCCATGAAGATGCGCGCCGGCTTCTGATTGGGGTTGCAGCCGTATTTGAGCTCTATCTCCCTCATTTTTGCTCCTCCCACTTGTTGATTATCGTCTCCTCGCCGTCCACAGAGACGTAGAGCGAGACCTTGTTGTCTTCATTGAGCGCGCCCCAGAGCTTTTCGGCCAGCTCCGAGGCGGAGAGCTCGGGCAGCTCCAGCTCCACGGGCTCGCCCTGGAAGCTGGGTAGCGGGCCGCCGAAGCCCTCGTAGGTGCTGATAAAGCGCCCCGCCCCGGGCCGCGCGGCCTCGTACTCGTAGAAATAGCGCAGGCAGGGCGCGCCCTGCTCGCTGCCGGCTTTCAGTATGGAGAGCTTGAAGCTGCCGTCGGGGCTCAGCAGCCCGGAGATGCGCGGCGTCCAGTTGGGGCCGTCGGGCTCGAACTCGCGCGTGCGCAGCGCGCCGGCAAAGGTCCTGCCGGACAGGAGATAGTCCCGCAGGGTGTCGGTCTGGTCGCCGTTCGTCACCACCAGGCCGCGGCCCACTCTGCGCACCGGATGGTAGATGATAAGGCTGGGATCGGTCATGCGGCTCTCGTCATAGGCCCTGGTGCGGATGCCGTCCTCCGTCCGCTCAAAGACGCGGTTGCGGCTGTTCTCGCTGCGGCCCATGATGAAGTAGGCCACGGCGCTCTTCCCCGAGGGCGTGGCGCCCAGCAGGATGCCCCGGCCCGGATAGGGCCGCTGGGAAAGGTATTTGAAAAGGTCGGTCATTTGTCGCTCTCTCCTTCCAGCTCGGCCGCGACGGCCTCCACCGCCGCGGGAAGTATCACCCACTCTGCCCGCTCCATAACGCGCCTCTGCAGCGTCTCCGGCGTGTCGCCGGGCAGCACCTCCACCGCGCGCTGGGCGATTATCTGCCCGCCGTCGGGTATCTCATTGACAAAATGCACCGTGGCGCCCGTCAGCTTGACGCCGCGCGCGAGCGCCGCCTCGTGCACACGCAGGCCGTAAAAACCGCTGCCGCAGAAACTGGGTATCAGGCTGGGGTGGATATTTATTATCCTCCCCGCCCAGCGGCGGGTGAAGTCCGCGCTGAGTATGCGCAGGAAGCCCGCGAGGACGATGAGGCCTATGCCCTCCTCTGCCAACAGCGAGTTCAGCCGCTCCTCGAAGCCGGTCTTTTCCAGGTATTCCGCCCGGATGCCGGCGTTTTTCGCCCGCTCCAGGGCGTAGGCCCCGGCGCTGCTGGAGACCACCAGCGCGAGCTCCACATGCGGCATGGCGCCGCCGCGGCGGGCGTCTATCAGCGCCTGCAGGTTCGTCCCCCCGCCGGAGACGAGCACGGCCGTCCTCACCACAGCTCCACTCCGCCTTCCCCGCCGCCGGCGATTTCCCCGCAGACATAGGCGTCCTCCGCGCCGTTCGCGGCCAGGGCGGCGAGCGCCGCGTCCACGTCGTCGCGGTCGACCACGGCGCACATGCCGACGCCCATGTTGAAGGTGTTGTACATGTCGCGCTCGGGGATATTTCCCTCCCGCGCGAGGATATCGAAGATAGGCGGCGTCCTGAGTGCGGCCTTCTCAATGCGCGCGCACAACCCGTCCGGGATCGAGCGCGGGACGTTCTCATAGAAGCCGCCGCCGGTTATGTGGCTGAGGGCCCTCACGCGCGCGGCCTTTAGCATGGCCAGCACGGGCTTTACGTATATGCGCGTCGGCGTGAGCAGCGTCTCGCCGAGCGTGCAGCCCAGCTCGGCGTAATGCCTGTTCAGCGCGCCGTGCTCCACGTCGAAAACGCGGCGCACGAGGGAAAATCCGTTCGAGTGGACGCCGCTTGACGGTATGGCTATCACGGCGTCCCCGGGCTCCATGGCGCTGTTGTCCAGTATCTTCGCCCTGTCCACCAGGCCCACGGCGAAGCCCGCGAGGTCATACTCGCTCTCGCCGTAGAAGCCGGGCATCTCGGCGGTCTCTCCGCCTATGAGCGCCGCGCCGGACTGCACGCAGCCCTCGGCCACGCCGGACACTATGCCGGCTATGCGCTCGGGCACATTTTTGCCGCAGGCGATGTAGTCGAGGAAGAAGAGGGGCGCAGCGCCGCAGCAGATGACGTCGTTCACGCACATGGCCACGCAGTCGATACCCACGGTGTCGTGCTTGTCCATCAGGAAAGCTATCTTCAGCTTGGTGCCCACGCCGTCGGTGCCGGAGACCAGCACGGGCTCCGACATGCCGGCGAGGTCCGGCCTGAAGAGGCCGCCGAAGCCGCCCAGGCCGCCCAGCACTCCGGGGGTCTCGGTCCGGCGCACATGCTCCTTCATCAGCTCGACCGCCCGGTAGCCGGCGGTGATGTCCACGCCGGCCGCGCGGTAGCTCGCGCTCTCGCTTTTCATTCGCTGCCCTCCCTGGCGACGCCTATCTTCTCCTCAAATTTGGACTTTCTGGCCATTTTCGGCGGCTCCACAGGGTATTTCCCGGTGAAGCAGGCGTCGCAGAAGCCGCAGGTGCTGTTGTCGGCCAGCTTGTCCACGAAGTCCACATTCAGGTAGCCTATGCTGTCCACGCCTATTATCTCGCGTATCTCGTCTATGGTGTGGTTCGCCGCTATCAGGTTGTCCGTGGAGTCTATGTCCGTGCCGAAATAGCAGGGGTGCTTGAAAGGCGGAGCCGAGAGGCGCACATGCACCTCCCTCGCCCCGGCCGAGCGGAGCAGGCTGACTATGGCGCGGATGGTCGTGCCGCGGACTATGCTGTCGTCCACGAGTATCACCCGCTTGTCCCTGACCGTTGAGGCTATGGGGCTGAGCTTTATGCTCACCGCGTTCTCGCGCTCTTTCTGCTCCGGCTGTATGAACGTCCGGCCTATATACTTGTTCTTCACAAAGCCCACGCCATACGGTATGCCGCTCTGGCGGGAATAGCCCAGCGCGGCGTCCAGCCCGGAGTCGGGCACGCCTATCACCACGTCCGCCTGCACGGGGTGCTCCAGGGCCAGGAAGGCGCCCGCCCTCTGGCGTGCGGTGTGGACGCAGGAGCCGTCCAGGACGGAGTCCGGGCGGGCAAAGTATATGAACTCGAACACACAGGTGGCGCCCTTGTGGCCGCAGTGGCTGGTGTCGCTCTCCAGCCCCGCGTCGGAGATGGTTATCAGCTCGCCGGGGCGCACGTCGCGCACGAATTCGGCCCCGATGGCCGTCAGCGCGCAGCTCTCGCTGGCCACCACCCAGCCGCCGTTGCTGAGGCGGCCGATGCACAGCGGGCGGAAGCCTATGGGGTCGCGCACGGCAATCAGCTTGCGCGGGCTCATTATCACCAGCGAATAGGCCCCCTTGAGCGTGTCCATGGCGCGGCAGACCGCCTGCTGGATGGACGCCGCCTTCAGCCGCTCGCGCGTGATGGCATAGGCTATGGCCTCGGTGTCCGAAGTGGTGTGGAATATGGCGCCGTTGAGCTCAAACTCCGTGCGCAGCTCGGCGGCGTTCGTCAGATTGCCGTTGTGGGCCAGGGCCATTCCGCCCTTGATGTGGCGTATCACCAGCGGCTGGGCGTTGTCGCGGTGCTGCGCGCCGGTGGTGGCATAGCGGCAGTGGCCTATGGCCATTCGGCCGCCCGGCAGGGAGCGCAGCACGCCCTCGGTGAATACGTCGCTCACCAGCCCCGTGTCCTTATATCCCGTTATGACCCCGTCGTCGTTCACGGCTATGCCGCAGCTCTCCTGCCCGCGGTGCTGCAGGGCGTAGAGCGCGCGGTAGACCGTAGAGGCCACGTCGCAGCTCTCGGGCTCAAAGATGCCGAACACGCCGCACTCCTCGTGCAGCTTGTCAAATATCTCTTCTCTCATGCTCTCTCTCCGCGCCGCTCAGTCTCCCATGAGACGGCGCATGACCTCCTGATAAGCGTCCTCTACCCCGCCCAAATCCCGGCGGAAGCGGTCCTTGTCCAGCTTCTCGTGCGTGTTCACGTCCCAGAAGCGGCAGGTGTCGGGGCTGATTTCGTCGGCCAGCACGATGGTGCCGTCGGGCAGGCGGCCAAACTCCAGCTTGAAGTCCACGAGCTCTATGCCGTGCCCCAGCAGGAAGGATTTGAGGACCTCGTTCACCTTGAAGGCGTAACTCTTTATGGTGTCTATCTCCTGCTGCGTGGCCAGCTTGAGGGCCAGGGCGTGGTAGCTGTTTATCAGCGGGTCGCCCAAATCGTCGTTCTTGTAGCTGAACTCGATGGTGGGCTGCTCAAAGACTATGCCCTCCTCCACGCCGTAGCGTTTGGCGAAGCTGCCGGCGGAGATATTGCGTATGATGACCTCCAGCGGGACTATGCTGACCTTTTTCACCAGCGTTTCCCTCTCGTTGAGCGCCGCAACATAGTGGGTGGGGATGTCGTTCTCCACCAGCAGGCGCATCAGGCGGTTTGTGAGGCGGTTGTTTATCACGCCCTTGCCCATTATCGTCCCGCGCTTGGCGCCGTTGAAGGCCGTGGCGTCGTCCTTGTAAGAGACTATGCAGAGCCCGTCGTATTCGGTGGCGTAGACCTTCTTGGCCTTGCCCTCGTAGAGCAGTTCACGTTTTTCCATCACTCGCCGTCCTCCTCTTTCTGTTCCCTCGCGAGCCTCTCCCGGAGGCCCCTGTCCTTTTCGAGCACCTCGCGCGCCATGTCGCGGCGCTTTTCATCCAGCCTGGCGGCCAGAACGCGGTCCTCCACCGCGATTATCTGCGCCGCGAGCAGCGCGGCGTTCTTCGCCCCGTTTATGGCGACGGTGGCCACGGGTATGCCGGAGGGCATCTGCACCGTGCTGAGCAGGGCGTCGAGTCCGTCCAGCGTAGAGGACTTCACCGGTATGCCTATCACCGGCAGCGTGGTCTCCGCAGCCAGGGCGCCGGCCAGATGGGCGGCCTTGCCGGCCGCGGCGATTATCGCGCCGAATCCCGCCTCGCGCGCCGTGCGGGCCAGCTTGCGCGCCTCCTCAGGGGTGCGGTGTGCGCTGAGTATGCGCGCCTCCACGGGGATGCCGAGCTCGCGGAGCGTATCTATGGCCTCGCCCACAACGCCGAGGTCGCTGTCGCTGCCCATTATGACGGCCACTTTCTTTGTCATGCTCTCTCTCCTCTTGAAAAAGATGTCAAGGCCACGGCGAGAGCCGTGACCTTGCAGTTATAGTGTTCACCTGTGATATGCCCTGACGCTTATGGGCGGCGTTTGGGCGCACTGCGCCCCGCGCAAGCCGAAACCAGGCCGGACCAAGCGGAACGCCCCCTCTCGAATCAGGATACCGTAATTCTACCGTTTTTACACGCGGAAAACAACAGCTTTTCACTCCCCGTGCAAATTTTCAGACGATTGCACAGCTTATAGGCGGGTTAAGCGGCGATTTATGCGGTTTTACACGAGGAGATCAGTAGAAATTTCGCAGACTCTCCCCGCACTCGGGGCAATCCTTCTCATAGCGGAACAGGGGCAGCCGTTTGCCGCACTTGGGGCACTTCAAAAAAGCTATGTCCACCACCAGGGCCACGAACAGCACCACCGTGCCCGCCCAGATGCACCAGTGCGTCCTGAACACCGCCCCCGCGACCAGCAGACCCAGTCCCGCCGCCAGCAGCGCGTGCCCTATCTTTCTCCATGTGCGAATGCCCATAGCTCCAGTCTCCTTTCTCCCCGGCGCCGTCCGCGCGGGGACCCGCGCCTATATTACCACGTTTGGCGGGCGCGTACAAGCGCCTCGTCCCCGCTACAGCCGCTCCAGCACGTCCGCCACACAGCTGCAGCTGTTCTCCACCAGGTCCAGCAAACGAGGATTTGCGGTTGACATAATATACGGATGGCCCACGGCCCTCAGCATTGGCAGGTCGTTGAAGTTGTCCCCGAAGGCCATAACCTCGGAGGGCTCTATCCCCATGGCGGCGCAGAGGCGGCGCACGCCCAGGCCCTTGTCGGCCAGAGTGAAGTCCAGCCAGCCGTCGCCGGCTATGGCGGCGCTGAACACCTCGCCGTAGTGCGGCGTGAGCAGCGGCAGCAGCGACTCGGCGTCCCCCGGGCGGTAGGCGGAGACCTTCACCACGGCCTCCGGCACATCCTCCGGGCGGGGCAGCAGCACCACGTTGTTCCCCACTTTGTCACGGATGAGCTCCACTATTTCCCCGCCCTTGGGGCAGAGATAGCTGGTGTCGGTGCCGGACATGAGGAGTTCGCAGTTGGGCGTGGCGACTATCTTCCGCGCGAGGGCCATGGCCTCCCGGCGGTCCATCGCCACCTTGGAGAGCACCGGCCCCGGGGAGCCGGGGGCGAACACCACGGCCCCGTTCTCGCATATGTAGTAGAGCTTGTCCGCCAGCGGGGCAAACAGGCGGCGCACGCTGCGGTACTGCCTGCCGCTGGCCGGGGCGAACACTATGCCCTCCCCGCTCAGCCGCTCTATCTGCTCGAATATCCTGGGGGAGACGCTGCCCTCCGTGCTGTCTATCAGCGTCCCGTCTATATCGCTGACTATGAGGCGTATCACCCGCGCTCACCTCCCACGGCGCCTATTCTAACAGACCCCGCCGGCGTTTGTACATACCCCATCGCAAATTAGCTCATAAGTCTTGACTTTTTTCTCCCAATCCATTATATTGGGGTTGCGAAGGAGTTCGTGTGTCCCGCGCGGCACTTCGCCGTAACTTTTCTCTTTTTCCCATAGAGAAAGGCCGTCCGAGCCACTCGGGCGGTCTTTCTCTATGGGCAATGCAAAGCGACGTTTACACTTAATTAATTGACTTACTCGGCATTTTCTGCTAAAATTGTCTTGATAAGATACAAAAGCGTCCATATACGCACAGAGGGGGGAAGGCCATTGGGCAACAGAACAATACTGCTGGAAAAACTCAGGGAGTCGGTCTCCTCGGTGATGCCCATAGTGCTCATCGTGGCGGCCATGTGCCTGCTGTTCATCCCCGTGTCGACCGACCTGATGCTGGCCTTCGTCATCGGCTCGGTGATGCTCATCGTGGGCATGGGGCTCTTCAGCCTGGGAGCCGACAGCTCCATGACGCCCATAGGCAACCACATGGGCGCCAAGATAACCAAGTCACGCAAGCTCTGGGTGGTGCTGCTGATAAGCTTCCTGCTGGGCGTGGCCATCACCGTGGCCGAGCCGGACCTCACCGTGCTGGCGGACAACGTGCCGCACATAAACAGCACCGTGCTCATCATCACGGTCTCCGCCGGCGTTGGGCTGTTCCTCGTCATATGCATGCTGCGCATTCTGCTGGGCGTGCAGCTGCGCTATCTGCTGATAGCCTTTTACGCCGGGGTGTTCCTGCTGGCGGCCTTCGTGGACCCGGATTACCTCAGCGTGGCCTTTGACTCCGGCGGCGTGACCACCGGGCCCATGACCGTGCCCTTCATCATGGCCCTGGGCGTCGGCGTCTCCTCCATCCGCAGCGACAGGAACGCCGAGGCGGACAGCTTCGGTCTGGTGGCGCTCTGCTCCATAGGCCCCATACTGGCCGTGCTCATACTCAGCTTCATATATGAAGCCGACAGCGGCAGCGCGGCCGCCGCCAACGTCTCCAGCTTCCCCGACACCGTGGAGCTGGGCCGCGGCTATCTGAGGGCCATACCGCACTATATGGCGGAGGTGGCGCTTGCTCTGGGGCCCATCGCGGCCATATTCCTGGTATTCCAGGCGATATCGCTCCACCTGCGGAGGCTGCCCTTCCTGAAGATAATAATCGGCCTCGTCTACACCTATGTGGGGCTGGTGCTCTTCCTCACCGGCGTCAACGTCGGCTTCTCCTCCCTGGGCGTGGTCCTGGGCGGCGAGCTCTCCGGCGGCTGGGCCAGATACCTGCTGGTGCCCGTGGGCATGCTCATGGGCTGGTACATAATCTCCGCCGAGCCGGCGGTGCACGTGCTCAACAAGCAGGTGGAGGACATCAGCGCGGGGGCCATCTCCGCCAAGGCCATGGGGCTGAGCCTCTCGATAGCCATAGCCGCCGCCAACGGCCTGGCCATGGTACGTGTGCTCACCGGCATATCCATCCTCTGGTTCCTGGTGCCGGGCTACATCATCGCGCTCGCGCTGAGCTTTTTCGTGCCGCAGATGTTCACGGCCATAGCGTTTGACTCCGGCGGCGTGGCCTCCGGCCCCATGACGGCCACTTTCATGCTGCCCTTCGCCATGGGCGCGGCCGAGGCGGCCGGCACCAGCGTGCTCACCGACGCCTTCGGGCTGGTGGCCCTGGTGGCCATGATGCCGCTGATTACCGTGCAGGTCATGGGCGTCATATACGTCCTCAAGACGCGCGGCGCAGCGGAGGCCGGCGCCGTCGAGGTCTACGGCGACGAGGATATCATAGAACTCTGGGAGGCCGCGTCATGATACTGAATTTTGTGATGTCCATCCTGGACCGTGAGCGGGCCGAGGAGATGATTTCGCTCTACAACGACCTGGGGCTGCAGCTCGCGCTGACCATGCTCGCGCACGGCACGGCCACCAACGAGCAGCTGGACCTCTACGGCCTGGAGGCCACGGACAAGGCCCTGGTCTGCACCTTCGCCGGCGAGGAGCTCACGGCCAGGGTGCTCAAAGCCGCCAAGCGGCGGCTGTTCATCGACATCCCGGGCAATGGCATAATGCTTGCCGTGCCTTTGAAAAGCGTAGGAGGAGGGCGTACATTGGCATTTCTCACTGGAAACGACAGTCTGCCCGACGGCACGGCTCCCGTCATGAACTTTGAACACGAGCTGATAACCGTTATAGCCAACGAGGGCAGCACCGACGCGGTGATGGACGCCGCCCGCTCGGCCGGCGCGGCCGGCGGCACCGTGCTGCACGCGAAGGGCACCGGCGCCCAGCGGGCGCAGAAGTTCTTCGGCGTCTCCCTGGCGGATGAAAAGGAGCTCATTATCATCGTCTCCCGCTCGTCCGAAAAGGCCGCCATCATGCGCGCCATAGCCTCCCAGGCCGGGCCGGGCACGCCCTCGGGCGCCGTGTGCTTCTCCCTGCCCATAACCGCCGTGGCCGGGCTGCGGATGCTGGAGGACGACTGAGCTGTTTTTTCTCGTTTTTTCTTGCAAAGCCACATCCCTTCCTGTATTATGTGTACAGGGAGGGATAATTTTATGGTCAATGCAGGGTACTATGGCGATTACTATATATGGTATTTTCTGTCTGTCATGGGTTCGGCGCTGGTCTATCTGTCTCTGGCCATCACCGTGGCCACCATCGTCGCCACCTGGCGCATATACGACAAGGCCGGCGAGCACGGCTGGGCCTCGCTGATACCCATTTATGCCCAATACGTGCTCTACAGAATCACCTGGGGCAACGGCTGGCTGTTTTTGCTGCTGTTGGTGCCCGTCGTGAACGTCATCGTGGGCATAATCACCCTGGTCAAGCTCGCCAAGTCCTTCGGATACGGCGGCGGCTTCGCCTGCGGGCTCATCTTCCTGAACACGATATTCATGCTGATTCTCGGCTTCGGCAGCAGCCGCTACATGGGCCCCGGCGGCAGCGGAGGTTGGGACGGCCGCGGCGACGGCGGATACGGCCGCTATGGCCGCGACGGCGGCTATGGGCAAAGCGGCGGATATGACAGCGGCTACGGCGACTACAGCCGCGGCGGCGGGGATGACGGCGGCGATGAGGGCCGCGGCGGCGGAGACGACGGCGGCGCCGGCAGCTACGATTACAGCTATACCCGGCAGGAGTTCACCCGCTGCCCCGAGTGCGGCGCCAGCATCTCCGGTTCTGCCAAATTCTGCCCATACTGCGGGGGCAAGCTCAGATAAAAACAGCGCAAAAAGGGCGCGCCGCATGAGCGGCGCGCCCTTTTTCTTCCTCAACCCCTGCGGGAGCGTCGGACACGGCAGTAGAAGTTCACATACCCAATAAAAGCCATCACCGTGACGGCCATGCAGAGGCAGATAAGCCCGTTTGAGACGCGGCGCGGCATGTTCGGCACCACCAGCAGCGAGCAGGTCACGCCATAGGTGACGGCGGTGCAGACCTTGCCGTACCAGCGGGCCCCGTCCATGCGGTAGCCCTGGCGGAGCATCACCGCGCCCATCACCAGCATGTAGCCCTCCTTGACGAGATAGAGCGCGAATACGGCGCACATCAGCGGGAACCGGAAGGCGAGGCTCAGCGCGATGGAGGCCAGGGTCAGCTTGTCGGCCACCGGGTCTATGAATTTTCCCCAGTCCGTTATCTGATTGAAATGCCGGGCAATAAAGCCGTCCAGCATGTCTGTGAGCCCGGAGATGCCTATGATGACGGCGGCCTTGAAATATCCCTCCGCGTCCTGCGCGTCGAAGTACACGTAGAAATACACCGGGATGAGGGCCAGGCGGAAGTAGCTCAGGATATTGGGTATGGAAAAGTATTCTCTCATCTTGTCCTTTTTCACGGTCTCACTCTTCCCTAGAATCTATGTTGTTATTTTACGATTTTAGTGGCCAAAAATCAAGGATTTATCAATTCCCCGCCCCGTTAAAAGTATGTAAAGCCGGCCGCATCCCCGGCCTTGCCGCCGGCGCGCGCCGGGCGGCTTTGTGCAATGAGTGCAATTTTATCCCCCTTTCAAGCCCGAATATACGTCAATTTTTCCGGCTTGACTTCTGCTCTCCGGCGGGTTAACGTATATACATCAAGCGAGCCGGCGCGGCCGGACGGAAAGTGAGGCGGCAAACATGCGTATAATCTCCGGTGTCAACAGCGTGAATACCGCCCTCTTTACCCGTCAGGCCCGCTTCTTTTTTGCGGGCTTTTTTGGCTTTACCTTTGAGCCTGAATACAGCCTGACAAGACAAGAGGCCCGCCCGGTTTGACCCAATCATCCGGTCATCACACAGCCCCGTCTTTGCAGGCGGGGCTGTTTTTTTACGCCGGAAAGCCGAAATGGAAAAGGAGACTGGAAATGATGAAGAAAAAACTGCTCTGCGCCGCCCTGGCGGCAGTCATGCTCATGTCCCTCGCCGCCTGCGGCGAGTCCCCCGTGGAGGAAGAGGAGTCCGCCGCCCCGGCCGAGGCCCAGTACCGCGTCGGCATATGCCAGCAGATGAGGCACGCCTCCCTCGACACAGCCACCGAGGGCTTCAAGGACGCCCTCGACGAGGCCCTGGGCGAGGGCAATGTGGAATACCTGGAGCAGAACGCCGGCGGCGAGCAGTCCAACTGCACGCTGATAATCGACGGCTTCGTCTCCGAGAGCGTGGACCTCATACTGGCCAACGCCACCTGGCCGCTGCAGGCCGCCGCCTCCGCCACCGACGAGATACCCGTCCTCGGCACCTCCGTCACCGACTACGCCACCGCCCTGGGCATAGACAACTGGACCGGCACCGTGGGCGACAACATCTCCGGCACCAGCGACCTGGCGCCGCTCGACCAGCAGGCCGAGATGCTGCACTCGCTCTTCCCCCAGGCCGAGACGGTGGGGCTGCTCTACTGCTCCGGCGAGCCCAACAGCGTGTATCAGATAGAGACCGTGCGCGGATATCTGGAGGAGATGGGCTACGAGTGCGCAGCCTATGCCTTCACCGACGCCAACGACCTCGCCTCCGTGACCCAGACGGCCTGCGACAACAGCGATGTCATCTATATTCCCACCGACAACACCGCCGCCGCCAACACTGAGAGCATAGCCAATGTGGCGCTCTCGGCCGGCGTGCCCATCGTCGGGGGCGACTCCGGCATCTGCGGCGGCTGCGGCGTGGCCACCATTGCCGCCGACTACTACGAGCTCGGCGCCGCCACCGGGCGGATGGCCGCCCAGATACTGACCGGCGAGGCCGATATCAGCCAGATGGCCGTGGAGTACTCCCCCGTCGTCACCGGGCTCTACAACGCCGCAAACTGCGAGCTGCTCGGCGTCACGCCCCCCGAGGGCTACGAGCCCATCGAGTGAATTTTTCTCCTGAGGGCGGGCGATTTTGTGACATCTGACAAAACCGCCCGCCCGAGAGAGCCAACTTTTTAAGCAAATTCGGCATTGACTTTTGACATTTAAAGCGGTATCGTATTTACACAGTCAGCCGTGAGCCACGGCCTGGAAGGAGGACGGAAGATGAATAAGCTCAGCAGCGTGATGAACTCTTCCGCCGTCCGTTTCGACCGTCAGGCTCGCTTCTCCTATGCGGGCTTCTATTCCTATGCCTATTTTTACTTTTACTTTTATGGCACGGAGCAGGAAAAGGGCCTGACAGGACAAGAGGTTTGCTGAACAGGGAGCTCAAAAGGCAGTTCAAGCGGCCCCGTCTTTGCAGGCGGGGCCGCTTTTTTACTGCCGCAAGAAAAGGAGAGGAAAATGATGAAGAAGAAACTGCTCTGCGCCGCCCTGGCGGCAATCATGCTCATGTCCCTCGCCGCCTGCGGCGAGGCCCCCGCGGAGGAAGAGGAGTCCGCCGCCCCGGCCGAGCCCAGCGAGGCCGTGGAGGAGAGCTCCGCCCCCGAGGGAAGCGGCGAGCCCGCCGAGACCTTTGTGGTGGGCGTCTGCCAGCTCGCCCCGCACACCGCGCTCGACGCCGCCACCCAGGGCTTCACCGACGCCCTCACCGACGCCCTCGGCGACGCCGTGGAGGTCAAGGTGCAGAATGCCGGCGGCGAGCAGAACAACTGCATCACCATAATAGACGGCTACGTGGCAGACGGCGTGGATCTGATACTCGCCAACGCCACCGGCGCGCTGCAGGCCGCCGCCTCCGCCACCGCCGACATCCCCGTGCTGGGCACCGCCGTCACCAACTACGCCATAGCTCTGGGCCTGGAGGACACCATGGTCGAGGTCCTGGGCAACAACGTCTCCGGCACCAGCGACCTGTCCCCGCTCGACCAGCAGGCCGCCATGGTCCAGGAGCTCTTCCCCGATGCTGAGACCGTGGGGCTGCTCTACTGCTCCGCCGAGCCCAACAGCGTCTACCAGATAGAGGTCATCCAGTCTGAGCTGGAGGCCCTCGGCTTCACCTGCCAGCCCTTCGCCTTCACCGACGTGAACGATTTGGCCAGTGTCACCCAGTCCGCCTGCGACAGCTGTGACGTCATCTACATACCCACCGACAACACCGCCGCCAACAACACCGAGAGCATAGCCAACGTGGTCCTGGCTGCCGGCGTGCCCGTTATAGCCGGTGAAAGCGGCCTCTGCAGCGGCTGCGGCGTGGCCACGCTCTCCATAGACTACTACGAGCTGGGCCAGATAACCGGCGAGATGGCCGTGCAGATACTCACCGGAGAGGCCGACGTCTCCGAGATGGCCATCGGCTACGATGAGACTGTCACCAAGATGTACAACGCCGCCAACTGCGAGGCGCTGGGCATCACCGTCCCCGAGGGTTACGAGCCCCTCGCCTGAGGCGCACCACATATAAAATAAAGTAAAAGCGCCGGAGCGGCGGAGAGGCCGGAGCCTCTTCGCCGCCAGAGCGCGAAATGCGGAGGAACGTTAGCTTATGGAATTCCTGCAATCGCTCTTGAACGCCCTGCCCGGGGCCGTGGGCCAGGGGCTCATATGGGGCATAATGGCCATCGGCGTCTATATAACCTACAGGGTGCTGGACGTGGCCGACCTGACCGTGGACGGCTCTCTGGCCACCGGCGGAGCCACCTGCGTGCTGCTCACTCTGGGCGGCATGAACGTGTACCTGGCAATGTTCTTTGCCATGCTCGCCGGCATGCTCGCCGGCCTGGTCACAGGGCTCTTTCACACCAAGTGCGGCATCCCGGCCATCCTGGCCGGCATACTCACCCAGCTCGCGCTCTACACCGTCAATCTGCGCATCATGGGCTGGGGCACTTCCGCCGGCACCCAGGCCACGCTGGCCATCAGGGTCGATAACTTCCATCTCGCCGTCTCCTCCCGCTATATCCGCGAGCTCTCCCTGAGCAATCCCATCCCCCTGCTGCTGCTGGGCATCGCCCTGGTGATAGGCGTCCTGTATTGGTTTTTCGGCACCGAGATAGGCTGCGGCATACGCGCCACGGGCGCGAACATGCACATGGCGCGGGCCCAGGGCATAAATACCGGCAGGAACACCGTCATCGGGCTGATGATATCCAACGGGCTTGTGGCCCTCTCCGGCGCCCTGCTCGCCCAGTACCAGGGCTCTTCCACCATAGACATGGGCCGGGGCGCCATCGTCATCGGCCTGGCCGCCGTCATCATCGGCGAAGTCATCTTCAGCAAGGTGTTCAGGAATTTCGCCCTCAAGCTCCTCGCCTGTGTCATAGGCTCCATAATATACTACGTGGTCATCCAGATAGTGCTCCGCATGGGCCTTGACACCAACGACCTCAAGCTCTTCACCGCCCTCATAGTCGCCATTTTCCTGGCCATCCCCTACTGGAAGGGCCAGCTCTCGTCCAGAACCAGAAGCCGCGCGAATCAGGCAAAGGAGGAAAAAAACAATGCTTGAACTCAGACACGTGAGCAAGACCTTCCACCCCGGCACCGTCAACGCCAAGACGGCGCTCCACAACCTGAGCCTGACGCTGAACGACGGCGATTTCGTCACCGTCATCGGCGGCAACGGAGCCGGCAAGAGCACCATGCTCAACGCCATAGCCGGCACCTTCCCCATCGACTCCGGGGCCATACTCATAGACGGCAAGAACATCACCAATCTGCCCGAGCACAAGCGGGCCTCCTTCATCGGCCGCGTGTTCCAGGACCCCATGATGGGCACCGCCGGCTCCATGGGCATAGAGGAGAATCTGGCTCTCGCCGCCCGCCGCGGAAAGCACCGCGGCCTCAAGTGGGGCATCAGCAAGCTCGAGCGCGAGGACTACAAGGCCCTGCTGGCCAATCTCGGCCTGGGCCTGGAGAACCGCCTCAACACCCGCGCCGGACTGCTCTCCGGCGGCCAGAGGCAGGCCCTCACGCTGCTGATGGCCGCGCTGGTACAGCCCAAGCTCCTGCTGCTGGACGAACACACCGCCGCGCTCGACCCCAAGACCGCGGCAAAGGTGCTCGAGCTCTCCGACAACATAGTCAACGAGAACCACCTCACCACGCTCATGGTCACGCACAACATGAAGGACGCCATAGCCCATGGCAACCGCCTTATCATGATGAGCGAGGGCGAGATAATCCTCGACATATCCGGCGAGGAAAAGCAGCGGCTCACAGTTGAGGACCTGCTGGAGCGCTTCTCCGCCGCCTCCGGCACGGAGCTCTCCAACGACCGCATCCTCCTCGGCGCATAACCTCTCCCAATAGAGACAGACGGCCGGCGGGCAAAAATAGCCCGCCGGCCGTTTTGCACATATTGCCGGTGTCCATTCATCTGTGTTAAAGCCCCAGGAGCCTCCTGAGCGGCTCCTCTTCGCCATACGACGCCCTATCGCCCGGGCGGCATCTCCTGAGATACTCGGAGCATATGAGCTCCTTCGAGGGCAGGCGCGAGCAGAGCTCCCAGAGTCCATTGAGCACCGCCGCCGCCAGAGATGCGGCCTGTTCATCGCCCGGATAAGCGTCAAATACGGCGCCCGCGACACCCCTGAGCTCAGGCGGGAAGCCTCCGGCTGGCGGGCAGAGATTTATGCCAATCCCGCAGACGACGAAGTCGGGCGCTGACCGCGAGCCGCCCCGCGCCTCAGTCAATATGCCGCAGACCTTCTGGCCGTCCATCAACACGTCATTCACCCACTTTATCTGCGTACGGCGTCCGCTGACGTCCTCCAGGGCACGCGAGGCCGCCACTCCCGCCGCCGGTGAGACCAGCAGCGCCAGCTCCGCCGGTATTTGCGGGCGCAGCAGCAGGCTCATGTACAGCCCGCTGCCGGCAGGTGAGAAAAAGCTGTGGTCGCGCAACCCCCTGCCGGCCGTCTGCTCGCGCGCGATGACGACTGTCCCCGCAGCGGCGCCCTCGAGCGCCTGTTGGGCCAGAAACGTGTTTGTTGAGCCCACACTGTCAAGCACGGTTGCACGCAGAGGCTCGCGCAGAAGCGAATTCAGGGCCTCAGAAGTAAGCATTTCGGGCACCTCTCCCCAGAGTGAAAATAAAAAAGCGGAGCAAGCGTGTACTTGCTCCGCCAATGGTGGGCCTTCAGGGACTCGAACCCCGGACCGACCGGTTATGAGCCGGTTGCTCTAACCAACTGAGCTAAAGGCCCGATTTCAAAGAGCCGCCACCCGGAAGTGGCGGCTCTTTTGGCGCCCCCTGTAGGATTCGAACCTACGACCCTGCGGTTAACAGCCGCATGCTCTACCTGTTGAGCTAAGGAGGCATAGAACTCGGGGGCCATATGGCCCCCGGTGTTGGCACTGACCTATCTTCCCAGTCCGTCTCCAGACAAGTATTTTCGGCACAGGTGAGCTTAACTTCCGTGTTCGGAATGGGAACGGGTGGACCCTCACCGTTAAAAGCACCAACTATTCTTTTGTATCCTGGGACCCCGGATTTACAGGGTCCCAGGTGGTGACCCGTGGGAGAGTCGAACTCCCGTTTGGGGCGTGAGAGGCCCCCGTCTTGACCACTTGACCAACGGGCCTGGTACACCATCAGGGACTCGAACCCTGGACACCCTGATTAAGAGTCAGGTGCTCTACCAGCTGAGCTAATGGTGCG